>JBEKTX010000097.1:0-12340 GCA_049515615.1 Spirochaetia bacterium
GAAGGCGAATGGTCCGCAGATTTCGCTTCCGTTACGATATACGACGTGCCGCTCCCGCAGACGCCCCATGCCGTTGTCCAGCTCGCGGGACGGATTACACCCCAGGTGCTCGACATCACCCGGCTGGCAGTCACCGACTCGGCCTCGACGCTCGTCGGCAGCGCGCGGGCCGACATTGTTCTCCCGGGGGATATCTTCGACCCGCAGTTCATCAACATGCTCAGCCTCCAGGGATCGGCCTTTCTGCGCTCCGCGGATGGGCGGGAGTCCTATGCAGTCAAAGGGGGAATGGCAAAAGGTTCGCTGTCCCTTGGGGTTCAGCTGAGCGGCGTGCCCATCCTGAGGCTCGGGGTGAACGCAATACAGGGAACGCTCTCAATCGCCGGCACGGTGACAGGTCCCCTCTCCGCGCCTGCCGCCGACGTGTCCGTTTCCCTCAGGCAGGGCAGGCTGGGATCTGATTCGCTCTCGCTGGACGGCCGAGTGCTCGCACGGCCAGACGGCATCGACGTGACGTCGGTCTCCGCTGCCTATCTTGCTCATAGGCTCACCGGCGGCGCAGGTTCGCTCGATTTCAAGAAAGGGACGTTCGCGTTCAAGGGTCAGTTCCAGACCGAGGTATTCGCCGACGTCATAGGCGCCGCCGTCGCGCTGGAGGGAAGCTATTCGAATGCGGGAGGGATTCCGCTCACCTCGCGCGTCTTCGATCTCGGCCTGCGGGGGAAACTGTCCCTGAACGGGATCAAGGTCGCCGGCGCGGATGTGCCTGGGTGGGCGATCGCGTTCCGCACGATCGCAGGCGAGATCTCCTTCGACGGAGGTCCAGGCAACTCCCTGCATGGGTGGATCGATCCACAGCTGAGCTTCTCCGCCCTCCTTCAGGACCCCCTTCCCATCACGGGAACCATCCAGGGTCGGATAGCCCAGGACCGCATCCACGCGGCATTCGACGTGGACAGCTTCGACATCCTGGTCCTGAACTCGATTCTCAAGAGCCCGTCCCTGAACATGGGCGCAGGCCCAACGCCCGTGGTTCGCTTCACCGCGGGGGTCGGCTCGGGCCGGCTGGTCGTCGACGGAGAAGTCAACGATCCCGACTTCACCGGGCAGCTCGATATCGTCGGAGGAGGAATTCTCACCGCCTATTCGCCGGAGGAGGCGGGGCCGATCAGGACGAGCCTCGTTTTCGACGGGAAGGGCTTCCATATCCCGAAAACTCACGCCTCTGCCGGCGGCGCGCGGCTGATCGCGGAGGCCAGCTTCTCTATCGACCACTGGATCCCTATGACCTGGGACGTCGCGATAGCCACGGAGGCCCAGAGCACCGTCCGGTTGAGAGCGCGGTTCGGCATACTGAACGCGGAAGGGTCTGGATCGGGAACCCTTCACGTCTCCGGCGACGACCGCAAGACCAATATCGGAGGCTCGATCCTCGTCTCGGACTGCCGGATCACGCTCGGCAAGGCATCGATCGTGAAATTCGTCCCGGAGGAATCTCCGACCTACGCGAACCTCACCGTGGTAACCGGAAGGCGGGTGGAATTCCACTGGCCTTCCGAGGATGTGCCAGTCCTGCGGACGACGGCCAGCCCTGGCGGCAAGATCGCCATCACCTACCGGGGAGACACCGGCGCATACACGGTAAAGGGCGGCACGGGCGTGCAGGGAGGGGAGATCTACTACTTCGATCGCAGCTTCATCATGAAGAAAGGCTCCATCACGTTCAACGAGAACGAGGCGACTTTCGACCCGTGGATCACCGCGCGTGCCGAGGTCCGTGAATGGGATCCCTCCACGACCGCCGAAGTGAGGATCTACCTGGACGCGGACAGTCCCTTCAGCAAGTTCTCTCCCCGGTTCAGCTCCGACCCGCCGCACACGGACGCCGACATCCTGGCGATGATCGGGGCGCCACTGGTCAACCGGGCCGAATCGCAGGGCATCGGGATGGCCGCCTTGATGTACTCGGACATACTGGGCCGGAACCTGGTGCTCCGTCCCTTCGAGCAGAAAGTTCGGCAGGTGCTCAACCTCGACATGTTCTCAGTCAGAACGCAGATCCTTCAGAATCTGGTGGCACAGAAGGTCCTCGGAACGACGGTGAATCCCCTTGACAACACCAGCGTCTCTCTTGGAAAGTACATCGGGAACGACCTTTTTCTGGAAATGCTGGTGAGGCTGCAACAACCGCAGATCCCGGTCGCGATTGTCACGTCGTCCGGCGGCCTCATCGCGGCGAGCACACAGCTTCAACCGGATCTCGAGTTGAGCCTCGAATGGGCGACGCCGTTCTTTCTGCTGGATTGGAGCTTCGAGCCCCAGCATCCGGAAACCATGTTCCTGAGCGACAACAGCCTCTCCTTCAGCTGGAGAATCTCCTACTGAGGGGTCTGGTCGAGCAGTTGAAGGAGAATGAATGAACATTCGCGCCGCGAAGACTGTCCTGCTGTGCGCCGCGCTGGCACTCGCCGTGGCGGCGGGAGCGGCGGGCCAGGAATCACCTCCGGCGGCCCAAGATGCGCAACCGTCGGGGCAGACACCTCCGGCAGCTGCGCAGAATACGCCCCCGGCCGCGGGGACAACGGAATGGTACATCAACAAGCCGATTATAGGATTCAGCTTCACGGGTCTCATCACGGTCAAGGAAAGTGACCTGCAGGCGGTGCTCAAGCCGTACATCGGCCAGGGGTTCTCCGTCGACCCGGTCCTCATGGACATCCAGGCCAAGCTGTACGCGTTGGATTATTTCGAGTCGATCGAGCCGAATGCGCTGCCAGGGGATGACGCGCGGACGAGCATGATCATTCAGTTCAAAGTCAAGGAGCGTCCCTCGATCGTCGCCATAGAAGTGAAGGGAAACGCCACCGTCCGGACCGCAGACATCACCGACAAGATTCTGATGAAGAAAGGCGACCTCGCGAACCAGGGCAAGCTTCAGGCCGACCTCGAGGCGGTGAAGTCCCTGTACCTGGACAAGGGCTACACTGACGCGACCATAACGGCGAGTTTCGTGCCGGGTGACACGCCGACAACGGTGAAGGCGGTCTTCACGATCATCGAGGGCACCCCGACCACGATCAAGGAGATCCACTTCTCGGGGAACAGCTTCGCTTCGGAAAACACCCTTCGCGGCGTCATGAAGACGAAGGTCCAGTATCTGTTCGACAGCGGCGTGTTCCAGGAATCCAAGCTGGAAGAAGACAAGGCCGCCATTGTTGCCTATTACACCGACCGCGGGTACGTGGACGCGAAGATCGACAACATCACCCGCACCATCCGCTCACAGCAGGGCAGGAACTACCTTATCCTCACCATTTATCTCACCGAAGGCGAACAGTGGAAATACGGCGGGATGACAATAACGGGGAATACGGTCTTCAGCACGGTCCGACTGTCGGAGTTGCTCTACCAGAAGGACGGCAACGTTGTCAGCCTGCAGAAAGTCCAGGCGGACATTTCGCGCGTCAGGACCCTGTACTACGACAACGGGTATATTTTCAATGGCTTCACCACGAAAGAGACGCGCGATGCTTCCGCGAAGACAATCACCTACTCGCTTGCCATCCAGGAAACGGACAAGGCGCACATAGAGAACATCATCTTCAAGGGCAATACGAAGACCAAGGAGAACGTCCTGCGACGGGGACTTCCCTTCGAGGAAGGTGACATCTTCGACAGGGACAAGATCATCCAAGGCTACCAGTACCTGCTGAACCTGCAGTACTTCAAGTCCGTCACCCCTGACACGCAGCCGGGCTCGGAGAACGGGCTGATGAACGTGATCTATTCCATGGAAGAGTCCAGCACGGCGGACATCAACTTCGGCGTCGTCTTCTCGGGCGGCACGTTCCCCATCTCGGGCACGATCAAGTGGAATGAGCGCAACTTCCAGGGAAAGGGACAGACCCTGGGCATAGATCTGGAGGCTTCTCCGATCAAGCAGACAGTCGGGTTCAATTACCTGGAACCATGGCTCGGCGGGGTGCCCTGGTCCGCGGGAGTTTCACTTACCTTCGACCACGAGCTCGCCCAGAACGTGCTCCAGGACATGTCCGGTGTCGTGTTTTCCGACTCCCAACAGGCAATTGCCGCACCGGACCCCTACACGAACCGCACGGATTACCTGAACGATCTTGCGAACGGAGTGACCATCCCGGCACAGTACCTGATGACCTACGACATGTACGACATCACCCTCGGGCTGAATACCGGGTATACATTCAGCTATCCCTTCGGAAGAGTCGGACTGCAAGCCAGTTATTCCCCCCAGCTTCGATACGTGGACTATGACGCCTCCTTGTACCGACCCTTCGAGAAAACGGTTCGGGACAACAACCTCCAATGGAACTTCATCGACCGGATCACCCTCGGAGCGAACCTGGACGGCCGCGATATTTACTGGAATCCGACGAATGGCTATTACCTGGCACAGAGCCTCACGGTGGTCGGAGGCATCCTCCTCGGCCAGCGCACCTACCTCCGCACCGATACGACGGCGGAAGGGTTCCTCACGCTGTTCGACATCCCGGTGTTTGAGAATTGGAACTTGCAATTCGTGCTTGCCGCGCACTCCTCGGTTTCCCTGATACTGCCGAACTTCGGCTATTCCGTCACAGACGGGTTCTGGGAATGGGAGACCGTCACGGACTACACGGACCAGTTGTATATCGACGGAATGACGGTGGGCCGGGGCTGGCGGCAGATGTATGGAGATGCGCTCTGGGACAACAAGGTGGAGCTGCGGACGCCCATTTCAAAGGAGGCTCTCTGGCTTGTGGGCTTCTTCGACGCGGCCGGGCTCTGGGATCAGCCTTTCGGGGCCACGCCGCCAATGACGAGCTTCGACCATATGAGCCTTGACCAGATCTTTTTCTCGACCGGCTTCGGTATCCGGTTCACAATCCCGCAGTTCCCCATCCGGCTCTACCTCGCCAAGGGGTTCCAGATCAAAAACGGCTCTGTTGTCTGGAAACCGCTGAGCCCGGGAGACCTCGCGATCGGATCGTTCAATTTCAGCTTCGTCATATCCCTCGGGGGGAACGTCTTCTAGGAGGATCGCGGTGAAAAGGATTCTTCTTGCCCTCGCGGCCTGCATTGCCCTCGCCGTACCCCTGGCAGCTCAGACCCAGCAGGTCACCAAGGTCGGTGTCATCGACTTCACCAAAGTCCTTCTCACCGCGTACAAGGATACGAAGGGCTACCGCGACTACGATCAGGCGAGGGGGGATTACAACAAGGAAATCTCCTCGCGCGCGAAGGACATCACTGACCTGCAAAGCCAGAAGCTGGACGCCGACAAGGCGGGCAACAAGTCGCTTTCCCTCTCACTGGAGAAGACCATCTCGGACCGCCAGAAGGACCTGGACACATACAAGAGGGTCAAGGGCGCCATCCTCATGCAGCAGCTTGGCGGGCTCATGACCGGGCCGGCCCTCCAGGAGATCTACGATGTCGTGAAGTACGTTGCCGAGACTGGCGGATATGCCCTGGTTCTGCGGATTGACACCGATGCCCGCGACCTTTTTCTGTACAGGATACCTGAAATCGACATCACCGACGATGTCGTCCAGCAGATCATGAAGCGGCAAGGAAAGAGCTCGGGAGGCCAATAGATGCCGGCGCCGGGGCGCGCAATGGGAGTGGACCTGGGCGCGCGCAGGGTCGGTCTTGCACTCTCCGATCCCCTGCGGATGATCAGCTCGCCCCATGCCACCATTCCGATGAGCTCCGAGCAGGCGCTGGTGGAAAGCCTGAGAGGCCTCTGCGCCGAGCGCAGCGTCTCTCTCGTCGTGATCGGGCTTCCCCTGAGTGCCAATGGACGCGAGGGCCCCGGTTGTGCCCGTGCGCGCAGGATAGCCCATGCCCTCCAGGCGGGCGGGGTGGAGGTGAAGCTGCAGGACGAGCGATGGTCGAGCCGGGACGCCGAGGAGATTCTTCGTGAGACCGGAAAGCGCCGTCAGACATCGAAAGAGAAAGTTGACGCCATTGCGGCGTCCCTGATCCTCAGCGAGTATCTTCGTGAGGGGTCCCGTCCCTGAGCTTGCGCTCCAACTCCTCGCGGAGCAGCCCGAACTTCCTGCGGGCCTCCTCCGACGTGTCCATGAGCGCCTCGTGAGCGTGGAGAACGAAGTCAGCACCGGGCCTGCCCGGAGCCGGGGCGGGCTCCTTCATCTCCGGGGGAGGCGGGGTCGGGGCGGCGTCGAAGACCAGGAAGTCCTGGAGCCCGAGCTGCCGGAAGAGATCGAGGCATTCCGGGCTTGCCTGCATGACGTGAAGCCGGCCGCCCGATCCCTTCTGGAGCCTCCGGTCAATTGCAACGAGCAAGCCAATGAACGTGGAATCCATGTAGCTGCATTGCCCGAGATCGACGTACACCGCCGGCACGTCCGCGGAGTCTTCGAGCCGGGCGAGAAGCGTTTCGCGGAGAGGGAAACAGAGGGTGGCGCGAATGCCGCCGCGGGCGGTGATGAACCATCCCCGGTTGTCCGAACCGACGAGGATGGAATCTGCAGGCGGCTGCATAGTGGGAATAATACACTTGGACTGCCTCGATGTCACTCTGGAGTCCAGGGACCGAAGGAAGCACTATTCACCGATGCACGAGCCATTGTACTTATAGGTATGCACGCGATCGAAACAACCCCGATGATGACGCAGTATCGGCGCATCAAGGACGAGTACGCGGATTCGATCGTGTTCTTTCGGCTCGGCGATTTCTACGAGATGTTCGACGTCGACGCCCGAGAAGCTTCCTCTTTGTTGGACCTCACCCTGACCCAGAGAGCGGGTGTCCCGATGTGCGGGATTCCCTACCATGCCGCGACCTCCTACATTTCCCGGCTGCTCGCCGCAGGAAGGAAGGTGGCAATCTGCGAGCAGCTCACCCAGCCCGGCGGCCGCGGCCTCGTCACGCGGGAAGTGGTGGAAGTGGTGACCCCGGGGACCGTGCTCGACGAGAGCTATCTTTCCAAGCACACCAACAACTACCTGCTGTCTCTCGGGAGGGTTGGCGACTCGATCGCGCTGGCCTATGCGGACGTCTCTACCGGCGAATTCCGGGCCACTTCGTTTCCATTCGCGGACCGCGCCGAAATGCTGAAACGCGAGCTTCATCGCATCGACCCTCGGGAGGCGCTCACCCAGGAATCTCTCATCGTGGAAGACCAGGTCACCCGTGACCTCCTTGGCGAGCGGGAGGGTCTGCTTGTCAACAGGTACCCGGACTGGAGCTTCGACCTGGAATCCTGCGCGCGGCGGCTGGAGCGTCAGTTCGGCGTAGCGAACCTCAAGGGCTTCGGTCTTTCGGACGGCGCGCCTGAAATCGTGGCCGCCGGCGTTCTTCTTGACTACCTGGGACAGACCGCCAAGCGGTCCCTGGGCCATGTGGCTTCGGTCAATCTGTATGCCGACCGCAGCTACGTGGAGCTGGACGAAGCGACTCAACGCAACCTCGAGCTGCTCGCAAACCTTCAGGACGGGAGCCGCAAGTACACGCTCCTGGAGGTCCTCGACCAGAGCCGCACTTCTCCCGGTGCCCGGATGCTTCGGCGGTGGCTCCTCACTCCGCTGAAGGATGAAGAGGCAATCCAGCGGCGGCTCTCGGCCGTGGACTTCTTCTACCGGGACCAGGTCCTGTTGTCGCGCATGCGTGAGACCCTCGGGGGGGTCCTGGACCTTGAACGGCTGACCGCGCGGGTGGCCATGGAGCGGGCCCACGCGAAGGATCTTCTGGCGGTGAAATCCACGCTGAAGGCTGTGATGGCGGTGCAGGCGCTTCTCACGCGCCAGGACCTGACTGTGCCGTCCTCGGGCATTCATCCCCTGGACGTCCCCATAACGGCGCATCTCGAAGAGATGGGCGCCCTCGTGCAGCTTCTGGAACAGGCAATAGACGACGAGCCTTCGATCCTGCTCACGGAAGGGAATCTTATCAGGCGCGGCTACGACGCAGAGCTGGACCGGCTGCAGGGGCTGAAAGAGAACGCACGGGGCATTCTGGAGAATTACCTGGCGGAAGAGAAGGAACGAACGGGCATCGGCTCGCTGAAGCTGCGGTTCAACAGGATTATCGGGTACTATTTCGAGGTCACGAAGTCCAACCTGCACCTGGTGCCCCCGAGCTTCATCCGTCGACAATCGCTCGTGGGAGGGGAACGGTTTACGACCGACAGGCTTGCCGATCTCGAGTCGGAGATCAACGATGCGTCCGAGCGAATAGTGGATATCGAGAGGGCTCTTTTTCTGGCCGTCCGGGCCAGGGTGAAAGAGGCGGTCCCCTGGCTCATGACAATCTGCGCGGCGATGGCGGAGCTCGACGTTTTCCAGGCATTTGCCTTCGCCGCCACGGTGCGCGGCTACGTGCGGCCGCGGGTGACTCACGGCACCGAGTTGTCCATCCGCGATGGACGACATCCCGTGGTGGAGGCGCACCTTCCCGGCGGGGCCTTCATTCCCAACAGTCTGGAATGCCCGGGCACCGGCCGCTTCTTTGTCATTCTCACAGGACCCAACATGGCGGGAAAGTCCACTTTCCTGCGCCAGGTCGCCCTCATCACCCTGATGGCCCAGATCGGCTCCTTCGTGCCCGCTTCCAGCGCGGAAATCGGCATCGTGGACAGGGTCTTCTGCCGCGTGGGCGCGGCGGATAATCTGGCGCGAGGAGAGTCGACATTTCTCGTCGAGATGAACGAAACGGCGCACATCCTCCGCGCCGCTTCGCGCCGCAGCCTGGTCATCATGGACGAGATCGGCAGGGGAACGGGTACGCGTGATGGGCTTGCAATTGCCCGCGCTGTCTGCATGTCCCTCCTGGAGACAGTCCGAGCAAGGACGCTCTTCGCCACGCATTTCCACGAGCTGACATCTCTCCAGCATGATGCGATCGCGAACCTGTCGATGGACGTGCGTGACACGGACGGGGAAATCGTGTTCCTGAAGCGCGTCAAGGAAGGGCCCTCCAGCAATTCCTACGGCATCCACGTTGCACGCCTTGCCGGGCTGCCGCGGGAGACACTCCAGCTCGCTGAGAGGCTGCTCAGTGAGGAAGATGCAACTCCCGCTCCACGGCCGACTCCGGTCGAAAGCTCCGAGGTTGTTGCGGAGGAGAAGATGGCTTCACGGCAGGAGCAGCTCTTCTCCCCTGAGGAGATGGTAGCCCGACAGATCGAAGGATTGCAGACAGACCTCATGACGCCCATGGAGGCGCTCACTGTCCTCGCGCGCCTGAAACGCGAGCTCGTCCGCGGGAAGGCGCCCTGAAGTGGCCAGCGATCATTGGCAGCGCGCAGGAAGGGTGATCATGGAAGCCCTCTTCCCGGGACGCTGTCTGCAGTGCGGAGATTGGCTTCTCCTCGCCGGAGATGATGGGAGCCTTTTCTGCGATGTCTGCACAGAACGCCTCGCCCCCCTCAAGGATCCACGATGCCGGAAATGCGGGATCGAGCTGATTTCCGAGACAGGAACCTGCCTGCGGTGCCGTAACGCGGACTACAGTTTTGACTGGAACATGTCTCTTTTCCCGTACACCGGCGGAGCGAAGCGTCTTCTTGCCGGTCTGAAGTTCGGTCGGCGAAAGAGGGTTGCTGATTTCTTCGCACCTCGAGTGGCTGACACGCTGCGCGGGTCAGGCCTTGATTCGACCGTCGTGGTTCCTGCACCGCCGCGCCGGGGACAGCGGGCGCCGGATGCGGTCGAGCTTGTGGCCCGCGAGCTCGAAAGGACCTACGGATTCATTGTTCATCGGCTCCTGCAAAGGGCGGGGATCGTGCAGCAGAAATCACTGGACTATGAGCAGCGCAGGGCCAACCTGAAGGGAAAGATCAGCATCGTCCCGCGCGCGCCGAGAGAAGCCATCCCTCGGGAGGTGGTGCTCCTCGATGACGTGTTCACTACGGGTGCAACTCTCGATGCCTGTGCCCGCGTCATGCGGGAGGCCGGATGCGCCTCGGTGAAGGCTGTCACGCTGGTCCTCGAGGAATGATGCATGGAGCTTCGTCAGGGTTTTTGGAAGATCGCCGCGCGGAAGCCAGCATGCGTTCGGCTGTTCTTCTGGCGGAACCCGTGCTCCTGGTCCATGAATCTTCGAATTTCCGTGCTTGTGCCGACAACGAGGAGCTGACCGCCGGGTCTCAGCAGCGCAGCCGCCGACTGCGCGAGTTCCGCTTGCCAGGGAACGCGCGGTATGGGATGGGGGGCGGCAATTATCAGATCGAAGGAAGTCTTGGGGAATACCTCTCCCAGGTCCGCTTCCGAGCACAATGTGCGGACGTTCTCCGGCTTCAATCCGAGGGCAGAAAGGTTCAACTGCGTAAACGTGCACTCCAGGATGTCGCGGCTTGCGATTGCCAGAGAGGAGATTTCCCGCCCGCGCCGCGCGAACAACCCGGCCGGCAAATGTCCTTGTCCCGGGTTCCAGACGAGCACCCGACCGCCAGCTGCAGTTTCCATCAGCATGTCGGATGCAGTCCTCGACGAATGCCCGAGAACATCGAAATCAGGCAAGGAGTGAGCGGTCTGCAGGGTGTAGGAGAATCCATCGTACATGAAACGGGCGACAGCCCTGATGTACGGCGAGAGGTCCTCCCTTTGGGCGTCCGTTTCCTGTTGCGCCGATCCAGCGCGAAAGTGCACGACCGTGTAGCCTTTCGTCTCTTCGAGATGGAGGATCTCGCAGCCGAGGTCGCCAAGCGTCCCCCGCACAAAGTGCGCCAGGGGCGCGACGATGACGACCGCCGCAAGACCCTGCGGGGCGAGAATACCTGCTGCATGACGCAGGAACGACCGGAGAACCGGCATTCCCGCTTTTGCCGGCAGGTTGGAGGTAACGAGATCGAACACCCGGCTTCCAAGTCCCCAGAAAGCAAGTCCGCAAACCGATGAAGCCCGCGTGAGCCCGTTCTCACGACAGTTCTCCCGGGCGAACGCGGCTGCCAGCGCATCCCTGTCCTGCATCACGACCATCGCCTCGGGTGCCTGGGAGGCGATGCAGGCTCCTATGACGCCGATGCCGCATCCGAAGTCCAGTGCGGAGCGCAATGCGCCGAAGTCGATGCGTTGGGAAAGAGACTTCAGGAGCAGGCGCGAGCCGGCATCGACATCGAAGCTGCTGAACAATGCATGGGAGAGACGGAAGGTGAGATCACGGCCGTGGAAACGAAAGGCAACGGTCTTGTTCACGAATCGTGAGATCCCGCCATGGACGGAGTCCATGCGGGAGTATAGAATCCGTGCAGCCTTGGTTGACAAGGCCTCTTCGCATGGGGTATCTTAACGGGAGAAAGAGTCGGCCCCAGACTCTTTTTTTTATGGGGCCGGGCCTGATGCCACGGAGGAGGGGTGTACCTGGAAGATTTCCACGAAAGCGTACGTGATGCAATTGCTCCCGTGCTTGCCGGCATGGGATACTCCCTCGTGGAGCTGTCACTGGGTCGGCGCAAGGGCACCACTCGCGTGAGCGTCGTGATCTACCGACAGGAAGGTGTAGGGGTGGACGACTGCGCCGAGGTCTCGGGGATGCTTCTCCCCAGGCTGGAAACGATCGAGGGAATGACGGAGATCAGCCTGGAAGTGAGCTCCCCCGGCATCGAACGAACGCTTCGCAGCCCGGCCGAGTACGCGATATTCGCCGGTCGGGGAGTCCGCCTCCTCACAGGGGAGGAGACGGAGTGGCGGGGCGGGATCATCGACCGCGTAGAAGGTGACACGCTCTGGCTGAGAATTGGAAGGGAACACAGGGGGTTCGCGCTGGCGGCCATCCGCAAGGCGCGACTGGACCACGCAGTTGAGGTGAAGGAAGCCAAAAATGCAGTCTGAACTGTCGCAAGCAATCAAGCAGCTCGTGCAGGAGAGGGGGATCCCCGAGGATCTCGTCATGAGCACCATCGAGAATTTCCTGCTGGCTGCGTACAAGAAGAAATACGGGGTCGTCGACAACGCCGTGGTGCGCTTCAGCGAGGACTCAATGGAGGTGACCCTCTTCGCAAAAAAGAAGATTGTTCTGGACGACGACCTGGACGACACGGTCTACGAGATCCCTCTCTCCGAGGCGCTCGAGCTCAACGAGGATTGCGAGGTGGGCGATGAGCTCCTCATCGAGATCAACCCGAAGGAGTTCGACCGTGTCTCGGTGCAGAGCGCAAAGCAGAAGGCGCGCCAGAGCCTGCGGGAGATCCAGAAGGACACCCTGTACTCAGAATACAAGGACAAGGTCGGTGAGATGATCATCGGCTACTACCAGCGCGAGCGCAACGGCAATATCTACGTGGACCTTGGAAAAACCGAGGGAATCCTCCCCAAGAAGTACCAGTCCCCCCGTGAGATCTACCATCCGAATGACCGGATC
>JBEKTX010000098.1:0-12206 GCA_049515615.1 Spirochaetia bacterium
GCCTCGCCAAGAGCGCTCCAAGCGCGGCCAGCCTCGACGGCAGGCAGCCGGGAGGAGTACAGTAATGCTCAGGAACCCACCGGAAGGGCACCCTGGCGGGTATACGCCCTTATTTCACAATGCGAAGCAATGGGGATGAGAAGTGTCGGGCAGATCGTGCTGCTGAAGGACCCGGAATGCAGGTGACCCTCCAATCGCGTGGAACGGGACATCCCGCCGCTGGCCGCGGTTTGACCTGCCGCGGGCCCCCTGGTATGGTGTTCATGCTGTGGAGACAGACAAAGCCCTGCGGCAGGGTGAAGCCGTCGGCGGGGACCATTCGATCACCGGCACTTTGCCCACCCTCGACGACGTCATCGCGTTCAAGGAAGGCACGGCCGAGTTCGAGCACGGATACTACAGGTTCGTCTCACATCCGCTTCTTCGGCGGCTGGAGGACGCGCTGAAAAGCCGGTTTCGCTGCCGGCACTGCAGGCTGGCCGAGTCAACGGAGGTCGCTCTTCTCGAGCTGATCCTGTGTCTGCGCACACCAGGGGCGCCGTGCAGGATCGTCATCATGAAAGGGTATGGTGCCGCCGCGCCCTTTTCGGACGCGAGCTTTCTGCCGGCGTGCGACCGTGAAGACGTCTCGACACTCGTTGTGGATGACGGGAGCGAAATTCCATCCAGTCTCGGTCGCGATGACATCCTGATTGTCGTCGGCCGTTCCGCACGATCGGCCAGGGCCGCAGAGCAGGCGCGAAGCCGTGGCGCGACCATCGTCGCCGTTCTGAGCTCGATGGGGAGCGAGCTTCCCGCGCCGCCCGATGTCCCTGGGGCGCGGTTCATTGTCCTCGGGCTCGGAGCCCCCGACGAAGGCGTGCACGGCGGGGCGGTGCTGGGGAACGCGGACCGGGTCATGGATCGGCTTTCCGAGCAGATGAAGCGCCGAGGTCCCGTGCTTTCCAGCAGGGCGGCGGAGTGCTTTGAGGGCCGCGCCCAGGCCGCATCCGGTGATGCGGCCGTCCGCGTGGCTGAGGCACTGTGCGGACTGGAAGGAGGCAGGAAGGCATTCCTGTACGTCTCGGGGATGAGCGCAATCACCCGGGTCCTTGACCTGGTGCGCAGCCCCGGGAGGTCACAGGTCGTTGCGGTAGGCCACCTGTACAACGACACGTTTCAAACCTTGCGGCGCGGGCAGAACCTGTTTCTCGGCGTGGATGAGATGGAC
This sequence comes from Spirochaetia bacterium, assembly GCA_049515615.1. GTDB lineage: Bacteria > Spirochaetota > Spirochaetia > SZUA-6 > Fen-1364 > Fen-1364. The sequence continues at coordinate 1,211 of JBEKTX010000098.1, forward strand.
GCGCTGGAAAGCAGTGTCGGCGATCGGACGGCCGCGATCCTGACGGAAACCATCACCAATCCGCTGAGCGACGTGCCAGACCTGGAGGTCCTCTCCCGGGTTGCGCGGGCGCGCGGAGTGCCGCTCATCGTAGACAACACCATCGCCACGCCGGCAAACTGCCATCCGTTCGATTTCGGCGCGGACTACGTCATCCACAGCACCACCAAGTATCTCAACGGCCGCAATGACCATGCGGGAGGGGCTGTGATCGTGAGGGATCCTCAGCTCGCGAGGCTGCTCGCGGACGGCCAGGCTCTGTTGAACGACCAGATGTCTCACCTGGAGGCGGCAGTGCTGGAGAAGAACCTGGAGAGCTTTCCTCATCGAATCGCCCAGTTCAACGCAAACGCGGGAAAGGTCGCGACATTTCTCGCGGGCCATCGCGGCGCCGCGCACGTATTCTTCAATGGCCTCCCCTCGCACCGCAGCCACGCCGTTGCCCGGCGGAACCTGCGGGGGCCGGGAAGCGTGATCAGCTTCATCCTGGCGCGCAATAGCTGGGAGGGGCTCCGCGCTTTCTACGATTCCCGGCTCCACGGCATCGTGAAGGCGCCGAGCCTGGGATCGGATGTGACTCTTCTCTGCCCCTATACGCTGCTCACCCACTTCGACGACACGGATGAAGAGCTTGCCGAGATAGGGCTCCCCCGGTTCCTCCTTCGCGTCTCAGTGGGCTGCGAGAATGACATCAGCCCCGTGCTGGAGTCTTTGGAGGACGCGCTTTCGAACCAATGGTAACGTTGCCTCATGAGGGTCCGGTTGCAGACCGGTTAAATATTCTTAACGCGAGCCGGGAGGAACGGAAATGCCGAAGAACCTTGAGATCAATTGGCTGAACGAGCCGGAAGAACACAACTATCCCGCAGCCCTGTCGTATTTGAGTCTGCTCTACGATGAAAAGACCGCCGCTTCCATTGTGGGGAAGCTGGAATCGGCGCCTGTTTCGACATTCAAAGCCAAGGACATTTTCAGGGCATCACGGCTGTCACTGCTCGGAGTGAGCAATGCTCACGTGGAAAAAGATCGGCAGAAGATACAATCGGGGCGCAAGCTCTCTCCCCTCCTCTTGACGCGAGACGCAGCCCTCGGGGAAGTCATCATTGCGGATGGATATCACAGGCTCTGCGCTGTGTACACCTACGATGAGGATGCGTTGATTCCCTGCAAAATAGTTTGAGCTTCACAGCGGGACTCAGCTCTGGTCCCGCGCCAGTTGTAATCCTTTTATGTCGATCTTCTTCATCTTGAGCATTGCCTGCATCACCCTGTTCGCTTTTGCAGGATCCGCATCGCCCAGCATGTCACCAAGAGCCGAGGGGATGACCTGCCACCAGAGGCCAAATTTGTCCTTTACCCAGCCGCACTGGCTCTTTTCTCCGCCCTCGGAAAGCTTCTCCCAGAGCTCGTCCACCTCTTCCTGTGTCTTGCAGTCCACGAAGAGCGATATTGCTTCCGTGAAGGGGAACTGCGGCCCCCCGTTCAAGGCCATGAACATCTGCCCTTCGAGCTGGAAGGTCCCTGTCATGACCTTTCCCTTCTGTCCAGGCCCTGCCTCTCCATACCGCCTCACGTTCAGGATCTTCGAGTTCTTGAAAATCGAAACGTAGAAACTCATCGCCTCTTCGGCGTTGTCATTGAACCACAGGAAAGGGGTGATCTTCGGCATGTTATGCGCTCCTTTAGGCCCGTCTTAATATTTCGCCAGGCTCCCGTCCACTTCCTCCGCCCATGCGTTGATCCCGCCGACGAGGTTCTTCACCTTTCGGAATCCCACCGAGCGCAGGAACTCCACGGCCCTGGAGCTCCTCCCGCCCATCTTGCAGTGCACCACGATCTGGTCCGCAGTATTCAGCTCCGCCACCCGCTCCGGCAGCTCTCCAAGGGGGATGAGGATGCTCCCCTTGATGCGCGAGATCTGCGCCTCCTCGGGGTTTCGGACATCGAGGATCACCAGGTCATCGCCCGCCCGAAGCTTCGCGTCCAGCGCGCGAGGGCTGATCTCCCACTCGCTGCCGAGGTCCTTCTGTTCCATCTCCTCGCCGCGGATGCCGCAGAACTGTTCATAGTCGATGAGCGCTGTGATGGTCGGATGCTCGCCGCACATCGGGCAGGCGGGATCCTTGCGAAGTTTCAGCTCGCGGAAGTGCATCTTCATGGCATCCAGGACGAGTAGCCGCCCTGCCAGCGAGGTGCCTTTGCCGAGGATCAGCTTGATGCATTCCGTAGCCTGGATCGTCCCTATGATGCCGGGGAGGACTCCCAGGACGCCGCCCTCCGCACAACTGGGAACCAGCCCGGGAGGCGGCGGCTCAGGGTACACGCACCGATAGCAGGGGCCGTCCATGGTGCAGAAGACCGATGCCTGGCCGTCGAAACGGAAGATGCTTCCATACACGTTCGGGATACCCCGCATCACGCAGGCGTCATTGACGAGGTAGCGGGTGGGGTAGTTGTCCGTCCCGTCGACGACCACATCGTAGCCCTCAATGATCGACAACGCATTCTCAGAGCTCAGCCTGGTTTCGTGCACACGCACCTGCACGTCAGGGTTCATGCTTTGAATCCTGTCCACCGCGGCCTGCACCTTCGGCTTCCCGACGTCTTCCGTCGCGTAGATGATCTGGCGCTGGAGGTTCGAAAAGTCCACGGTATCGAAGTCCACAATCCCGAGGGTCCCGACGCCAGCCGCCGCCAGGTAGGAGAGGACAGGTGAACCCAACCCGCCCGCGCCGACAACCAGCACTCGCGCGTGGCGCAGCTTCTGCTGGCCCTCCATGGCGACCTCCGGCATGATGAGGTGCCGGCTGTACCTCTGGATCTGCTGCTGAGTGAGCGCCCCGTTCGTGCCCACAGCCCCGCCGGCCGCCCCTCCCGCAACCGACGGTATTATGCTGATGACATCCCTGGCGCCTACGGGCGTGTTCTCCTTGTCCAGGTGCTTGATGTCGTCATCGTTCACGTACACATTCACGAAATTGCGAAGCTTGCCCTGGTCGTCGAACAGGTGTTTCTTGAGCTGCGGATACGCCGTCCCGAGCGCCCCGAGCAGCTCGCCAACAGTGGCGCCTTCGAGCTCAACCGCGTCCTTGTTGCCCGCAAACGCGCGCAGCGCGGTGGGGATTTCAACCTTCGTCATCTCCAGACTCCTTTGCCCTACCGCCTCAATATACTACCTGGTTGATCGACAAGGAATTGTATCCATAGCTGACTATTCTGGTCAGCTATGGGCAGGTATTAGTACCTTTGCCCCATGAGAAGAGCATGGCCGTTTTTGGTGGCTTCGACCCTATTCATTCTTTTTTCACTGACTCCTGCTGCAATCAGCGCGGCCCCGGCCGGGGGGCTGTGGATCTCCCCGGACGGGGGCGCAACTTGGAAAACGTACACGACAGCCAACGGGCTGAGCGGCAACAACGTCAGTGACGTCTACGCCGTGGGCTCGCGTATTTATGCTGCAACCGATAGTGGACTTTCGGTTTCCACGAACGGCGGGGCTACGTGGAACAGCTTCCACAGCAATTATGTGTCGAGCGTGTGCGTATCCGGCTCCGTCATCTACGCGATGACCGTCGTGGGCCTTCGCGTGTCCAGGGATGGAGGGAGGAATTGGGATTCCCTGCCGAAGGATGCCGCACCGACCGCAGCACAGACCTCCGGCCTGTCGGTGTCCGGATCAACGATTTACGCGTCGACTACGGACGGCCTGCTCGTCTCGTCCGACGCCGGGAAAACATGGGTTACCAGGCTGCGTGGAGACAATGTCCGGAGCATGAGCTCCTCCGGCTCCACGGTCTGCGCGGTGATCCCCAACGGCGTGTCCGTTTCCACGAATGCAGGGGCAACCTGGAAGACATACACGAAAGCCAGCGGCCTGGCCTCGGATCGGATCTACAACGTGCATGCGGCGGGCTCGACCCTCTATGCGGCCACGGACCAGGGTCTTTCCGTTTCCGCCGACCATGGCGTGAGCTGGAAGACCTACTCGAAGGCCAATGGTCTGGGAGCCGACTCTGTCAACAGCGTAGGCGTCAACGGCTCGACGATATGCGCCTCTACGGATGGGGGGCTCTCGATCTCCTCCGACGGGGGGGCTACCTGGACGAATTCCACCTTTGACAATGGCCTGCCTCGAGGCGAAATCACGGGCGTCACCATCTCGGATTCCGCCCTGTACCTGGTGATGTCAGGGGATGGGGTGGCAATTTCCACCGACGGCGGAGCGTCCTGGAGACGATGCGCAAAGGCCAATGGTCTTGCAAGCGACTATGTGTTCAGCGTGGTTGCTTCCGGCTCCACGGTTTATGCCGCCACCGCCGGGGGCCTGTCTTCTTCGGCCGATGACGGGAAGACCTGGAAGAACTGGCTGAACGCGAACAGCCTCGCGGGCGAGTATGTCTCCAGTGTGTTTGCCGAGGGCTCGACCATCTACGCCGGCACATACGGAGGCTTGTCGATCTCCCTGGACAACGGGGCGAGCTGGAGGACGTATGGCAAGGCCAACGGGCTGGGCGATGACGCAGTCGGAAAGGTGTTCGCCTCGGGACCGACCGTCTACGCGGCGACCTCCCGGGGCTTGTCCATTTCTTCCGATGCCGGAGAAACCTGGACCAACTATGGAAAAGCGAATGGCCTGACCGATGACAGTATCTCGAGCGCATGCGCATCGGGCTCCACGATCTACACCGCGGCCTTCGGCGGTGTTTCGATCTCCACAGACGATGGGGCAAGCTGGAAAACCCTGACCGGCTCGGGCGGGTACAGCGGCGGATGGGCACGCAGCGTGTATGCCTCCGGCTCCACGGTCTACGTCGCGACGTCCATGGGCCTTGAAATCACGTCGGACAGGGGCGCGAGCTGGACGAGACGCCTGGCCGGCTACGATGTCGGTGCGGTGACCGCGGCGGGCTCAACGATCTGGACGGTCGCGGACTCATTCCTCTCTGTCTCCAGGGATGGAGGTGCGACCTGGAGCGTTTTCACGAAAGTCGAAGGTCTCTCAGACCACGTGGTGGCCGCCGTCTCTGTCACCGGTTCGACCGTGTGCGTGGCGACAGGAACGACCCCTCCGCAGCCGCTCTCGGACGCGCTCTGGGTCTCGCGCGACGCAGGCGCGACATGGAAAGGCTTCACTGCCGGGGACGGACTGGGCGCCGGCGTGAACGCAGCGAATGTCTCGGGATCCAGCCTTTATGCCGCAACCAACGGCGGGGTATCGGTATCGACGAACGGGGGGACGAGCTGGAAGACATTCACAAGAGCCGACGGCCTCGCTGATGACGCCGTGAACGGAGTCTGGGGCTCGGGCTCGGCCATTTACGCGGCGACTGAGAGCGGCCTGTCCGTTTCCGAGGATGCCGGGGCGCACTGGAAGAGCTATGCCAAGGCGGACGGTCTGGCCGACGACTCCATCCGCGGCGTCTGTGTCCTGGGCTCGACCATCTGCGCCTCGACGTGGGGTGAAGGAGTGTCGATCTCCATGGACAATGGGGCAACCTGGCACACTTTTGGGGAAGACCGCGGTCTTGCCGACAACTTCGTCAACAGCGTCTCCGCCTACGGCGCCGCAATCTACGTCTCCACCCGGGGGGGCCTTTCGGTCACTGCCAACAACGGTGCAACCTGGAAGAACTATTCGTCCCGCAAGGGCCTTGGCGGAGACAATGTGCTGAGCGCATTTGCCTCCGGCCCGTCCTTGTACGCGGCGACAGGAGAATCGGGCGGTGGAGGCCTCTCGATCTCCAGGGACAACGGCGCCACCTGGAAAACGTACACGTCAAAGGAAGGCCTTGTCGACGACTATATTTTCGGCATCTACGCGACAGGCTCGACAATTTACGCGGCGACCAATCGCGGCCTGTCGATCTCCACGGACAACGGCGCCACGTGGACTGCCGCGGCCGCGCTGTCGAGCGCCGGCGTCGTGCAGCTCAAGGGAGTCTTTGCGTATGGCAGCACCGTTTATGTTGTCTCATTCACCGGAGGCGCGTAAGATGACGAAGCTTCGCCCGGCACTTCTCATCGTCCTGCTTTGCTGTGCAGTCTTGTATCTCGGCGGCTGTCTCATCATTCCCTCCACTCCGGGAGAGCAGGGCGCCACGACACCGGTGAAGCCAGTGGCGATGACCGAGACCCCGGCGAGTGCGGCCGCGCTCCCACAGCCCCAGCCGGGGACGCCGATGTTCTACCGCGCCCGCGGGCCGGAGGCGCGGGCCGACCATGTTCCCTCGGAGATCATCAAGGGGATTCCGGAGGATCCGCGCGCTTCGATCGCAAAGCTCGCGGCGTATCTGGTGTCAGGGACTGACGATCCTTTCCTCCAGGTGAAGACGATCCACGACTGGGTGGCGGAGAACATCTCGTATGATTTCCCGGCCTTCGCTTCCAATCACTTTCCTTCCCAGGGTGCAGCAGACATCCTGAAGTCGAAGATCGCCGTCTGCGAGGGCTACTCAGCTCTCTTTTCGGCGCTGTGCACGTCGGTGACCATCCAGAATGCGGTGATCCACGGCTACTCGCGTGGATACGGCTCGTCTGTCTTCGTGGATGATAATCCCTCTGCGGACAACCACGCGTGGAACGCGGTGCAGATTCGCGGGTCGTGGTACCTGGTGGACTGCACGTGGGATTCGGGATATATCGCGAGCAACAAGTTCACGCGCAGCTACTCGACCTCGTACTTCTTCCTGCAGCCCGAGGGTATGATCTTCTCACATTTCCCGCACGAGACCCGCTGGCAGCTCCTGGACAGGCCGGTGTCCGCATCACAGTTCGTAAACCTGCCGTACTACGAGGGGGGCTTTTTTCTCGCAGGGTTCACTCCCATTGCAGGAATGCAGCGGATCAATCCCGCGGGAAGCCAGGTTCTCCTCAAGATCCCGGTTCCTCCCGGGCTCGAGCTCGGCGCGGCACTGGTCTCTGGGGATGGCCGCACCCTTGACACGAATGCTTTTGCCCAGCGCAGGGGCGGGGAGGCAGAGATTTCAGCGGCGTTCCCCTCCGCGGGCAAATGGATACTCAGGCTCTTTGCGCGGGGCGGGTCCGGGGGCCTGTTCCGCGGCGTGTGCGACATCGCCTATGATGCCTCTTCCTGGTCCCCATCGTCCTTCCCGCTTCAGTACAATATCTTTCCAACCGACGGGTGCTTCCTGTTCTCCCCTGTCAGCTCGCCGTTGAAGGCAGGCGCGACTGCCACTTTCCAAGTGTTTCTACCAGGCTACAAGGCCGCCTTTGTTTCCGCCGGCGACCAGCGATTCACCCTCGCCAAGTCGGACACTTCCGACGTATTCTCGGGAGCCTTTATCCTGCCCCCTGCATCACAAGCGATCCTGTATGCGAGCAAAGGGTCTCTCGCGAGCTACGCAGGAATTCTCAAATATGACGTATCGCAGTAGCGTCACACTCCCGGCCCGCGTCCTCCTGCTTGCATGCCTGGTACTCCTTCTCATCGTCAACGCCGTGTCCGTCGAGGGACAGGCGAAGGAGCCGGCCGCGATCACCGAGGACCGTGTGCGCTTGAGAGACGGCCCGGGACTGAAGAGCGCCACGCTTTCCTACCTCAACAAGGGAGATGCCGTAGAGGTGATAGACACCGGGTCTCTCCAGTACGTCGGAGATACGCTCTCATACTGGCGAAAGGTGCGCACGGCGGACGCCAGGGAGGGATGGGTCTACGGCGCATTTCTGAAATCCGCCGATCCTGATCGTTCGCCATTGCTCCGATGGGTCGACGCCGGGGACGCTCCGGACCGGGATTCCGGAAGCCGGTACCTGAACCTTGCAACAGACAGCGCTGGAAACTCGTTCGTGGTCGGGTCCGTCACGGGCACGGGCCTCTACAAGCTCGGAGATCGACTGAAGGTAGCAGGGTCTTCGGACGGTGAAAACGCCCTCCTGGTGAAGTACGACTCCACGGGCACCGCGGTGTGGGGGCACGCTGCCGTCGGCATCGGCGGCCAGTCCAGGTTTGCGGCAGTGGCCACGGACAAGGCGGGCAGCGTTTTCGCGGCCGGCCATTTTTCCGGGCGGGAGACGTTTCAATTCGGAAACGGTGTGAACATCACGGGAATCGGCCCCCAGCAGAATGCCATTGTTGCCAAGTACGATGCCGCCGGTGCAGTCCTCTGGGCCCGGTCGGTGGTGTCTGGATCCGGCGACACCTCCTATGATGCGGTCGCGGTGGATCCCCGGGGGAATGTCTACGTGGCAGGCACTTCGACGGGAAATGGCGTGTACGGATTCGGGGGGGATGTCACAGCCAAAGGAAGCGCGGAGAAGGATGTCCCCAACGTGCTCCTGGTCAAGTACGATCCATTCGGCACCGTGTTGTGGGCACGAACCCTCTCTTCCGGCACGAAAGGAGCCGTCTTCACGGCAGTCGCGGTGGACGGGGAGGGAAACATCATCGCGGCTGGCAGCGTCGATGGTTCTCAACGATACGGCTTCGGCAGCAGCATAACAGTCACCGGGGGCAGGGATGAGTTCCAGAATCCCCTGCTGGTCAAGTACGGGCCCGAGGGGAACACCCTGTGGGCGCAAGAGGCGAGCGCGGGACGCGGGAGAGGCGATATCAGCGGAATGGGGGTCGATTCCTCAGGAGGCATTTCAATCGTGGGCTCCTTTTTCGACACGGACAAGCTCTCTCTTGGCGACGGGGTCACTCTCACGGCGGCGCACAAGGATGGCGGCAATCCCTATGTAGTCAGCTACTCCTCGCAAGGCCGCATAGCCTGGGCTCGAACCGCAGCCGGAACAGGAGTCTGCGAGCTTGCAGGGATGACCGTGGCAGGTGGAGGGGCGGTCTATGCCGTTGGGCAGGCTGCCGGCACGGTTACCTGGGGAAACGTGACAACGACCACGGAGAAAGGCAAGAGCCTGTACATGCTCAAGTTGGGAGCGGACGGAGATGCGCAGTGGGCGGAGCTCGCGCCCCTCGTCAACCGCTTTTTCGCTGTCGACGACGGGAGTCTCGCTGCTGCCGCACTGGGTGCCGATGGGTCGCTCCGTGTCGTCGGCAAGACCATCGGTCAGTCCCAGGACGACATCGAGTGTGGCCTCCTGGAGGCCTTTTAAGCCGGGGGGTATCCGGCGAGCATCATGATCCATCCCCGATCTCCAGCGCCAGGGGGTCGAACCCCGAGCGGTCGTCTCTGAGCTGCCATGCGTTCGCCTCTTCCGCCTTGCCGCCCTTCACCGACACGATCACGTAGCTGAACCACGGCCATGCATGATCGCGGTCGTACTCTGAAGGACGGGCCGGGCTGTCAGGGTGGGAGTGGTAGATGCCTACCAGCAGAAGGCCGGCCTTGCGGGCGTAGGTCTCCGCGGCCTTGAACTGTTCCGGGGAGATGACGAACCGATTCTCACGCGAATCGGTGCGCTCGTTGGGCTGGCTGCGGATCTCAGTGATCCTCTGCACGCCATCCTCCGCGCTTCCCAGCATGAACCCGCAGCATTCTTGGGGGTATGTTTCCTCACCGTGACGGCGCATCCGTTCAAGGACGGCCGCTGGGACAACGACTTTCATGCTTCCTCCCAGAATGATTCGTGGATGAACCTGCGGCCGCCCTCCGGCAGGACGGTGACCACGACGCCGTTCTCCAGTCGGGCGGCCACTTGAAGGGCAGCGACAACGGCGGCTCCCGCGGAGACGCCCACGAAGATGCCTTCCTCCCGGGCCAGGCGCACTACCATTGCCTGCGCGGGCTCGGTTTCCACGGCAACTGTTTCATCCACCAGCGTGGGATCGTAGATGCCGGGGACGATGCTGGTCTGCAGATGACGCAGCCCTTCCAGGCCGTGCAGGGGCGATGACGGCTGGACGCACACGATCCGCACGTTCTTGTTCAGCTCCCGCAGCCTCCTCCCTGTGCCGACCAGGGTGCCGCCGGTGCCCACGCCCGCCACGAAATGCGTCACGCGCCCCCCGGTCTGTTCCCAGACCTCGTTCGCGGTGCCTTCGTAGTGGGCTCTCCAGTTGGCGTCATTGTTCAACTGGTCCGGGAAGAAATACTCCATGGGCGATGCAGCCAGGATCCGCTGTGTCTCCCTGGTTGCGCCGTCCATCCCCTCCGCGGGGTCCGTGAGGACGAGCTCCGCGCCATACGCGCGCAGAGTCCCCAGGATACCGTCTTCGGTGTTCGCCGGCACGCAGAGTTTCACACGGTACCCGCGCGCGGCGCCGATCATCGCGTAGGCAACGCCCGTGTTCCCAGAGGTCGCATCGATGATCGTGCGCCCCGGACCAAGCACGCCTCGGCGCTCGCCGTCCAGGATCATGCGGGCAGCCGGCCTGTCTTTGACCGAACCGCCCGGGTTCATCCACTCTGCCTTGGCGAGGAGCTGCACCTGCTTGGGGAGATCGCGGCCTATTACTGCCAGGTGCAGGAGCGGCGTGTTGCCTACGCTTTCGAGTGGGGTCTGGAGTTTCATGGTCAAGGAAAAATACTACCAAACTGGTAGATCAGGAAGTGAAGCTTCGGCGTTATTCTTCCGGCAATGACGCATGTGCGAAGCTGATGACCCTGTCACAGACGGCTACCGCGGCTTCTGCCTGTGCCAGGGAATACACTTCGTATGGCGCCCCACCCGGCAGCCCATTCGGGTACCGGGTGGGGATGTAGTATTGGTCAAGCAGGGCCAGCTCGCGATGCAGGTCAAACCCCACGCTCAACTCCTGCGCGAGCTCAACGAGCGAGTGCCCGTACACGATGCGCTTCCCGAGCTTTCCGTAGTGAACAGATTTCAGCGCTTTTTCTGCAATCTGCTGGCAGAGAAAGCAGACCTGCGCAGAGAACCCTTCCCGCAGGCCAAGGCGGGCATACTGGAGATCGTTTTCAGCCTGTCGCAGCCACCGAAGTGCCTCGACCCTGGGCTCCTTCAACCTTTATTCCTTTCTGAAATACATCCTTCATGAAATATCGACCCGGCCCATCAATGATCTCCCGCCGTTCCTTGT
>JBEKTX010000099.1:0-12205 GCA_049515615.1 Spirochaetia bacterium
GGACTGAAGACGCTCACCGTCATCGAAGACGCGCTCGCCCTGGTGCGCAAGAAGGGCGTTCCCATCGAGCTGAAATCGATCCCCGAGGACGACCCGGCCACCTTCAGGATGTTCTGCGAGGGAAAGAGCACCGGCGCGTTCCAGTTCGAGAGCTCCGGCATGCAGGGAGTATTGAAGAAGGCGCGCCCGGGCAGGATCGAGGAGCTCATAGCCCTGAACGCTTTGTACCGGCCGGGGGCAATGGAGCACATCGACACGTTCGTGGAGAACAAGTCGGGACGCAGGGCCATCGAGTATCCCCTGCCGGAGCTCGAGCCGGTGCTGAAGGAAACGTATGGCGTCCCCGTGTACCAGGAACAGGTCATGCAGATGGCCCAGGTCGTCGCGGGGTTCAGCCTGGGCCAGGCCGACATTCTCCGCCGTGCCATGGGGAAGAAGAAGCCCGAGGAAATGATGAAGATGAAGGAGAAGTTCCTCGCCGGCGCGAAGGCCAGGGGCTACGACGCGCGGACGGGTGAGAGGATCTTCGAGCTGCTCTTCGCCTTCAGCGGGTACGGATTCAACAAGAGCCATGCCGCCGCGTATGCCATCCCGGCCTACCACACGATCTGGCTGAAGGCGAACCATCCCGCCGAGTTCATCGCCGCCAACTGCACGAATGACATGAGCGACACCGACCGGCTCGCGCAGCTCATACGCGAAGCACGGGAAATGGGAATCCCGGTGCTGCCTCCGGACGTGAACCTGTCGGAGAAGGATTTCTCGGTCGAGGGCGGGAAGATCGTCTTCGGCCTCCTGGGGATCAAGAACGTGGGGTCCGGCGCGGTGGACGCCATCCTTGCGGAGCGTGGTCGCCGCGGGCCCTTTTCCAGCATCCTGGATTTCTTCGGGCGGATCGACTCTCACGAGGTAAACCGCAAGGTGGCGGAGAGCCTCGTCATCACAGGGGCATTCGACCGGCTGGGAGAGACGCGGGCGACCCTGATGCACAACCTCGATCGGGTGATGGAGATCTCGGCCCGGTCCCGCGAGGCGAAGCGATACGGCCAGGTGTCGCTTTTCGAGGGGGCAGGAGAGGCCCCCCCGGCGGCAGTCGACCTGGAACGCCTGCCCGAGCTGCCGGCATCGCGCTTGCTGCAGGAGGAGCGCCAGAACCTCGGCTTCTTCTTCTCCGGCCATCCGCTCGATCCCTGGAGAGAGACCATCGCGCGCGCCGTGACCGCGGACCTTTCCAAGAAGGATACCCTTGCCAACGATCGCTCCTGCGCCCTCCTCGGGGTCTTGAGCGATGTGAGGGAAATACGCACGCGCAACGGGAGGGCAATGGCTTTTGCCCAGCTCGCGGACCTGAGGGGATCTATCGAGTTGGTCCTTTTTTCCGATATTTATGAGAGCCGGCGCGCGTTGATCGCCAATGATGCGATCGTCGGCGTGCTGGGCAAGATCGACACCACGAGAGGGGACGCGAAGTTGAAAGTCGACGAGATCACGGATCCTGGAAACCTCCCGCAGAAGGCGGCGCAGGCCGTGCATGTCCGATTGAAAGACGAGGTGGGAACCGAGGAGAGCCTCCACGCGATGCGCGAGTACCTGCTGGATCGGCGGGGGGCATGCTCGCTTTTCTTCCACCTCGTCGGGAAATCCGCCTCCGGCGGCGGAGACACGGTCGTGCAGGCATCCTCCCAGATCCGGGTCGCCGGAACCGAGGAGGTCCTCGCGGGACTGCGCGAGTACCCCCAGGTGGCGGACGTATGGACCGAGTAAAAATCGGGCTGGTGGGGTTCGGAACCGTCGGGGAGAGCTTCTACCGACTGCTCACGGAGAATGCCGAGGAGTTCGCCCGACGGCTGGGCGTGACGGTTGAAGTCCCCTGGGTCGGCGTGCGCGACACAAGCCGGCCCCGGAAGGTCAAACCCGGCACATGCGTGGTGCAGGGCTGGGCTCAGATCATCGAGGACCCCGATGTGCCCATCGTGGTCGAGCTGGCCGGAGGAGTGGACAACCCCCTGCCGCTCATCCGCGAATCGCTCAGCCGCGGAAAGCACGTGATCACCGCGAACAAGGCTCTCCTTTCCGTCCACGGCAGGGAGCTCTTCTCTCTTGCCGCGTCCAACGGGGTCGAGCTGAAGTTCGAAGCCGCCGTCTGCGCCGGGATCCCGATCATCAAGGTGCTGCAGGAAAGCCTGGTGGGCAACCGGGTCACGAGCCTCGTTGGCATCGTGAACGGGACGACCAACTACATCCTCACGCGCATGAGCGAGGACCATCTCTCGTTCGATGAGTCACTCGCCCAGGCCCAGAAGAAAGGATTTGCGGAGGCGGACCCGACGCTCGACGTGAGCGGAGGCGACGCGGCGCAGAAGATCGGCCTGCTCGCGAGCCTCGCCTTCGGGTGCTGGATCACGCCCGCGGACATTCTTTGCGAGGGGATCACGAAGGTCGAGCTGAAGGACATCGAGTTTGCGAAGGACAGCGGATTCGTCGTCAAGCTCGTGGCACAGGCCCGGATGGCGGATGCCCAGCCCCTGGTGACCGTCTTTCCCGCTTTCGTGCCCGTCGATCATCCGCTCGCGGGCGTGCGCAACGAGTTCAACGCCCTCCTGGTGGATTCGGACTACCTCGGCCCCTCGGTGTACGAAGGGCGGGGAGCCGGCGGCAAACCCACGGCATCCTCGGTCGCCTCCGATCTCGGGGATCTCTTGAAGGGGATTCTCGCCCGCCAGCGTCCGCGGCCATTTGCCGCGAGCTTCACCGATATCCGCCCGTTCCCTGTTGAACGCATGCAGAGCCGCTACTATTTCCATTTCGTCACGGCAAACCGGCCGGGGATCTGGGCCCTGGTGACCGGCGTCTGCGCGGAAACCGGCATCAACATCGAAAGTGTGCACCAGAAGTGGGAGGACAAGTCGAAGCCGTCCGACCTGTACGTCCTTGTCGACGAGGCGGAGGAGGCCCAGGTGCGTCGGGCATTCCAGCGTATCACTGCCTCCGACGGCATTCACGCCGATTCCCACTACGTCAGGATCCTCGCCAGTCCCGTAGCCACGGAGGGCGAGGGCGAGCGAGGGCAGGGACGCCCGAAAGCGAGCCCTTCGGGAGGCCAAAAATGATCGACCTTCACACGCACACGTTTCTGAGCGACGGCGAGCTTGGCCCCGCGGAGCTGGTCCGGCGGGCCGAGCATGCCGGCTACCGCGCCATCGGCATCACGGATCACGCCGATGCCTCGAACCTGGACGACATGATTTCGGCGCTGGTGCAGTTCGTCCGCGAAACCCAGCCCTTCGTGAAGATCCGTATCATTCCCGGCGTGGAGCTCACGCACGTTCCGCCGGGACAGATCAGCGGCCTGGTGCGGCGCGCGAGGCAGCTCGGCGCGCGGCTGGTGCTTCTCCATGGGGAATCGGTCTGCGAGCCCGTGGCCCTGGGAACGAACCGGGCCGGTATCGAAGCAGGGATAGACGTCCTGGCACACCCCGGCATCATCTCGGAGGAAGAAGTGCGGCTGGCGGCGTCCAACGGCGTCCACCTGGAGATCTCGGCGCGCTTCTCGCACGGGCTGGGCAATGGGAGGGTCGTCTCCCTGGCCCGTGATGCGGGGGCAGCACTCGTGCTCAATTCCGATGCGCATTCCCCGGCCGACATCCTCACCCCGAACTGGCGGGAGAAGGTGGCCTTCGGATCCGGACTCACCGCCGACGAGGTGGAGCGCGTCAACAAGACCATGATCTCCCTTGTGGAGAAGCTGGTTCCGTCTACCTTTTTTGCGTAGCCATGGATACGCAGCACGCCGTAGGCGTGCGGAGGGCGGCAGCTGGCCCCGCGAACCCTGCGACCCAAAGGGGCGCAATTGGGGGAGCGCAGGACAGCGAGAGCCGCGAGGTGCGCCGAGGCAGGGATGCCTAGGGCGGCAGCTGGCCCCGCGAACCCTGCGACCCAAAGGGGCGCAATTGGGGGAGCGCAGGACAGCGAGAGCCTACGAGAGGCGCACCGATAGGAGTCAAACGTGCTGGTAGCCTTGTCCATCCTGAATATCATCTTGATCGCCTACCTGTTCATTCTTTCTCTGAGAATTGTCCTGGGCTGGTTTGCGCCGCAGGCCCTCGGGAGGGCCTGGGACGTTTTCACGGCGCTCACGGATCCCTACCTCGGCATGTTCTCCCGTATCCGCTTTCTCCGGGGCAATCTCTTCGACTTTTCGCCAATCGCCGCGATCCTCGCCCTCGTGGTGGCTCTGGACCTCGTGAATCGGCTCCTCGACGATGGTCGCGTCATGCTCGGCTCTTTTCTCGCGTCCGTGGTCTCTGCCGCCTGGTTCGGGATCAGTTTCCTCCTCGCGTTTTTTCTCATAGTGGGCCTTCTCCGCACGATCCCGCTCGCCTTTCGCAGCGCAGCGGGTGCAAGCATCTGGAAAGTCGTGGATACGATCATGCAGCCTGTGGTCGCCTGGGTGATGAAGGTGTTCCGGCTCGGGAGAAGATCCGGCTACACTCAGCACCTGCTTCTCACCATCGGACTGCTGTTTGTCGCCTGGCTGCTCGGCGAGCTGCTTGTGCACGGGATCGTTTCGCTCTTCCAAAGGCTTCCCTTCTGAGCGGCTGCGGACCGCGCCGGGGACCCGATGCTTGTCAGCGAGCTTACCCGCGGCATCGCCTCGATTCACGGCGTGGGCCCGGCGCTTGCCGAGCGCCTCGGGCGGCTCGGCGTGTCGACGCTTCGCGACCTGCTGCTCTTCCTGCCGCGCGGTTATGAAGACCGCACGGCTGTTGTCCCGCTTGCCCAGGCGTCACGGCTGGAGAAGGCCGCCGTGCAAGTGAGCGTCGTGGGCGTCGCCGACATTGGCTGGGGCCGTTCGCGGACGCTGAAGGCGCTGGTGTCCGATGAAAGCGGCGAGGCATCCCTGCTCTGCTTCGGACGGGCGTTCCTCCGCCGGGTCCTTGTCCCGGGGAGAAAGCTCTTCGTCTGGGGCAGTTTTCACACCCGGCGCGGGGAGCTGCAGTGTTCGGATTTCGAGCTTGAGCCATGGAGCCAGAGCCCAGCCGGCTTTGGCAGGATCCTTCCGCTCTATCCGCTCACCGAGGGTCTCACGCAGGCCGCCCTGCGAAAGCTCGTCTCCCGCGCGCTCGACGATCTTGCTCACTCCATCGAACCGGGCCTCCCGCAGGAGCTCCTGCGCGCCCACGGTTTCCCCGTTCCCGACGAGGCCCTCCGGGGCGTGCATTTCCCGCGCACGCGCGCGCAAGCGGACGAGTGCCGGGCCGCGCTCGCCTACGAGGAGCTGTTCTATTTCGAGGTGGCCGTGCTGCGCCGCCGGCGTGCGCTGGCGGCGACCCGGCCGCGCGCGCGCGAGCCCCGCACGCAGCTGCGGGATGCGCTGCTCCGGCGGCTGCCCTTCACCTTGACGGAGGACCAGGTCAAGGTCGTATCCGAGATCGAGGCGGACCTGTGGTCGGGAGTGCCCATGGCGAGGCTCCTGCAGGGAGACGTGGGCTGCGGCAAGACCCTTGTCGCGCTTCTGTCGATCATGCTCATCGTCGGGGGCGGAGAGCAGGCGGCTTTCCTCGCGCCAACGGAGCTGCTCGCGCGGCAGCACGCCGAGAACGCGGCCCGCTTGCTGGAACCCCTGGGGGTGCGCATCGCATTTCTCTCCGGCTCGGTCACCGGCGACCCGCGCAACCTGCTGCTTGAAGCGCTCAAGGCGGGGGAAGTGGACCTGCTCTTCGGCACGCACGCGCTGTTCTCCGAACAGGTGACATTCCGGGATCTCGGACTGGTGGTCGTGGACGAACAGCACCGCTTCGGAGTTCTCCAGCGACAGGCGCTTCTCAGGAAAGGGACCAGCCCTGACCTCCTTCTGATGACCGCCACCCCGATCCCGCGGACCCTCGCGCTCACCGCGTTCGGCGATCTCGATGTCTCCTCAATCAGGACAATGCCGGCGGGGAGGCGTCCGGTGATCACCCACCTGGCGCGTGAAGGAAACGAGGAGAAGGTCTACCGCCGCGTGAGGGACGAGATTTCTCTCGGGAGGCAGGCCTATTTCGTCTATCCCCTCATCGGAGAGTCGGAATCTCTCGATGTGAAGGACGCGGAGACCGCCTTCAGCATGCTTCACGACCAGGTCTACCAGGGAATCCCGATGGCGCTGATCCACTCCCGCATCGCGGAGGAGGAAAAGGAATCCGCAATGGCGAGATTCGCGGCGGGGAAAGCGAAGATCCTCGTGGCAACGAGCGTCGTTGAAGTAGGGGTCGACGTCGCCAACGCAAGCTGCATGGTCGTCGAGCATGCGGAGCGATTCGGCCTGTCCACTCTCCATCAGCTTCGAGGGAGAGTCGGCCGCGGTGCCGACCAGTCTTACGCCTTCCTCGTCTACGGAAAGAAACTCACGCCGGAAGGGGTGGAGCGGCTGAAGATCATGATGGAGACCACGGATGGGTTCACCATTGCGGAACGCGACATGCGCCTGCGCGGCCCCGGGGAGCTTCTGGGTGTGCGGCAGAGCGGGTTCCTCAACTTCCGCGTAGCGGATCTCTTCCTTCATGGGGCTCTCCTCTTTCAGGCCCGGGACGACGCGAAGCGCCTCCTCGCCGAGGACCCGGGCCTTCTCCAGTCGTCGAACGGGGTGATAGCACGGGTCCTCGCGCTGTCCGAAGCCTCGCAAGCCGCGGAAGGGGTCGCAGGAGCGGTCGAAGGAGGGTGAAGTGAGGATCACGGGCGGGCAGTACAGGGGCCGCACGATTCTCTGTCCGCCGGGCGTGATTCGGCCGTCCATGGACAGGATGAGGGAGTCTCTCTTCTCGATCCTCGGGGATCTGCAAGGCGTGTCTTTCCTCGACCTTTTCAGCGGGACGGGAGTCCTCGGCGTGGAAGCGGCCTCCCGCGGAGCCGAGCCTGTCCTCCTGGTTGAAAAGGACCCGAGGAAAAAGAACGTCATCCTGAAAAACATCAGCTTTGTGGAATCCGGTATCGAGTTGGTGATCTCCTCTGTGGAGCGATTTCTCCGCGTGAACCAGAGCTCCTGGGACATCGTGTTCCTCGATCCGCCTTTCAACATGGAGAGCAAGGGCGTCGTCCTCGATGCCGCCTGTGTGCCGCCCCATCTCGCCCCCGGGGGGCTTGCGATCATCCACCTGCATTCCGCGGAAAAGCTTGCCACCGACAGGGACGGCCTTCAGCTAGTGGACCGCAGGGCCTACGGGCAGTCGGTGCTCCTTTTTTTCAGGCGCCGGGAGGGTTCGGCTTGACATCTCCCTTACCTCAGGCGCGGGAGACGATCCCGAGCCGCACGAGCTCCTGGTGGACCCCGTTCATCGCTTCTCTGTTTTGTTCGATTCCTTTTCGGATCAGTGGCCGCATAATCAGCGCGTTGGGAAGCCTTCCAAGCAGGTTCTGAAGGGGGAACGTCTTCCTGGCCCGAAAATCAACGACGAGCCTGCGCCCAAGTGCAGCGGCGGCGCGCAGCGCCCCAGGGACGGAGGAGACATGTTTCCCGTGAAGATGAATGCCCAGGGTCCCCGAGACATAGCCGCGACGGAACACGCTGTTCTGAACACCCGCCGCAAGCTGACGGGCAACCTTCTTTGCACCGAAGCTGCCTGCCGTAGCGATCCCGACCACGTACTTCCCTCCAAGCGACGATGTCAGGTAGGCATACTGTCCGAGCCGATCGAACAGGTTTTTGATCCTGGCGTTCATTGCGGCTCCGTAGGTTGGTGAGCTCAGGACGACACCGTCCGCATCCATGAGGAGCGCTCGCACCTTATGGAAATCGTCCTCGATGACGCAGCGACCCAGCTTCATGCACGCGCGACAATCGCGGCAGAATTCCATGCGGCAGTCAGGAAGGAACACCTCGCTGACTGCGGCTCCCGCTTCGCGCGCCGCTGCCAGCGCGCTTCTGACCATGGCAGCCCCGCTTCCATCGGCATGTGGACTTGCTATGACGCCAACTACTTTCATTCGAACTTCCTCCGTACTCATGACGACGGGAGACCACGCGGCTTATTGCATGCGTCTGTCAGAGTGGTCAGAGCAGGTTGGCTTGACACGGGCTTGAACTTGGGTAGAGTGTGGCGACGGGGACCAAGATTGGACCAAAAGGAGAGATAGCGTGCGGCAACTCCCTGCCTTGGGGAGAGTGGTCCGCGAGAGGTGGAGGAAGTTCGATATCGCCCTTGTAGCTCAGTTGGTAGAGCACGTCCTTGGTAAGGACGGGGTCACCGGTTCAAATCCGGTCGAGGGCTCGACACACGCTGCGGGACGCACCCGTGGGCGCGGGCGGGTCTGCCCATCGAGGCCGGCCCCGGCGGGACGGCGCGCGCCTGACTGACGGCGCCCGCTTGACACGTTGAAGTCAAAATGTGTAAATTTGCCCTTCAACTACCCGCAGGGAGACCCAAATGGCCAAAGGCAAGGCGAAAAACCTGGAACTGATAGCTCTGCAATGCACCGAGTGCGACAGGCGCAACTATACGACAACAAAGAATCGCAAGAACACCCAGGGAAAGCTCGAGTTCAACAAGTACTGCCGGTGGGACAGGAAGCATACGCTCCACAAGGAAGCGAAGGTAAAGTAGGCCTAGCCACGGAGGGCGAGGGCGAGCGAGTCCATGGACGGACGGGAGCGAGCCCCGTAGCCACGGAGGGCGAGGGCGAGCGAGTCCATGGACGGACGGGAGCGAGCCCCGTAGCCACGGAGGGCGAGGTCGGCCGAAGCCCTGCCGCGCCAAATGACGCGCAAGCGCGTCGGGCGCGGCGTTGGATGGCTGAAAGGCCGACATGATCCATAGGCCAGTAGCTCTAATGGTAGAGCGCCGGTCTCCAAAACCGGATGTTGCGGGTTCGAGTCCTGCCTGGCCTGAACCGGTATGGCAAGAGCCGAGGGACGGAGGAAATGAGAAGAATCATCTCGTTCTTTCAGGAAAGCTTCGCGGAGCTCAAAAAGGTGACATGGCCCAGCCGTGAGGAGGCCATGGCCTCGACGAAAGTTGTGCTTGTCTCCACGCTCCTCATCGCCGCGATGCTCGGCCTTGTCGACTTCATACTGTTCAAGCTCGTCGACTGGCTCTTCTAGGAGCTGAGGCGCATGTCGAAAGCGTGGTACGTCCTGCATACCTACTCGGGGTATGAGAACAAGGTCCAGAAGCACGTGAAGATGCTCGTGGACAAGGGCACCCTCAAGGACCATGTCTTCGACGTGAAGGTTCCCTCCGAGGAAGTCGTCGAGGTGAAGGACGGACACAAGAGGGTGTCCTCCAAAAAGTTCCTCCCCGGGTACATCATGATGGAAATGGACCTGCCTGACCTGGGGTGGAAAGAGGTGTGCCAGGAGATTCGCAAGATCCCGGGCGTCACCGGGTTCGTGGGATCGAGCAGGAACCAGAAGCCGCAGCCCATTTCCCAGGACGAGGCGCGCGGCATCCTCCAGAAGGCCGGCGAGATCAAGGCGGACCGCATCCTGAAGCCGCGGCAAAGCTTCTCCGTCGGTGAGATGGTGCGAATCATCGACGGCCCCTTCGATTCGTTCACCGGCAGCATCGAAGAGGTGAACACGGAGAAGGGAAAGATCAGGGTCATGGTGGGGATATTCGGCAGGTCGACACCGGTGGAGGTCGATTTCCTGCAGGTAGAGAAGATTTGAAGCGGGCGCTTTTCGAGCGCTCGCGATGTCAGAGAAGGGACCCTCTTGGGGCTCGTGAGAGCCCGATTGGGAGCACGGGCACGGCGCATGAGCGACGCGCGCGGGCGATGGTACCACGGAGGTAGAGGCAAGATGGCAAAGAAGACAGTCAAGGCAATCGTCAAGCTGCAGGTGCCGGCCGGCAAGGCCACCCCGGCCCCGCCGGTTGGACCGGCGCTCGGCCCCCACGGGGTTCAGGCGGCGCAGTTCTGCCAGCAGTTCAACGAGAGGACCCGCAAACAGGAAGAGGGTGTGCTCATTCCGGTGGTCATCACCATCTACACGGACAAGAGCTTCACCTTCATCACCAAGACGCCGCCCGCGGCGGTCCTCATCAAGAAGGCGCTGGGCCTGGAGAAAGGAAGCGGGGAGCCGAACAAGACCAAGGTCGGGGCTCTGACCCGGGACAAGCTGCGCGCCATCGCGGAGCAGAAGATGCCGGATCTCACGGCCAAGGATGTCGAGGCGGCGATGAAGATCATCGCCGGCACCGCCCGCAGCATGGGCGTGACGGTGGAGGGCTAGCGGAATGGCGCACGGCAAGAAATACCGGGCCTCCATCGAGAAGTACGACCGCATGGAGGCGTACCCCCTCGAGAAGGCGGTGGACCTCGTGAAGGAAATGGCCTACGCGAAGTTCGACGAGACCGTCGAAGTTTCCATGAAGCTCAACATCAAGAGCAAGCACACCATCCGCGACGTGATGGCGCTGCCCCACCTCTTCGGCAAGGAGAAGCAGATCCTCGTCTTCGCCAAGGGCGACAAGGCGGAGGAGGCGCGCAAGGCGGGGGCCGCGTACGTCGGGGACAACGACCTGATAGACAAGATCAAAGGCGGCTGGCTGGACTTCGACATTGCCGTGGCGACCCCGGACATGATGAAGGACGTCGGCAAGCTCGGCCAGATCCTGGGCCGCCGCGGGTTGATGCCCAACCCGAAGACCCAGACGGTGACCTTCAACATCAAGGAGGCCTTGGACGAGCTGAAGAAGGGCCGCGTCGAATACCGCGCGGACAAGGGAGGCGTGGTGCACCTGGCGGTGGCCAAGCTTTCCATGGGCAAGGAGCAGATCACCGCGAATGCGGCCGCCTTCATCCAGGAGGTGGTGCGCAAGAGGCCGGCGGATCTGAAGGGAGACTACGTGCAGTCCATCGTCCTTTCCTCCACGATGGGACCCGGCGTCCGCCTCTCCCCCAAAGACAAGGCATTCGTCGCCTAAGGAGCGCAGCACACATGGCACAGACCACGAAAAAGATACAGAAGTACAAGACGGATGCGGTGAACAAGCTGAAGGAGCATTTCGCCGCGGCACCGGACCTCATCTTCTCCGATTTCCGGGGGCTCAGTTTCCCGCAGATGATCGAGCTCCGCGCGAAGCTCACGGAGAAGGGGACCGCCTACCGGGTGGTGCGCAACACGTTTGCCCGCATCGCGATGAAGGAAGCCGGCCTCCCCGACGCTTCCGCGTGGCTCGAGGGGCCGACAGCCCTCGCGTTTCTCAGCACGGATCCCAGCCCCGCGGCGAAGATCATGCTCGATTTCACAAGGGGCGCGCCGCTCACCATCAAGGGCGGCGTGATCAGCGGGAAGCTTTTTTCGGCGCAGGATATCGAGGCGTTGTCCCGGTTGCCCGGTCGCTTGGACCTCCTGGCCTCCCTCATGGGGACGATGAATGCGCCCCTGCGGAACATGATGCATGCGATGAACGGCGTTGCCTCCAAGCTCGTGCGGACGCTTGCGGCGGTTGCCGAAAAGAAGGAAAAGGACGCACATTAGCGGAACCAGTCTTCACAGCCATGC
Source organism: Spirochaetia bacterium (assembly GCA_049515615.1). Taxonomy (GTDB): domain Bacteria; phylum Spirochaetota; class Spirochaetia; order SZUA-6; family Fen-1364; genus Fen-1364. The sequence goes on from JBEKTX010000099.1 coordinate 11,483, forward strand.
CAGCTGGTCCGCGCAAACACAACACGAAAGGAGAAGATAAATGGCAGCACTGACAAATGAGGAGATCCTGGAAGCGATCGCCTCGAAGACGGTCCTTGAGGTTTCCGAGCTCGTCAAAATGATGGAGGAGAAGTTCGGCGTCACGGCCGCAGCGCCGATGGCGATGGCAGCGGGGCCCTCGGCCGCGGCGGCCGGCCCGGCAGCGGAAGAAAAGACGGAGTTCACCGTCGTTCTGAAGAGCTATGATGACGCGAAGAAGATCCCGGTAATCAAGGAAGTGCGCACGATCACGGGGCTCGGATTGAAGGAAGCAAAGGATCTTGTGGAAGCGGGAGGCAAGACCCTCAAGGAGAACGTGTCCAAGGAGGAAGCCGCGAAAATCAAGCAGCAGCTCGAGGCGGCCGGCGCGGTTGTCGAGGTCCAGTAACGCCGGAGCGAAAACTCAGGCTGCCCAAGCGGCGGCCGTGTCCAATGTATTGTACTCACGAACGAGCCACCGGGGACTGGCCTCTCCGGTGGTCTATTCTTTGGCAGGGGGTCTGAATGAACCTGGACAAGACCAAGAAGATCAAGCGGATTCTCTTTGGCAGGGGCTACGAAGATGTCATGGAGATACCGAATCTCGTCGACATCCAGCTGGCCTCCTACGAGCGATTTCTCCAGAGGAAAACCCTGCTGAAGGGCGAGCCTCCACTGAAGCAGGGCCTGGAGGAGGTCTTCCAG
>JBEKTX010000100.1:0-12158 GCA_049515615.1 Spirochaetia bacterium
ACGAGCGCGTCGTCTATGCCAACCGACAGAGCGAGGTTTCCCTGGGGTATCCGCGCGAGACGCTGTATGCGCCCGGCTTCAATCTGCGGCAGCTGGCGGCGCCGGGCTACGACGTGATTGCCGCACGCACGTTCCGCCGCCACTTGAATGGGGAAGAGGTCCCTCCCTACGAGTTCGTGTTCGTCACGAGGGAAGGAAAGCATGTCGATGCCATCCTCACGACCAGGCGCATCGGCTACCAGGGTGCCCCCGCCATTCTCGGCATCGTCACGGACATCACCTCGCGCAAGCGGACCGAGCGGCTGCTGCAGTCCCTCAATGCCGCGACACTCGCCATGGAGCAGGCACTCACGCCGGCTGATATCTTCCCCTCTGCTGTCCGCGTCCTCTCGGGGATCGGGTTCGACAGCGCCGTGTTCATGGCGTGTACGGACCCTCCCCGCGTGCTGCGCACCCACTGCCGGGAGAGCGGCGCCGGCGGAGAGGCGGGGGTCCTGGAATTCGAAGAAGGGGACGGCCCCGCACTCTCCTTCGATGCCACTCCCGACGTGGCCCAGGCCATGGATGGCCGTGTGGCCCTGTACAGCACGCTGGAATCCAAGGCCCTCACCCTGTTTTTCGGCGAGTCGAGTCCGGCTTCCGCCGCGCGGCCCGCCCCCGCGGGAGTCATCTTCGCTCCGCTCGTCCTGGAGGATGTGCCCTTCGGGCTTCTCGTTGTTTCCGGCCGGGACCTTGGTCCCGAGGACCTGCAGGTCTTCACCGCCTTCGCGCACCAGGCCGCCGCTGCCTGGAGGAAGACACGCCTGGTGCGCGACCTGGAGAACAGCCTGGACAAGCTGAGCAGGACCCAGGAGCAGCTCCTTCACTCTCAGAAGATGGAGGCGATCGGCCGTCTGGCGGGAGGGATTGCGCACGATTTCAACAACCTCCTCACCGTGATCTCCGGCTATACGAGCCTTCTGTCCGACAGCCTGGAGGGGAACTCCCCAGCGCTGTCAGATCTGGGCCAGATTCGGAACACGATCAAACGCGCATCGGCTCTCACGGGCCGGCTTCTCACATTCAGCCGCAAACAGATCCTCCAGCCCGCCGTTCTGGACCTGAACAAGGTGGTCGCCAACTCGGTGACCCTGCTCCGGCCCCTTATCGGCGAAGACATCGAGCTTGTCGTCCATCTCGCCCCGAGCGCCCTGTGGGTGCGGGCGGACCAGGGACAGATTGACCAGGTCCTCATGAACCTTGCGGTGAATGCACGGGACGCCATGCCGGGCGGGGGGAAGCTCGTCCTGGAGACAACTGGTATAGACAAGGGCAGCGCGGCATTCGCGCCGCCGAAGGCGGATTTGGCGCCGCCGAAGGCGGATTTCGCGCCGCCGAAGGCGGATTCTCCGCAGTCCTTGGCTCAGGACGGTGAGGGGAGATTCCCGACCGGCCTGCCGGTGGGCCGGTGGGCCTTGCTTTCGGTTCAGGACGACGGCGTCGGGATGTCGGAAGACACGCGGGCGCACGTCTTCGAGCCCTTTTTCACGACGAAGGACGAGGGCAAAGGCTCGGGGCTCGGACTTTCGACCGTCTACGGAATCGTCACGCAGTCCGCCGGAAGGATCCGGGTGGACAGCGCGCCGGGCCGCGGCAGCATGTTCACCATCGCCCTGCCCCGGGTACAACCTACGAGCGAGCGGCCGCCCGACGATGAGCGCCCCCGGCACGTCCAGTCCGGGAGTGGCACGATCCTCCTCGTGGAGGATGAGGCGGCTGTTCGGGATCTCACCTGCAAGGTGCTGGAGCGCGGCGGCTACATGGTCGTGCCGGTCTCCTCGGCACGGGAGGGGCTCCTGGTCGCCGAAGGCTCGACGGCGCTGGACCTCGTCGTGACGGACGTGGTGATGCCCGGCGGCATGAGCGGGGTGGAGATGGGAGAGCGACTTTCGCGCTCCCGACCGAAGCTCCCCGTCCTGTACGTCTCAGGCTACACGGATGACGTGAGGTTCCACTCTCCCGCGGGCACACGGGGGCTGCATTTCCTGAGCAAGCCATTCCGGCCCGATGAGCTGCTCGCCCGGGTGAAATTGATATTGGGCGGGCGAGCGGGCCTCAATGCCCCCCGGCGCGGAGCATCCGCAGGGCGTGCTCCATGACCGGCCCGAGCACTGTCATGCACAAATGGACCGCTTCCGGCGAACCGGGGAAGTTCACGACCACGGTGCTGCCCCGCAGTCCCGCGCATCCCCGCGAAAGCATAGCCGCGGGAGTGTCCGCGTAGGACTGGGCGCGTAGAGTCTCAGCGATTCCGGGAATCTCCTTCTCGCAGAACTTCATCGTCACTTCAGGCGTCACGTCACGGGGACCAAGACCTGTTCCCCCCGTGGTGAGGATGAAATCCACGTCCGCCTGGGATTCCAGGGCGGAGAGTATTTCACCGGCTTCGTCAGGGACCACGGACCGGGAGACTTCCGCGGACGGGTAGCGCGCCCGGACCTCTCTTTCGATTTCCGGCCCCGAAAGATCCTCGTAGACTCCGCGAGCGGCGCGGTCAGAAATCGTAATGACCGCGACTTTCACGATCGACCTCCCCGCCGCGGATCACGCGGGCAAACACTCCCTTTCGCGGCATGACGCAGTCTCCCGTGGTGCGGGAGATAACGCAACCGGCGTGACACTCCTTCCCGATCTGCGTGATTTCCAGCACGGTGTCTCCGATGAGGAGCCGGGCGCCGACAGGCAGCGACGAGAGGTCGATGCCGCGGGTTGTAATGTTCTCCGCGAAATCGCCGAACCCGATCTCGATCCCCCTGCCTCGGAGCGTCTCGATATCCTCGTCGGCGAGAAGCGAGACCTGCCGGTGCCAGTCTCCGGCATGTGCGTCGCCCACGATGCCATGACCCTCCCGGAGAATCGCCTGCTCCACCGGTCTCTTCGGCTCACCTGTGCGCGTGGAAATGTTGACCGAGAGGACCGCGAACTGCCCCGTCATTTTTGCGCCTTCGTCTTTTCGACGAGATGGATATCGACAATCTTCATATTCCTGTCCACGGCCTTGCACATGTCGTACAGCGTCAGGGCCGCAACGGCAACGGCCATGAGCGCCTCCATCTCGATTCCCGTGCTCTCCGTGCACACCGCGTTCGCTTCAATGCTCACACCGTCTTCGCGAAGGGCCAGGTCGACGCTGACCTGGTCAATCCTGATGTTGTGACAGAGGGGAATCAGCTCCGCGGTGCGCTTGGCGGCGGCAATTCCCGCCACTCGGGCAACCGCAAAGGCATCGCCCTTTTTCAGGAGACCCTCCCGGAGGAGCCGAAGGGTTCCTTCCTTCATGCGGATCGTCGCGGAAGCGCGGGCCGTGCGCCGCACCCTGTCCTTGGAGGAGACATCCACCATGTACGCCCTTCCCTGATCGTCGAGATGGCTCAAATCCATTATCAGCCTCCAATTTGCCGCATCGAGCGGCTCGTGCAGGCGCCTCCGTGCCGCGGCTTTGCGAGAATCGCTTCCCGGAAGCTTTCCCTGAGCCGGGCTGGGTCAAGCCTTACCTCATCGTCCGAATGGAGGCACGGTTTCAACGTGCCGTCGGCGAGAAGCCGGATGCGGTTGCAGCCCGCGCAGGACGGCGGCCGGTCGAACGAATAGTCGTCTCTCTTGTTCCGGGCGAGGTCGAAATGATTGATAAGCTGAAGCCGGGCGCCGATCGAAGCGCAGTATCTCTTCATCGCCTCGATCTCCCTCCTCGACTCATGGTCCAGCACGACCATGTTGATCTTCAACGGAAGGCCCTGGGCCCGCGCGGCATGGACGCCCGCCAGGGCCTCATCGAGGGAGCCCCCCCGTGTGATCTCCCGGTAGCGGGCGGCGTCCAGCGTGTCCAGCGAGATATTCACCGAATCAAGGCCGGCGTCGCGAAGCTCGCTCGCCCTCGCCGCAAGCAGCGTTCCGTTGGTCGTGAGTGCAAGGTCATGGAGGCCCGGGATGGCGGCGATCATGCGCACCAATTCCACGATGCCGCGCCGCACCAGCGGCTCCCCGCCGGTGAGCCTGACCTTGGTGACGCCGAGTCCCACGGCGGCCCGGGCCGCCTCGGCGAGCTGCTCCAGGCTGAGGAGGTCTTCATGGCGGCGCAGCGGCACTCCTTCTGCGGGCATGCAGTAACGGCAGCGCAGGTTGCACTTGTCGGTCACGGAAATCCTGAGGTACGTGATTTCGCGGTCAAAGCGGTCGAACATCCACCTGCGCCCCTTCCGCCAGCTCATGAATGCCGGCCTCGATCCTCATCAAGCCGTGGGCTTCCGTCAGTGCGTTCAGGTGAGAGGAGCCGTGGTACTCGACAGCCTCCACGAGTCCGTGCCGCACGCGCACGGGCAGAAACTCGGTGCGATCGGCCGCGCTCCTCTTGAACGCGCGCGCGAGCCTTCCGCTGTACGAGACGGGCACCCAGTCGATGCCCATGCGCCGGTAGAGAAACGGCCTTACGAACAGCTCGAAGATCACGAATGTCGACACGGGATTGCCCGGCAGCCCGAAGATGTACTGCTCGCCGCGGCGCGCGAAGAGGGTGGGTTTCCCGGGCTTGACCGCCACGCCGTGAAAAAGGATCTCCGCTCCCATCTCCTGCAGGCAGCCCGGAACGAAATCGAAATTGCCCGCGGAGACGCCGCCGGTGAGCAGGAGCAGGTCACACCCGGAAAGGGCTTCCCCTATCGCCGCGGCAAGCGGCCCCGGTTGGTCCTCGATACCGACCCGTGCCCTGCTGGGGCATTTCATTGCGGCAAGCTGGGCGCGAAGCTGAGGCCCATTGCTGTCGTAGATCTGACCGGCGCCCAGTCGAACGCCCGGGGACCGGATCTCCGGCCCCGTGCAGAGGATCGCGATCCGCGGAGGCACGGCCACGTCGACCCTGTCGATGCCCGATCCCGCCAGCGCCCCCACATCCTGGGGCCCGATCACCCCCGGCCGCAGCACGGGCTGGCCTGCATGGAGGCTGGCGCCGCGGCGGATGACGTTGTCAACCTGCTCCGGCGTGAGGACGCGGATGTTGCCGGGCTCCTCCCGGACGTACTCTCGGCGGATCACCCTGCCCGCCCCCGGCGGCAGCATCGCGCCGGTCATGATTCTCGCGCATTCTCCCTTCCGCACCACCAGGGCAGGAACGCCGCCTGCCGCCACGGTGTCGACGATCGTGAGCTCCGCCGAATCCTCGCCCTCGCACACGGCGAACCCATCCATCGCCGATTTGTCAAACGGGGGCGAGTCAACCGAGGAAACCACTTCCCGGGCGAGCACCCGGCCCAGGGCATCTTCGAGGAGGATTGTTTCCACCCGAAAGCTTGCAGGGACGCGGCGAATGATTTCCAGAGCCCGGTCGAGCTCGATCAACCTGTGCCTCGCACTCTCATATGCACACCGCGCGCAGCGCGGTATCCATTCACATGCCCGTCAGTGCCGTCTGCGCCATTGCAGTGCGGATCCTAGTACAGCCGCACCGCGGAGGCCTTGAAGGTTACCACGCACGCGGCACCCGGCGCCACGCCGATCTCCGCCGCCGCCTCCCGGGTGATCAGCGCCCGCAATGGAACGCCGCAGTCGACGACCGCAGTCAGGAGGCTGCCGGATGGCCGCATCTCGGTGACGATGCCCGTGAGCTGGTTCCTTGCGCTTGAGTCCAGCGGCTTCCGGGAGAGGATCAGCTCGTCGCAGGCAAGGACCGCAACCGCAAAGTCGCCCTGCCGCGCCGGGCAGCGCAGAAGGGCCCCCCCGGTCCGGAAGTACGCGAACTGTTCGTCGATCCTCTCTATCCCTCCCTTCAGGATGTTCTCCTCCGCTTCCTCCGGTACGCCGGCATCCAGCCGCACGAGCCGGTCGCACAGTCGGTAGGCGAGCTCCCTGTTGTGCGTGCTCATGATCACCGTCGTGCCGGAGGCCGACACGTCCCGGATGATCGCCTCGAGCTCTCGCCGCGACTGCTCGTCCACGTTTGCGGTGGGTTCATCGAGGAGCAGGACTCGCGGTGACAGGGCGAGCGCCCGCGCAAGGGCGACGCGCTGCTTTTCTCCGCCCGAAAGCGCGGATGCCCGGCGGCGCTCAAAGCCCGGAAGCCCGACCCGTCGAAGAGACGCCGAGGCCACGGCCGCAGCTTCCGCCCGGCGCATGCCCCGGATCCTCAGTCCGTAGCCCACGTTGAGCCCGACGGTCCCGCGAAACAGGAGGGGAGACTGGTGGACGAGCACCGTATCGCGCCGCACGTCGGCAAGCCCCTCGGCGCCGACCGACTTCCCGCGGAACTCGATGCATCCCTTGGCCGGCGCGATCAACCCGTTGAGAAGGCGCAGGAGCGTGGTCTTGCCCGACCCATTTTCCCCGACCAGGACGGTGACCTCTCCCTCCTCGATGTCCAGTGACTCCACGGTCACCACGGCCCTGCCGTCAAGGCTCGCGCACAGCCCGCGAAGCGCGAAAAGCGGCGCCGCACCCGTGCTACTCATGCCGCACCATCCCGTGCAGCGCCGCGTTTACTCCCAGCGCCATGACCAGGAGCACGATGCCAAGGGCAAGGCCCTGCTCGAACTCGCCCATGCTCGTCTCCAGGGCGATGGCGGTGGTTATGGTCCTCGTGTACCAGCGGATGTTGCCTCCCAGCATCATGGCCACTCCCACCTCGCCCACAACCCTTCCGAACGAGGCAAGGGATGCGGACAGCACGGCGCCGCGCGCCTGGCGCACGCTCATCCACAGCACGTCCCGATTGGATGCGCCCAGCGTCGTGAGGACCTCCGGGAAAAGCGGGTCGAGGCTGCTCAGGCCGCTTGCCGTCATCGAAACGACGATCGGGAACGCGAGAATCGCCTGGCCCAGGATGATCGCCCTTGGAGTGAAGAGGATGCCCAGGCTGCCCAGCGGGCCCGCGCGCGAGACCAGGGAATAGACGATCAGGCCGACCACGACCGTGGGCAGCGCCATGAGACTCGTGAGCACGGCGAGCAGGACTCGCCGCCCGTGAAACCGGCGCAGCGCGATTGTCACACCCAGGGGAATTCCCGGGATGCAGGCGATGAGCGTGGAGGCGAACGAAAAACGGAGTGAGGTCCAGGTGATAAACCAGACCTCCCTGTCTCCGGACAAGAGAAGCTCGATTGCCCTACCGAGGACGCCCGTTCTCAAGCTCCTATTTCACGGCATCCGGTGTGAAAAGCTGCTGCCCGCCCATGGTGTAGTCCCGGATGATTTTCTGACCCTGCACGGATGTGACCCACGCGATGTATTGCATGGCCGCCATGTAGTTCACCCCGGGGTGCTTCTGCGGGTTGACCGCGATCACGCCGTAGGGATTGAACAGGGCGGCGTCCCCTTCGGAGAGGATGCGCAGGCCGGGCAGCTTGTCTTTCATCGCGATCCAGGTCCCGCGATCTGTCAACGTGTATGCCCTCAGGTTGCTGGACATGACGAGCACCTCGCCCATCCCCTGCCCGGCCTCCTTGTACCAGGATCCCTTCGGTGTCACCGTGGCCGCGACCCAGAGGTCGAGCTCCTTCACGTTCGTTCCCGAGGCATCACCCCGTGACACGAAACCCGCCCCGGCTGTGGCGATGCGGGCGAAGGCGTCCACCGCCCCGCTGCTCCCGGCGACGCGCGCGGGATCTTCGAAGGGGCCGACAATGACGAAGTCGTTGTGCATGACGTCACGGCGATTCACACCGAAACCCTGGGCAATGAACTTGTCCTCCGCCTTGTGATCGTGCACGAGCACGACGTCCACGTCACCGTTCTCGCCGAGCTTGATCGCTTTCCCGGTGCCCACCGCGATCACGTCCACGGTGATCCCGGTGAGCTTCTCGAACGGCGGATTCAAAATGGGCAGCAGCCCGCTGTCCTGGGTGCTCGTGGTGGTGGCAAGCCGCAGGCGCAGGTTTTGTATCGCCGAAGGCGGATTCTGCGCCGCGGCGGTCAGGGTGATCGCGCAGAGCACGAGAGCGACCGCAATGAACCTTTTCATCATCGACCTCCAAAACGCAGAGTTTTGAAGGCAAGGAAGGGGTGAAAGCCTCTTCTCGCCTTTCCAAGAGTGGGAGGTGTGCCAGTTTCCCGGTACGCCCTACGGGGCTGGGTGCGCGGACGCGCCGACAGCCCTTCGGCAGGCCGCCATGCCCCATAGCCCGGAAAGGGTGGGGTTTCAGGCGTGTCTGCTCGGCGATTCTGGTTGTGAGACCAACATAGCGCCGGGCCGCACCAGGCGTCAAGCTTGTCTTGCGAATCCCCAAGCTCTCCCAGCGGTCCGACCGAGGGCAAGACCCGCGCCGACGAGATGTACCACGCGACGCTTAAGGAGTACTATGGGCTGCTCTGCTGGGATTCCTTCGCAGTGATGAGCAATGAGACCAGTTCGAAAAGGGGCCTGAAGGAGCTTCTTGCGTGAACCACCACGGAGTTGGAGCATGAGCGACCCTGCCTCTCCAGTGACGGTCCGCATCCGCTATCTCTCGGCGATCCGTGAGAAAACCGGCGGCAGGCGCCAGGACCTGGTGAGCCTCCCGCGAGGCAGCACGCTCAATTCTGTGGCGGACTGGCTTCGAAAGAGCTACGGCATGGCGGTTCCCGGTGCGTCGCTCATGAGCACGATAAACGGGTACGGGTGGAGCCAGCTTCCTGGCGGACTGGCCACTGAGCTCCGTGAGGGCGATGAGATCGCCTTCTTTCCCATTCTGTCTGGAGGATAGAGGATGAACGAACACGACGTCTTCGAACTGCTTGCAAGACACGTAATTGTGCCGGTGATTGCAATCGATTCGGTGGATGCAGCGCTTCCCCTGGCCGATGCGCTCCTCGAAGGCGGTCTACCGGTCGCCGAAATAACCTTCCGCACGGCGGCAGCGGCCGAAGTGATCGCGAAACTCGTGAAGGAGAGGCCGTCGATGGTGCTCGGCGCGGGCACGATCCTCACCGCGGAGAATCTCGGCCGGGCGTGCGATGCGGGAGCGAAGTTCGGTGTGGCCCCAGGGCTCAACCAGGACGTTGTCGCGGAAGCGGCCCACAGAGGCCTGCCATTCATACCCGGTGTCATCACCCCGACAGAGATCGAACAGGCCCTCGGTCTCGGCCTGAGGTTCCTGAAGTTCTTCCCCGCGGAAGCCTTCGGAGGCCTCAAGGTGATCAAGGCCCTTTCCGCCCCCTACGCGCACGCGGGAGTGAAATTCATGCCCACTGGCGGGATTTCGACTTCGAACCTCCCTGAATACCTTGAGGAAAGGGCAGTCGCATGCGTCGGCGGGACCTGGATCGCCTCCCGCGAGGCGATCGCACAGAAGAAATGGGCGCAGATCCGCGACAACTGCAGGGCTGCCGTTGAGCTCGTGAAGAGTGTGCGGGGAAATCCGCCTTCGGCGGCGCCTAATCCGCCTTCGGCGGCGCACTAATCCGCCTTCGGCGGCGCCTAATCCGCCTTCGGCGGCGCACTAACCCAGCGGCAAGCGGTTCATGCGAATGGAGCTTTGTGCCCTCAGGCTTTCCTGCCGAATCGAGGAAAGAGGCGGGCAAGAGAATCGTAGCTCTCGTTCAGCAGGCCCCTGGCCTGCGCATACACCGGCGCGGTGTGGGGGTCAGCTTGCACGCGGTCGGTGATCTTGATGAATCTGTGCGCAACGTCGAAGTCTTTGAACACACCGCATCCGACGCCTCCGATGATCGCCGCGCCCATCGAGGTAGCTTCCTCGAGATAGTTGGGCCGGAGAATTTCCGCCTGGTACACGTCGGCCAGGATCTTTCTCCATACGTCGCCTTTTGCGCCCCCGCCGATCACCGTGAGCTCTGAAATCGGCGTGCTTTCACGGAAAATGTCGAGGATGATGCTCAGGTTCAGCGTGATGCCCTCCATGACGGACCGGAGCACGTCCGCCCGGGTGTGCGCAAGCGTGAGGCCTATGAGCGCTCCTTTTGCATGCGGGTTCCAGCGCGGCGACCGTTCCCCCAGGAGGTAGGGCAGAAACACAAGCCCGTTGGCGCCGGGGGGAGAAGTGGCAATCTCCGCATTCATCAGGTCGTAGACGTTCGTGCCGAGCTCAGCGGCGGTGGCCTTCTCCTGGGTGCAGATCTCGTTTTTCAGCCATGCATATGCGCCGCCGGCCGTCTGCATGGTCCCGCAGGGGTGGACGTAGCCGGGAACGGCGTGCGCCCAGACGAAGGTCCGCATCTGCTCGTCGTAGATTGGTTCCTCGGTCGTGGTGGCGATCCAGGAAGAGCTGCCGAGATAGTTGTACGTGATCCCCGGTTTCACGGACCCGACGCCGACGCCCGCACAGACCCCGTCGCCGCCGCCGGCAACCACGGGGATGCCCGCATGAAGTCCCATCTCCCGTGCGGCTTCAGTCCTGAGCTCGCCGACGACGTCGGTGGAGGCCTTGAGGGCGGGCAGCTTTTCCCCGTCGATGCCGGTAATGCCGAGGAGCTTTTCCGACCATCGGCGCGTGTTCAGGTCGAGAAGGTTGGTGCCCGAGGCGTCGGAGTACTCGGTCGCCATTACCCCGGTGAGCCGGAAGTTCAGGTAGTCCTTGGCATGGAGCATCTTGAAAGTGCGGGCGTACACCGCGGGCTCGTTGTTACGGACCCACATGAGTTTTTCCGCCGAATAGGAGGCACTGGCCCGGTGCCCGGTAATCCTGTAGAATTCCCGGGCGTCGATCTTTCGGAGAATCGCACCGCATTCCTCTATGGCACGCTGGTCGCTGTACAGAATGGCGGGCCGCAGGGCCCGCCCTTCCCGGTCCACGCAGAGGCATCCCATCATCTGTCCGCTGAAGCAGATTGCGGCGAGTTCGTGGCTGTCCACCCCTTGAAGCAGTCCCCGGGTAGAGGCGCAGACGGCCTTCCACCAGTCAGCAGGGTCCTGTTCGGACCAGTTGGTATTGAAATAGCGGGTGCCGTAGGGGATCGTGATCGATCGGATCAGCTCGCCCTCTATGGAGAAGAGCGTGGCCTTGTTGCCGGACGTGCCCAGGTCATGGGCGAGCAGGTAACGTTTCATCTGCGCCCCCCCTCTCATGGCTTCCCGCCCCGCGCCGGCATTTCCGCACTCACCTGGATGTAAGCGCTTGAACGGGCCGCGCGTCTGGATCGCGCGTCGATCATATCCTGAGACTCTTCTCAGCGGATACCCGCCTTCAAGTGGCTGTCCCTATCCCCGTGTTTGACAACCCGGGTGCGTCTCGTGAAGGACGGTGACAAGATCATCATGGACACCGGCACCGCGATGCACGAGCTGGCCCGACTCCTCGGCGAGAATCGAGACCTCTCCGTGGTGACGAACGACCTGCCCATCGCCTTGCTTCCCTTGCAGCTTCTCGGGGATAAACGCCCTCAGCGATCTCCTGATAGATAAGGCATTCATGGCGGCCAGCGGCTTCTCACTTGAGAAAGGGGCGAGCACACCCAACGTGAATCAGGCCGGGACGAAAAAGCTCATGATCCCGATCGCCGCCCGCGTCATTCTTCTCTTCGGCTCGAGCAAGATGGGCCACAACTCGTTCGCCATCTTCGCGCCGCTGGAAAGGATAGATGCGGTTATCGCGGACTCCCTGTGTGAGGAGAAACGGCAGCAGATGGAAGAAAGTGGGATCGAGCCGATTCTCGCGGGCTTTGGCGGCGCTGCGTTCGACGGCGGTACGGGGCCCACAAGAACTTGAACCTTGGACCAACGGATTATGAGTCCGTGTTTTTCAACTTTCTTCTTATATCATTCTGTAGCCCACCGTATCAAATACTGAACTAAATACTGGGAGCGCTGAAAAAGTTCGGCAATTTGGTGAATCGACATCTTTGTACGCCTTCTTCCTGATTCAGTGAGCGGTCACGTTTGATGGGTACGGCCAGGATAACCTTGCTGATACTTCATTTCGCCTTTTCTCCTGCCCTCAGGCAAAGTGCTCCCTCGACTGTTCGATGCTCGCCCGCTTTTTCATGTTCCACGCCACCGCGGTGAGCGCAACAGCCAGCCGATTCCGTGCCACTCCGATGAACTTTGTCTTTCTCCATCCGTACCACTGCTTCCAACTCCCGAACACCCCTTCAACGATTCTCCGTTTCTTCACGATTCTCCCGTCGATGCTTCTCCACTTCCAACAGAGGATGAGCACGTGTGCCTTTCCTCATTATGCCGTCTTTGATTCCCCTCGCAGTGA
>JBEKTX010000101.1:0-12073 GCA_049515615.1 Spirochaetia bacterium
GGCTGGAGAACATCGCGGTGCGGCTCGGTCTGGAACGGGAGCTTGCGGCCGAGGCAGGACGCAGGCTCGGGCGGGAAGTGCCCACGGAGTGCATCGTCGTCGACGTGCCCGAGCGCATTTCCTTCGAAACCGCCATCCCCGTGGTTGACCCGACCCAACTCGAACCCGAGGAAGCTGAAACGGGCGACCCGATCTCAGCGTTTCACCGGTTCGGAGACGGGGATTTCCCCAGCTCGCTTCGGTGCATCTCGGTCAGCGCGAGGAGGGACCCGGACCTGCTGTCGGTCCTCGCCCGGATGGATCTTGCGCGGCGGTTTGCTTCATGAACGGACGGACGCCGGCGGACCGTCGCCTCATTGACCGCTTTTCCCGCCGCGTGGGACGCGGAATCAACAGGTTCGACATGATCGGCCCCGGCGACAAGATCCTCATCGGCGTGTCGGGGGGAAAGGATTCCCTTGCGCTGAGTCTGGCCCTTGTCGAGCGGAGAAGATGGGTTCCCGTCGAATACGAGCTGCATGCGGTTCAGGTGGAGTGGCGCGAGTACCCGATGACCGACGACGAAAAGTCCATCATCGACGACTTCTACTCGGGGTTGGGGATCCCCTTCCATCGAATAAAGGCGGGAATCGCGCCGGTCAGCTTCAAAAGGAAGTTCAGCTGTTATACCTGCTCCCGCAACAGGAAGCGCATCCTTTTCGACGAGGCCGCCCGTCTCGGGGCGCGGAAGATCGCTCTTGGCCACCACATGGATGACATCGCCCGCACCACGCTGATGAACATCCTGTTCCACGGCGAGATCGCGACTATGATGCCGGTGCAGAAGTTCTTCGGCGGGGAGGTTTCCATCATCAGGCCGCTCTGCGAGCTGCGCGAATCCGAGGTTTCACGCTTTGCGGCCCGGCTTCACCTGCCCACGGCGCCGAACAGGTGCCCGAACTCCGACAAGAACCAGCGCCGCTTGATGAGGGAGATCCTCCGCATGGCATCCCACGTGAACCGGCACGCAGTCTCCAATGTCTATTCAGCGCCATGGAGGATCAATGCGGACTATCTGCCCCGCGAGGCGCCATGATCTGCGCGGTGATCAGCGACATCCACTCGAACAAGGAAGCACTGGATGCTGTTCTCTCCCAGATCGACAGCCTCGGTGTGGAGACCATCTTCTGCCTGGGCGACCTGGTCGGGTACAACGCGGACCCCGACAGCTGCGTGCAGACGGTGATGTCCCGCTCGGCCGAGGTCATTCGAGGCAACCACGACAAGGCGGTGGCCGGCTTCCTGAACCTGGACTGGTTCAACCCCATGGCGCGCACGGCGGCCTTGTGGACGCGCTCGAAAGTAAGTCCGGAAACCCTGGATACCATCCGGCGCCTCCGCGAGGGTCCCCGCGAGGCAGCGGACGGCACGATCCTGCTCTGCCACGGTACGCCCTACGACGAGGACGCCTACCTCATGGACCCCAGGTCGGTCGACGAGAGCTACCGTTGCCTTGATTCGAAATATCCGAAGGTCCGGTTCTGCTTCCTGGGCCACACCCATGTCCCCACGGTGGTGGCGCGAAAAAGAGGCTCGTCAAAACAGCGGGTGATGCAGTGGCGCGAAAGGATCGACCTGACGCCCGCCGAGGTATACCTGATCAATCCGGGCTCCGTAGGCCAGCCGAGGGATGGAATAGCCCTGGCTTCTTTTGGTATATTAGATACCGGCAGGATGATCTACCGGAACTCTCGAGCAAGATATGACGTGCAGGAAACCCAGCGGAAGATTCTCCTGGCTGGGCTCCCTTCCGGCCTGGCGCAGCGCCTGGCCGAGGGAAGATAAAAGGGCGGCGCAAGCGGAACGCGTCCGAGGCGGAACCGCTGCGGGCTCACGGAGAGGAGAGGGAATGAAATCTCAGCTCATGGAGGAAAGGATACGCCGTATCACGGTGCTCTTTTCCGAGCTCAGCTTCCGAGTGATCGAGGACGAGCGGTCCCACAACGCGTACTCGGCGACCTTCGAGGACGACGACGCGTTCCAGGCCGGTGTGCTCATCGAGCGGGGGAGCAGGTTCCTCGAGCTGGCGTATGCCCTGACCTTTCCGAACTCTTATGCCCAGCTCATGAAAGGCAAGCTGGAGGAGATGCTGAAGATCTGCTACGAGTTCGGCTGCTACGTGAGCCTCCAGCAGACCGCGACGGAGATCAGCTACTCCGTTTTCACGAAAATCTACTATTCGGGGTTGAACTACTACTCGCTTCGTGACAGCCTTCGCGATTTTCGCGAATGCGTCGCCGCGCTCATGGATCTCCTGGAGATAGGCAAGGAAGCGCCGGAAACCCCGGCCTGATTCCCGGCTCAGTACGACTCTGAAAAGACCTCCGCGTCCTGGAGGACTCCTTCGCAGTTCTTCTCCACGAATGAAAGCGCCTTGTGCATGACGGACTCTCCGAAGCTGCGTGAGTTGGACACCAGCGCCGCTCCGAAGTGGGCGTAGCGCATTGAGTCTTGCAGGTCGACCTCCGCCACGGAGAGATGGAACTTGTTCGCCAGTTTCTCCTTCAGCGACACCACGATGCGTCTCTTGTCCTTGATCGATTCGAGGGGCGGGAGCTCGATGCGAAACTGGATCATGGAGACGACCATGAGCGCACGGCCTACGTCTTGTCCGCCAGATCCTGCAGATCGTCGATCTTCAGGGCCGGGGCCGGTCCCTGGCCTTCATTTCCGAGCCTGTCCTTGAGGGGAAGGTAGACGCTGTTGTACAGGACGGCGAGCTCGAACACGTCGTCATCGGCGTGTTCCGGTGGGATCCGCACTTCGAGGTTGTAGTCGCTCTCCGACATGCCTCGCCTCATCACGTGGATCGGGTCCGAGATCTGCAGGGCGAAGCGCGGCGCGTAGATGAAGAGGAACGCGAGCACGGTCAGGACAACCGCGATGAAGAACACGATGCCATCACGCGCCGCGGAAACGGCCAGGGGCCGTTCATCGTAGAACACCTCGACGCCGCCGGACAAGAGATACCCGTAGTCCCCGGGCAGGAAGTATTCCCGGTAGTAGGCGGGTGCGTAGCGTGACCAGACGACCGCGCCGCCCTGCGGCCGGACAACAAGGACGGATGCATCAAGGGCGGCAATCGTCCCGGCGCGCTGGGCGAGGGTAGGTGGCGTCGGCCCTGCTTCCGCTATTGCGGCAGCACGGAGGGCCTGGCCGTCCGTGAAAGGCGCTTCGATCCCCGGAATGAGGCCGACCCCCTCCATGACCGAGGCTCCCAGCGTCCAGAGCACGAGGATGGAAACCGCAATCGTCGTGATCGTCGAGACATGCGCCTGGGCCATCGGGGAGCGTACATAGCGGATGCCCCGGAACAGCCTGACAAAGCGCAAGAGCCTCAGGATGCGGGCGATGCGCACCGCTTTGATCACCTTCAGGACGTTCAAAAAGCTTCCCAATCCCGACACCAGGCCGGCTCCGGCGAGCAGGGCCAGCGCGTGAGGGAGGGAGTTCAGCAGGAGGAGGGGAATGGAGGCAAGGAAGTCGATCCAACCGCGCTCGCGGAACATGTACTTTGCCCCCTCACCGTTTGAGAGGGCCAGGTAGAAACGGGTGAAAAATTCCACCGTGAAGAAAATGTCGAAGCCGAGGCCGACCCATATGATCCAGGTGCGCGCGCGCACGCTCCAGCCGGCGAGGATTGAGTAATCGTCCAGCAGCGTGTGCAGAAGGACGAGAATGATGGCGGCGACGACGACGGTCTCAAGGACATCTGCGAGCTTTCGCATTCACGGCTCTCCTACCAGCGATTCTCCGCGGCGATCGTATACAGCTCGTCCAGCATCAGGCTGTCGAAGCCGTGCCACCGGGCATTTCGCCTCTGGACATTGAACCAGCTCTTGTCAGGGGTGTCGGCGCCCCGGTCGACGACTGCTGCCGGAGACAGAGCGCGTCCGCGCAACGCCAGGATCGCGCCCATCCTCGAGACCGCCTCGAGATTTGCCGCGCCCGGAAAGGCCAGGGTGCATCGCAACCCCATGCTGAGGAGGGGGCGCGGAAGGGAAGGCGCCTGCGAAGCGATGCCGGGAAGGATCTTCGACAGGTATTGCTCCTGCAGCGGCGAGTACCCCACATCCTTGTCACCGGTCTCCCCCGGGGTGACATAGAGATACGCGGCCGGCCTGACGAGCACGATGAACCGCGTGAGGTCCTTCAGATCAGACGGCGAGAGCGAAAGGCGCTGGACCCGGGTGACCTCGACAAAGATGTATTTCTTTCTCTCCCAGGCCTGCGGGATATACTTGTCGATGATGTCGGACAGGGCGGCGGCCAGCGAGCCCGCGAGGGCGCTTCGGGCAACGGGGTGTGCGGCGGCGCGCACGATGAGCGTGCGGAGCTCTTCTTTTGCCTGGTCGGGCGCCTGCCGCCCTCCCGTGAGGCCCGGGAAAAACGAAAGGGAGAGCCGCGCGGTGAGAAGGCTGGATATCTCGGCCGCCATCATGCGGTCGGCTTCGGCCCTGATCGCGCGAGAGATGAGGGCGGCCGGCTCGCGCCAGCCCCGGCTCACGTCCATGCCGAGTGAGGTGAAAACAGGAATGAGCTGCGGACCATTGAGCCGCAGCACGTTCATTGCCTGCTCTTCCTTCTGGAGCGAGGGCAGAAGCCGGAGCGCCGGCGTCTCGAGGAGCCGTGAGGCGAATCGCGAAACCGGGTCAGGTGTGGATTCCACTGCTCTCATTTTCGGCCCGGACAATCATTTACATGAACCGCGGATCCGGGGATAATGCCTCCGACATGGGCAGGCACCATGCCGCTCCCCGGGCACTTCTCGCGATGCTCATGATTTTCTCCGTCGGAGCTGCATTGTTCGCGGATCCGATCAACCTGCCGCAGCCGGAAGCTCCGACATCGATCTTCGCCACAAAGCTCGGGTCCGTCGACGTCGACCTGAATCTGCTCGGATCATGGACGGCGGCTGCCTCGCTCGGCGGAGGACTCCTCTTCGCGCCGGGTCAGCCTGTGCAGACGCTGGACGCGTTCCCCTCCCTCGACACGGGATTCGTGTTCACCCAGACACCCGACATCACCGCGTCCCTGGAGATCATGAAACGCTTCTTTCTGAGCGCCTCCATTATCGGGAGCTTCGCCAATAACTACATCCAGATGGGCTACCGCGGCGGGCCCGGTGAGGTTCTTCGCTCGGTGGTGCTCGGCACCCAGGGAATCACGATCCCCGCGAGCACGCTCATGCAGATCCCCAGCCAGCCCCAGGGGTCACTGGGCGCGATGGCTCAGCTCAAATCCGGCGGCTCCACGAACGATCTCCTCCTCCGATGGGACGCCACGCTCCCGAAAACCAAGACTTTCATAGGAAAGAACGAGCTGGTGGAGCAGGAAACTCCTGTCAATGGGTATCTGCGGGGCATGTATTTCTATCTTCCCGATACCGGCCTGGACCCGGGAACACTGCAGGTATTCATAGAGGATCCCACCGGGACGTACTTCTCCAATGAGTCCCCGGTCCCACGGAAATATCGGCTGGCCACCTACAACGACGTGGTCCTCGATTCGACTCAGGGGTTGGTGATGCTCCTGAACCCCGTGCACGGGAGGGTGCTGGCTTTCTATAAAAAGGGCGGAAGTCCTGTCGGGACTACCGGCACCGCCACCTTGCCGAAAGATGTGGGCGGGGTCGCGCCGCGTGACCCCGGGAACTCACAGGCCTTCAACTGGAACCTCAACCAATCCTATCCGATGTACCTCGGGCTGGACATGACGCACAGGAAGGTCACCCTTTCCGGATTGCCAGCCGCGTGTCTCCTGCTCTGGGAGCCGGGCGACAACTCGCCTTTCGAGATCGAAAGCTCGTATGCCTTTTCGGCCAATCCACCGACGGACGTATCCAAGATAAACATCAAGCTGAACTCGAAGAACGCGGCTCTTCCGCTGCCGCCAACCCCGATTTTTCAGCCCGATCCCCCGAACAAGAGATTCCTGGTGCTCCAGAACCAGACGGTTCGGTCAACGTTCTACAATTTCTACCCGTTTCCCGACCCCACCGGGCTGATCTATGGACCCGATCGGGATTCACTTTCCGGGGGGCTGGCCTACGACATTTATGTCCAGATGCTGACACCCGTGAGCGACTACGTGCTTGAGGCAAACATCGAGCCGGGATCCGTCCAGGTCACGATCAACGGCGTGGCGGAAACAAGGTTCGATATGGAGCCTGTCTCAGGGAAGGTGACGCTCCACGTCGATGTCCTGCCCACTGACCGGATCGAAGTCACCTACCGAAAGGCGGATGCGGGGGTCTCGGGAGGAGACATCCTCTTCGCGTGGCGTGACAGCATCCCCCTCTCCGATGCCACAACACTCTCCCTTTCTGCCGGCGTGCGTTGGAACGCGAATCCCTGGACCTATTCCCAGGTGCCGTATTCAAAGTCGGGAACGGTGATCGCCACCGCGGGGATCGACGGAAAAACCGACAATCTGGAGTATTCCGCGCAGGCAGGCGCGTCCTACACGAACCCTGACACAACGGGGATCCTTCGTCTCTTCGGTATGGAAGGGAACTCGATCAACGTTGACCTGTCGGAGGACAATGCCTATCCGGCGAGCCTTCCTGACCCAACCGAGATCCCCAGCCTTACGCAGGCCAATCGGGGTCTTCTGTACTACAGGGACTACAGAACATACGGCGCTCTGGGTTCGAGCTCCCTGCAGACGATAGAGACCACCCCTCCGCCGTCGCAAATGCCCTACATCAGCGGCAACCGCATGGGCCCCTACAACGTCACGGGGAGCGATGGGAACATCGATCCAGTGAGCCTCGTGTTCGAGTACAACCTTGCCGCTTCGAACAACTGGGTGGGAGCACAGATTCCCGTATCTGCGGGTTCCGACGTCGATCTCTCGAATGCACGCGCCATCACGATCAGGCTCCGAGCCGGCACGGGGCCGCTCCCGATGTCAGGGAATGTGAACGTCTACCTCCAGATCGGCAGCGTCTCTGAGGATCTGGACGGCTCAGGCGTGTTGAAAGCCAAAGTGTCGACGACGGACATTGGGTTCACTTTCGTCCAGCCGAATCCGGCGGTGACACTGGAGGTAGGGGCGGGGCCCCAGCTCAAGGGAAACGGGAAGCTGGATTCGGAGGACCGGAATGGGAACGGGATTCTCGACCTCGAGGATCCGAACCGGGTGGTGACGCCCCTATCCGCCCCGTTCCCTATCGGATCCGGAACCCTTTCAGGCTCCTGGCAGAACTTCACTTATGCGCTGAACGACAGTGACAGGCAGAAGCTGCTCCAGGCGCGCAGCGTGAGGATCATCATCGTGGCGTCAGGCGGCGCTGCTACCGGCGAGGTGCTGGTCGATTCGATCACGATTGAAGGCACGCCCTTCTGGCCCCAGGTCACCTCGCCGGACGTGAAGACAAGCGTTCATCTCCAGGAGGTCTCGGAGAACATTGCTCAGAAACCTCCGTCGGGAGGAGATTTGCCTTCGAGATTTCCTGACACGTACAATCGCTTCCACCCCAACGGCGAGCTCAACGAGGTGCTGGAGACCGTCTGGAGCGGGATGACGCTGCCATTCACCGTCCAGGGATTCATTCCGCAAGGCACCAGCGATGATCCGCAAGGCACGGGCGGAATCCAGTACCAGACGGTCGTGTCGTACATCCGCGCCGACACGGCGGGCATGACCTACACCTTTTCAATGCTCGACAGCTCGTCCCACGGAATGGTCTGGAGTGTTGCCGTGTCCGACAATACCTGGCACGAAGTGAAGTTCTCGAGAAAAAACAACACCGTGACAGTCGACGGCAGCAATCTCGGAACCCCGATTCAATTCGATTCCTCCTATGGCAGCCTGGCTCAGCTGAAGGTCACTGTCTCGGGTCCCGCCCTTGGCCTCACAGGCCCGGGCCATCTCTACATCGACGAAGTCTATCTCACCGATCCCAAGTCCGTCTTCGGAGGGGCGCTCATCGGATCCCTTTCCGCGAAGTTCCCGGGAACTGTCATGTCCGCGGGGAAAACGCCGATTCTCTCGAACGTCGCGCTCCGCCAGGACGTGGCGCTTTATTCGGCGGGATTTGCGCCGCTGTACGGCGTGCCCTATGCCGCCGAGGACCTTTCCTCCCGTTCGCACGTCGATTCGGACCTGCTGTTTGCTCGAACGAGCCTCGATCTCACCCTGAGGGACCAGGGAGGGTCGCTCAGCGCGGCGGGAGGGCATCGAGTGACGGTGCCGAACGGCGGATCGCCAATGTCCGTCACGGACGCATTTTCGCTGTCGACCACCGGAGGATTCACGCGAGAGGACGCGGTCGCTTTGACGGCAGGGCCGGTGGGGTCTCTTTCGGTGGACGCCAGCGCCAATGCGTCGCCGGATGAAACCGACACATCCGGGCTTCTCACCCAGACGTGGCTGGCCGGTCTCACGCTGACGCCCCTCCCTCCGTTTGGCATCTCCTCCACACTGTCGCTCTCGCAGGCTGTCACGGGATATCCACTGGCCCAGGAGTGGTACGGAGCGAGGTGGGCGACGGAGACGGGCCTGCTTCTGCCCTGGCAGGGAGGTGGGGATGTGACCCGCGCCGAGAAGCTCGGGTTCAAGGCAGGCATCCCCGCCGCGCCCCTTGGTGTCACCCTGGAAGGCGAGACCGATGCGAGCGGTTCCAACTATTCATCGTCAGGATTCACCCAGGAAAGCGATCTCACAACGGCCCTCTCATTCCTGTACAAGCTGGGACAGGGGGATTCCGGAGAAAGTGTCGGCCTGTCCTACCGCAGGGCCCTCAGCCTCACGACCACCCCGGCGCCGGGTCCGCGGTTCCAACAGGAAACCGACGAGCTCTCCCGGATACTGTCTCTGCAGAGCTACTTCCTGGAGGGCATCCCGCTGCTCGAAATCTTCTCGGACAACACCGGGAAGGTGCTCCCCGCATGGCAGTCCGCGACACAGGGGACCTACAGCCCGAGCATCGATCTGTCGTACCAGCGCAGCTACGGATCCCGGCTCAGGGACCTGTTCATACCTTCCAGCGTCGATCTGGCCGTCGGGCAGGATCTGAAGATGACCCAG
This sequence comes from Spirochaetia bacterium, assembly GCA_049515615.1. Taxonomy (GTDB): domain Bacteria; phylum Spirochaetota; class Spirochaetia; order SZUA-6; family Fen-1364; genus Fen-1364. The sequence continues at coordinate 9,073 of JBEKTX010000101.1, forward strand.
GATCTGACTGAAACAGTCACCTACGTCCGCCCAAAGATATCCATGCGGGCCGTGAACCTTTTCGGAAAGCTGGGATCGACTCCTCTTCTGCCGATGGTCCTGACGGATGATTACAGCCTCAGCCTGAACGCCTCTGTGGATACGACGACCCCCCCCTTGTACCCGCAGTACGGGAGCGGCCCGATCCTTTCCCACTTTTCAGTGCAGGCCCAGGCAAGCCTCACGGGAGAGAACAACAACCAGCTTACCCTTGTGGAGACTCTGCGATGGGACCAGGTCAGCTCCATCGTCCTGTCGAACGATGCGCAGGCGCTCCTGGAATGGCGGGTCATGCCGGCCGCGGGCATCCCGCTTCCGCTGCTGCCGCCCAACGTGGGTGCGACGGGGCGTTTCGAACACCGGGAAAGCGCCGAGGTGACCGTCGGGTACCAGGATTTGAGCACGTTTCATCCGTTCACGCTCCTGCTCGGGCATGCGACCTCTCTCGTTTACCCCGGGCATGGCTCGATCAAGGGGAGCCTGAACCTCGGAATGGACGTCCAGGATCTCCCGGGGGAGGGCCTGGCCTGGCGTTTTGCGTTCCGGGCAGCCCTCGAGGCGAAGTTGACATTCTGAGGGGGCAGTAATAGTTTTACGCACAAGTGCGGTATATAATAGTTTCAGGCGCAAGGAGGTCCCAATGACTGCGGCATTCAAACGGCTCGCCGTAATCGCGACATTGTTCGGCCTGGTGGCGGGGCTGGCATTTGCGGAGGACCAACAGCCCGCGGAGGGCCAACAGCCTTCGCAGGACCAACAGCCCGCGCAGGCCCAACAGCCAGCGCCGGGCTTCGCTTTCAAGATGGGCCTGGGCATCGGCGTGCAGACCTTCAACGACAATCCGCCGGGGCCGTCCGTGACGTACCAGACGCTCGCCCTTTCTCCCGATTTCTCCTACGGCAAGTTCGGCATCGGGCTTTCAATTGCGCTCAACTACAATTTCTCCGGCGGCTCGGGCAACTCCTTCGCCATCCGGCAGGCGGACTGGTGGCCGACGAACGGACCCGTGACATTCCAGAGCGTTCTCGCCATCTACCTCCCCAAGATCGCCTACATCCGCTGGGGTGAGAAGGGCGATCCCCTCTTTCTGAAGCTGGGCTCGTTCGACGACGCCACTCTCGGCGACGGTTTCATCATGGGAGACTACAACAACACGCTCTTCCTCCCCACGGAGCGCCACTTCGGGCTGCAGGCCGACGTGGATGGAAAGCTTTTCAACTTTCCCTACGTCGGGGTCGAGTCCGTATTCGGCAACCTGGCCCAGCTGGACGTGATCGGGGGGCGCGCGTACGTCCGGCCGTTCGTCGATACGTCCATCCCAATCCTGAACAACCTGGAGGTGGGCGCGACTGCCGCGGTTGACACCAATCCCTATTTCGAAACAGTTTCCGCTCAGAATGGGACGGCCACCGCCATTGGCGTATACGGCGTCGATGCAATGGCACCGCTTCTGTACACGAAGGACAAGTTTTCGCTCCTCGCCTTCACGGACTTTGCCACGATCCAGGCAAAAACCTGGGGAAGCATGATCGGTGTCGGGGGAAGGATCATCAACATATTCACGTACGGGGCCCAGTTGCGCTACCTCAGCTCCGGTTTCACCCCCACGTATTTCGGTCCTTCATACGACGTCATGAGAGACCAGCAATACCAGGCGGTCCAGAATCTGAGCTCCTCGGGGCACACTTTCGGGGGCCTGATCAGCGGCGGCATTTCCGTGTTGGACGACAAGCTGATCTTCAAAGTAAGTCTCGAATCGCCGTTCATCACGACCGAGACTGACCCCTTCCTGAGCGAGCCTCATCTGAACGGCATCCTCTCTCTTGCTCCAGGCGCGCTGCCCGGATTCTTTTTCAACTTCACCTATGACAAAATGGCAATTGGAAGCTTCGCGGACCTTGTGAGCCCGCAGAATGCGGCCATCCAGGGCTCGCTGAACTTCCAGTCAGGGCCGGCGGTCATCTCCTTCGTGTACATCGTCACGTATGACCAACGGCAGCCGCCACCAAACCAGTGGACCGTCACGTCCGGGCTGAACAGCTCGATCGCTCTCTTCTAGGAAACGGAGGGAAGTATGAGAATGAGATTTGCCACCGCGATTGCGCTGACGGCGCTCCTGGCGCTGCCAGGGGCTCTTTTTGCGCAATCGACGCCGGCGACGGCAAAACCGCCGGCAATATCCGTGACGATCGTGTACCACGAAAACAACAGCGGCACGTTCGACGTGCGCGACAACAAAGGCGCCTCCCAGGGCGAGCCAGCCGACGGCGATGAGTTGAAAGCCGGATGGACGGTGGTCACTGGGAAGGGCGATCTTGCGGAGCTGAAGATCAACCACACCAGCACGATCATTAAAGTCGCTGGAAATACGAACTTCACACTCAAGCAGCTGCGCACCGACACGGGCGGTCAGGACGTGTTTACTCTCGCCGTCGGCAAGGTGCGCACGGTAGCGGGCAAGGCGTCCACCAAGGACCAGTACCAGATCAGGACCTCGTCCGCCGTCTGCGGCGTGCGCGGATCCGACGTTGTCGTCGACCTTACCGACGGGATCAACACGACGTTGAGCACGCTCGAAGGGACCGGGTTCATCCAGAAGGTGGCCGGTGAGGCGCTCGGCGAGGCGCTCGACGTGGCGCAGGGATTCGCCGCGGACACTTCGGCGGCCGAGTTCAAGGCCAACGAGATCCCTGCCGATTTGTTCCAGGCCCTGCAGGACGAGATGAAGTTCACGAAGCTGGACGTGAACGAGACGAACGCCATCAACAAGGCCTACCGGGCTTCCCAGCAGCAGGGCAACCAGGGCCCCAGCACTCCCGAGAAACCGACGACCCCGCCGGCGCCTCAGACCAACAGCATGATGGACAATATCCTCACGGCGCTGCGCGACATCCTCGGATTCGAAATCGGCTCGATCACCGTCCCTGACCCGAACAACCCGGGCCACACGCTCACCTACGCG
>JBEKTX010000102.1:0-23326 GCA_049515615.1 Spirochaetia bacterium
GACAAGGCCCGCGTGCAGCTTCACCATCATGTCCGGCAGCGCGAGGATCACGATCGTGCCGTCGATGGCCGCCATCAGGGCGCCGATTGTCGTCACGCTGAGCGCGATCCACTTGTAGTCGAATCTCCGATGCACCGCGGGACCCTCAGGCTCGCTCATTCGGCCTCTTTGAGTCCGTTGGACGCTGTGTACAACGCTCCAACCCCGCTCAAGTGACAGGCAACCCGCAGCGCTTCGGCAATCTCCTGGCTCGTTGCTCCCGATTTCCTTGCCTGGCTTGCGAGGCTCCGTACCCCGTTCTCTGCTCCATGGGCGGCATCGAAGGCCATGGCAATGAGAAGCTTCACCTTCCGCGGGAGGGCTCCGTCTGCATAAACAAACTCATTCTGCTCCCGAAGGCGTTTCAGCATCTCCGGATCGATTCTCCCAAGCGTTTCCAATGGATCGTACGGCATAGGCTCCTCCTTTTCGAACCTCTCGTCGCTCACGCCTCGGTTCTGTGCCTGCACAGCCGGAGCTGCCGAAGCATGACTTTCAAGAATCACTTTGATGTCGGCAATACTGTTGCCATTCCTGCAGCGCCGCGGGGGCTTCCGTCTCAGTCACTGCTCTAACCAGAAAAGTTGCACAAGGAAACCATTCTAGCCTAAAACAATTTAGGCATAAAAACCATCCCCTGTCAAGCAGAGAAGGCTCCGCTGGCATTCATACCTCCGTTTCCCTCAAGATGCAACACATCGCGCCGACACTCCATGAATACAGGGTAAAAAGGGAATAAAAACGCGTTATATGAGTCCTGCCAGAAACCCGTCCCGCAGCCTTATCGCAGTGAAGCAAAAGAGAGGCATAAGAGTCCTCGTGGCCGCCTCTGACGGGTCGTACCGCATGGACAGGGAGCCCCGATCTGGCCGGGGGATTGAGACGGAACTATATTTGAACAGTCCTCACCGGAGCGGCACAGACGAGTCCATCCGAATGAACGACACGTTCGACGAGGGTCCCTGGGGCGGGGTCAAAAGCTTATGAGACTTCATCATGCGGGCTATAGCGGGGATGGCCATGGCGCACGTGATCCATGCGATAGCCAGCAGCCGGGCTTACAAGCCGCGGGGTGATCTCAGTTCAACAGGAGCAAGGCAAGGGAGGGCTTCCTTGGCTGTATCGGCGCATCGCTCATGATGACCCTGAGAAGGAGGAGGTCATGAAACAGCCCGTGCTGGGAATCGTGTCGTCGGTCCTGGTGATCGTCGTCTCACTGGGCTTCATTTCGATCTTTACCCTTCCCGCGTTTACGACATGGGTCGCGTACGTAATGATCTGCCTCATTCCGACGGTGATTGTGATCAGCGTGACGTGGGGGGTGAACCATCCCGCGTTCGCGGCAAGGCGTTCTCAGCCCACAAAAGGGATTCTTTTCATGCTCCTCGTGGCGGCAGCGGGCGCTCTGGTCGCGCTTGTCCACTTCATCACGGTGGGCGGAAGAATCAGCCCGCCTGCTCCCATGCTCTCCATGTGCATCATCACAACCGTCATTATTGCCTTCTGGCTCGCCATCATCTGGGGTGGTTGGCCTTTTGTCACGCTCATGAAAAACCCTGTCGTCGCCGGGCTGACGATGCTTGTGGCGAGCTACGTGGTGAATTACCTGCTTTTCCGACTGTTCTTCAACTATCGGTTCATGCAGGACGATCCAACGTACGCGCCGGCCCTGGATCCGCATGGGCTGTTCAACGCCTGGAATGCGCTGGTCGTCTATATCACGACGATCAGCGCGATGTTCCTGACGTTGAACTTCGAATTGTGGCCTCTTGCAAGGCGGCCGGCCCTGATGCGGCAGCCGCTGCTGGGCGCCATCTGGACTGTCGTCGTTCTGGGAATCGGAGCCATCGCCCTGATCATCGGAGAGGGATTGCTTCACATGGATGCCCCTGTTTTCATGGTGCGCGTTCCCATCCCCTTCATCTTTGGCAGCATCATCGTGATGAACATGATGCAGGACTCCCTTTTTGCCGGGTTTTCCCAACCCTTGAAGGGAATTCTCAACGCCGCTTCAGCCGCCGTGATTGGAGTTGCCCTTGCCCGGTTCTACGGCGCTTTGGCTCCCATTGTCTTCGGGCGTGTTGAATCCGGGCCTCCCGGCTACTTGTTCGAGATCTGGCTTGCGTCGGCTCTCCTTGCCGTGACGTTTCCGTTCCTGATCATTTTCGGGGACTTGTTTCAGTTCTGGCCATTGAAAAAAGCCGAAAAGGAGAAAGCGGCTTAGCGAACCGATTCGACCGTGTCGTTCCCTGGATCGAACTTGATGAATCTCCTGAACGAGGCCATGAACATGAAGGGAAGGCCTGCGGCATCGCAATGGCCTTGTTCACAGGCGGGCCTGATTGTCCAGAGTTTTTCCGTCCTCTTCTGCACACGGCTCACTGCACTCGAATCACCAACCCGGAGGCCTGGACCTTCCCGCGCGTGTCCGCGCGGCCGCGCGAGGGCTTGCTGGTGTCGAGGTAGATGTGCACGTAGTACAGACCGGGGCGGGAGAAGGCAAGCGGAATCCGAGTGACGCCGCCGCCGTCCGTCCGTAGTTCCCACGGCCAGATTGCGCTGTCCTGTACGTTCGTGAAATCCGGATAACTGCTGTGGGCGTTCACCTCCGCCACGGTCATGGCCTTGGGGAAGGGCTCGTAGTACGTGATGACGGCGTATGTGTAAAGACCATCCTTGAGCGGCCTCACCGCAATCTCCACCGGATTGCCCGCCACCGCCTGGAAAGGGGGATCGATGAACTCCAGGTAGCGGTCCACGAACTCCTCGTAGTAGGCGAAGGCGCTGCGGGCAAGGAAGAAGCCGAGACCCACGTGCGTGTGCTCTCGAGCAATGCAGTTCTGTTTATGTCCGTCGTTGGGCGCCAGCTCTGCCATGAATTGGCCGTGCGCCTCGACCATCATGGAGCTCACCAGCTCGGAGGTACGGGTGAACACTCCCGTGGTCGAGCTCCAGGAGGCGTTTTCGGCCACGTGGTCCGTTCCGCCCGCGAAGGCGTAGCGGTGGTACGGCTTCTCTCCGCGGAGATTCCAATGCCCGTGGAACCCGTTTTGCGCCGCCTCCATGGCCTGGCGGTTGGCCACGCGGGAGGCCAGGATGTCGAGCTCCACCAGGCCGGCGCCGTTACGCGTGCGCGAGGCGTTGACATGGTCGAGCTGCGCGAGCTTGAGCGCGAGGGCTTCGTCCGTATCCCTGTACTCAGGCAGACGCGTCTCAGCCGCGTTGAGCGCCTGATAGCGCTGCCAGAGATCCGCCGGCAGCTTGGCCACGATGCCGGCGATGTACGATGCGTCGTCTGCCTGCACTCGCGCCACCGCCGCAAAGGCCAGCAAAGTCACAAGGAACCATCTGGGCTTGTTCCACATGCCGGCAGAGTACGAACGCGCGATCCTGCGGTCAAGCCGTCCGAGCGATGAGCCCGTGGCCGGTGCGCCGCCTGCGGCGCATGTCAGCCGCTCTGAAGGACTCCTCGCTCCGCCGCCCACGCATCCAGCGTCGCGCGCGCGGCCTCGTGCGTCCGGGTGTGCATGATCGCGTCAACCAGGCGTCCAGCCCCCTCGAAGGCCCTCAGGTAGGTCTTGGCGAACTTCTTCAGCACGTCAAATCTTGCCGCGCCTCCCCAGGTGTCCTCGTGCAAGGCAATATGACGACGAAACCAGGCGATCTTCTCTTCGGGGCTGAGCCGCGCGAAATCGTTTGTCCCGGCCCCCCCGCGTATGGCGCGGAACAGCAGGAGATTCTCGAAGATGCCGCGGCCGATCATGATGCCGTCCGCCCGGGTCTCTTCCGCGCGCTGGTGAAATGACTCGGCAGTCCGCACATCCCCGTTCCCCACGATGCGCGTGCGCGGGGCCGTCTGGTCGCGGAGACGGACCGCGAGCGCCACCGCGGCCCAGTCCGCGGCTCCTTCGGACTGCTGGACGACGGTCCGGCCGTGGACGGTGAGGGCCGCGATCCCCTGTGCGAGGAGAAAACCAAGCCACTCCTCGGCCAGGGACTCTGCAAAGCCAATGCGCGTCTTCACGCTGACCGGCAGGCCGCCGGCGCCTTCCCGGGCCGCCGCGATCAGCTCGGCCGCCAGTCCAGGATTCTCGATCAATGCTCCGCAGGAACCTCGTTGGATGATCTTCCGCACGGGGCACCCCATGTTGATGTCCAGGCCGTCAAAACCCATTTCCCGGACCTCGGCTGCGACGCGCCGATAATATTCGGGCTTGTTGCCCCAGATCTGGGCGATCAGCGGCCTCTCACCGGCGGTGAACCGGAGCCTGCCGATAACGCGGGGACGCCCGGCCGTGCACAAGCCATCCGTGCTTGTGAACTCTGTGATCAGGAGATCCGGCGCGCCCGCTATCTGCACGATCCGACGGAATACCGTATCGGTGACATCCTCCATGGGAGCAAGCACACTGAAAGGCGGCAGAAGCTCGCCCCAGACGCCGAGGGATGGGTCCATGGGAGGCATGAAAAGTTCGTGGCAGGGGCGGTCAGGCCATCACGTTGACGCTGGTGGCGCCGTTGTTCTTCTGCTGCTGGGCGATGGCGTCACGCGCGGAGGCCTCACTCTGGTAGGCCTCTGAGGCGTTGCGCAGGGCGGCTGAGGAATCGGGACCCTCGGAGGCACGGACGATCTGCGAGGCGGCTTCACGCAAGGATCCCTCGGCGTCCGGAGATGCGACGATCGGCGCCCGCGTCCCCACGGAGACAGGACCGCTGTTTTCCTCGGGCCGGCCCTGCGCGGCCGGCGATGCGCCGCTCACGGACTCCGCGATCCGGCGCGCGTCGTTTTCCTGCGCGGCAGTCTCCCTGGCATCCGGGGTAGTCTCTGGAGGCCTGCTCAGGGTGGTCAGGGGAGAAGGTGACATGATGGGGGAAACCGAATCGATCGCCATGAGCTCAATGTACCGCGGAATTTGCCCGCCGTCGAGAGGCAGGAAAGCCACGGCGCCTCAGCCCGTGGTCCGCATTCCCGCCGCAACTCCCTCGATGGTCAGCCGCAGCAGCTCTCTGCACTCCCGCGCCTGCTCCTCGTCTCCGCGGCGCTCGGCCTCGCGGAACCTGCGCAGCCATTCCACTTGCAGCAGGTTCAAGGGATCGGTGTTGGGATTGCGCAAGCGGATCGAATTTTGAAGCCAGCCGACTTCCTCCAGAAGGTGAGGCTGGCCGTTTGTGCGCAGCGCGGAGTCCCTGCTTCGCTCGTATTCGGAGGAAATCATTCCCCAGATCCTCTTTCTCACTTCCACATCCTCCACGAGCTCCGCATACGACTGGCCGATGTCCATGTCGGATTTCGCCAATGCGAGAACGGCGTTGTCCAGGGTCGCCCGGAAAAACGGCCAGCCGTCGTACATGGCGCGCAGGGTCTGCCAGCCGTCCGTATGGGCCCGGGCGAAGGCCTGAAATGCGCTGCCGATCCCGAACCAGGCGGGGATCATGCACCGGTTCTGCGTCCAGGCAAAGACCCATGGGATGGCGCGCAGGTCGGAGAAACCCCGCTGCGGCCCGAAGGGACGTATTCCTTGGGCCGCGTGTCGGTAGGCAGGGCGGGAGGCAATGGGCAGGGATTCGATCTCCAGGATAGGCGTGGCCTGCTCGAAATAGGACAGGAAGCAGGGCTCCTCGATGAGAGAGCGGTACGCGGCGAGCGCCTCCCGGGCAAGCTCTTCCATCGCCGCCTGCCATTCTTCGCGGGGCGGCGTGAGCGGTGCAACAGAAGCGGCGAGCGTCGCCCAGATCACCTGCTCCAGGTGCCTGCCGGCGATGCGGGGATCGTCGTAGCGGTCGGCGAGCACTTCTCCCTGTTCCGTCATGCGAAGGCCCGCACCGAGTGACTCCGGCGGGAGCGCAAGGATGCTGCGGGCGGCCGGTCCCCCGCCCCTGCCCAGCGATCCGCCCCTTCCATGGAAAAAGATCAGGCGCACGCCATGCTCCTGGGCGACACGGGAAAGCACGCTCTGGGTCTTGTACAGCGCCCAGCACGCGGCGAGGTATCCCCCGTCCTTGGTGCTGTCCGAGTACCCGATCATCACGATCTGCACGTTTCCACGGCGCGTGAGGTGCCGGCGGTAGGCGGGATCCTGCAGCATGTCTTCCACGATCTCGCGCGCACGCTCGAGGTCCTGGATCGTTTCAAAAAGCGGGATTATGTCCATGACGGGCGCGGAGCCCGCGCTCTGCCCGGGCTGCAGCTCCATGAGCCACAGCGCGGCGAGGATGTCGCTGAACCGATGGGTCATGCTGATGATGTTCCCGCCCAGGACACCGTCACCGACGGTGGAGGCGGCCTGCCTCAGGACCTCGCAGGCATCCAGGGTCTCCCGCGCATCGGCACTGAGCGCTTCAAACGGGAGCGTGCAGCGCGAGCCGAGGCTCGAGCGCAGGATGGCCCGGCGCGCTGCTTCATCCAAGGCGGCATAGTCAGGGCAAAGACCGAGGGCCCGCGCGAGCTCGGCAACGACCCGTGTATTGCGTCCCGATTCCTGGCGGATGTCCAGACGGGCAAAATGCAGGCCGAACACTTCCGTCTGCCAAAGCCAGCCCTGGAGATTCCCTTCCCCGATGGCGCTTCCCTTGTTCATGCGCAGGCTGTCCCTGATGAGGAGGAGGTCGGCCGCAAGCTCGGCGCCGGTCCGGTACGCCCCGGCGGGCAGACTCGCCAGGGAGTCCATTGCACGGGTGCGCTGCAGCCGCCATTCCACGGTCTTCAGAAACCGCCGGTAGGACTCATGCGGAGAAAGGGGTTCGAGAAGCTGCCTCACCTCGGGATGCTCCCGCGCCCGCCGTTCCACGGCCTCCCGCAGATCTCCCGAGACCGCGGCCTGTCTCTCCGACGTGGTGAGCTCGTCGAAGAGGAGCCGGCACCGGGAGAGATGGGCATCCACTGCGGCCGCACGCATCCTCATGAGCGTGAGCTCCGTCACCTGCGCGCTGACGAACGGGTTGCCATCCCGATCGCCGCCGATCCACGAGCCGAAGGAAAGAAAGGGCGGAAGGCTGAACGTGGACCCCGGGTAGATCTTCCCAAGGGCCCGGTCGAGCTCCGCGTAGATATCCGGCGCAACCTCCCAGAGGGTGGCGGCAAAGTAAAGCCCCACCTCCACCTCCTCGAGCACGCTGGGGCGTCGGGGCCGGATGAGATCCGTCTGCCACAGGCCGGTGAGCAGAGAACGGATCCGGGTGACGATTCTCTCCCGCTCGCGCGGAAGGAGGTCTGAGTCGTCCAGTTGGACCAGCGACTGCCGCAGCAGCCTGACCTTTGTGCGGACCGAGCGGCGCTTCGCCTCCGTGGGGTGCGCGGTGAACACCAGCCCGATGGAGAGCAGCTCCAGGAGAGCCTGGCTTCCCTTCGCATCGAGGCCGGCCTTCTGCATCAGCAGCACCGCCTCTTCCATGGATTCCGACCGGGGCTCGGGGTAGCGTCCGCGCTCACGCTCGCGAAGCACCCGCACGCGCTCCCGGTCTTCGGCGAGGTTCATCAGGTCGAAGAAGATAGTGAAGGCCCGGACAACAATCTTCGCCTCCGCATCGCTCAGCGAGCGAATGCGGGCGTCCAGCGCCCGTTCGGCGCCCGGCGCTCCCTCGCGGCGGGCCCGGGCGCCAAGGCGGATCTCCTCCTCCAGCTCGAACAGTGCGGCGCCCGCCTGTTCCCTGATGACGTCCCCGAGGACCCGGCCGAGGAACCGGATCTCGGCCCCGAGCTTCTCCCTCTTCTCCATGCGTGCGACGAATTTCAGAAGGATTGCGCCCGTTGTCAACCCGATTTCAAGGTGCGGCCGACCTCCCTAGGCGGCCGCCCGCTTGAAAGAGCGGATCGCCCACCAGAATGCCAGGACTGCGAGCCCGCCCAGCAGAGCCGCGCTCACGACGATTGCAGAATCGCCGAAGTTCCCCAGGAACAGCGACCGCGAGGCGGTCACTTCGTAGGCGAACGGGTTCACCGAGGCGAGGGCCCGGATGACCTTCGGGGCCAGGGTGAGGGGGAGGGTGATGCCCGAAAGAAGGAGAAGCGGCGTGGCAAAGGTGTTGATCACGGATGCGAGGGTGTCCTCCTTTTTCAACAGCAGCGCAAGCGAGTAGGAGCAGGACGCCATCAGCGCTCCCGTCAGCACCATCAGGCCGAAGGTCACCAGAAGGCCCGGGAGGCTCACCGAGAGGCCGAGAAGCACGGCGAGGAGAACCGCGATCACCGATTGCACGAGGAGCACCGCCACGTCTCGCGCAAGGTAGGCGAGCAGGATCGAGAACCTGCTGGCCGGGGTGACGAGGATCCGTTCGACGAAGCCGTTTCGGATGTGATCGACAAGGCCGAAGCCGGCGAACGCGGTAGTGAACAGGGCCAGCATGACCAGCAGGCCAGGGGTAAAGACCGTGTACGCGCCGCCCGGGGGAAACCCCGGCACATTCCCCAATCCCTTCAGCAGCGGCGCAAAAAGAAGCAGGTAGAGCACGGGCTGGAACATCCCGATGAACAGCCAGATGGGGTTGCGCATGCTCCCCTTGATGTTGCGCACGAACAAGACCCGGAAATCCCTGAAGAGCTTCACCTGTTACTCCTTTATGGCCGATGTCACGCGGGCTGCTCCGGCCGCGGCCACGGCGCCCTCATCCCTGAGGGAGTGCCCGGTGGCGCGGAGGAACACGTCATCCAGGGACGGGCGTGAAAGGGCAATGTCCGCAACCCCGATGCCCCTGCCCTCCAGGAGGCGGAGCACGACCGGAAGCGCCTCCCCGCCGCGGGTGACAACGAGCCTCAGGCTCCCTCCTTCCGCCGTTGCCTCCCGCACAATCTCCAGCTCGCGAAGCACGCCAAGGGCGACTTCCGGGGCATTTTCGATGTGATTGACCGTGAGAGAAATGATGTCTCCGTGGATTCCGCCCTTCAGCTCGCCGGGAGTGCCCTCGGCAACGATCCGCCCGTGGTCCATGATGGCGACACGGTCGCACAGAGCGTCCGCCTCCTCCATGTAGTGGGTCGTGAGGAACACCGTGGTGCCCATCTTCCTCAGGAGCCGGATCTGGGCCCACAACTGTGATCGGCTCACAGGGTCAAGGCCGGTCGTCGGCTCATCGAGAAAGAGGATTTTCGGGCTGTGCACCATCCCGATGGCAATGTCGAGCTTCCGTCTCTGGCCTCCGGAGTAATTTTTCGCGAACCGGTCGATGAATTCCCCGAGCCCGAGTGACTCGATGAGCTCCTCGGCGCGCCGACCGGCCCGGGCCCGATCCAACCCATACAGCCTCGCCTGGAGGAGAAGGTTCTCCCTGCCGGTCGCCAGGGGATCGGTGCCGCCCGCCTGGCTCACGTACCCGATCTGTTTCCGCACGTCCCGGGGCTCGTTTCGGACGTTGGAGCCGGCAATCGTCACCTCCCCGGCATCGGCGGCAAGGAGCGTCGAAAGGATGCGCAGCGTCGTGCTCTTCCCCGCGCCGTTTGGCCCGAGGAAGCCGAAGATTTCTCCTTCTGCAACGGACAGCTCTATTCCGCGCACGGCTTCAACGATTTCCGGTCGGCCCTTCCCGCGCCGGCCCTTGAAGCTCTTGCGAAGGTCCCGGACCGAGATTATCGGTCTTGAACCCGGATCTTCTCTTATCATATTTCCCTCCAGGTGTGGCCGCCCATGAGAGCGCGGCCCTGTTCGCGCAAAGCGCGCAGTCTCTTACGGACGCCCGAGATCGAGAGATCTACCTCTTCCGCCGTCTCGGCCAGTGTGCAGCCTTCCAGGTAGTGCATCTCGGCGGCCAGTCGGGTGCCTTCACGCGCCGTCGAGAAGACCTGGTCCAGGACGAACGAGTCCAGGATCCTGTCCTCCATCCTTTCGCGGCCCGCCAGACCGTCCAGCAGCGGCTCCACGCTCACCGTCGGACGGCGCCGAATGCCGCGCATCACGTTCAGGCAGATGTTCGTCGCAATTCGGTACAGCAGGCTGGACGCGTGGCGGGCATGCAGGCTGTCTCGGCGCCGCAGGACCCTCACGAATGTTTCCTGCTGAGCGTCGGCAGCCATGTCATCGCTTCCTAGCAGCTGACGGCAGCGCCGAAAGACCATTGGTCCATAGCGGAAGTACAATGCTTCCACGTCGATGCTCTCGTTCTGAATCATGATGGGATAATGGCAAATATTTTTACTATTGTCAATAGAAAAATTGAATTATTTAATCTAAAATTGATTATCTTAACATTTATGGCAATAAGCGATGACCTTCTTGGAAACCGCGGGGCCCAGCGCCCCCCCGCGGTCGGTCAAGCGGTTCCATGACTATCTTTCAGAGAGGGCTTGAAGGTCCTCCAGCCTTTCGATGGTTCGTCCGGAAAAATCCCTGCCTCGGATCCTCAGGTTATCCGCCTTGAAGCCCTTGATCGTCGTGTCGCGGAACGTGCAGCCGATGAACTGAACGTTGTCGAGCTTCACATTCACGAGGCTGAGCTTCTCCGCTTTCCTCGGAAACCGGCCGTCAAAAACATCGCGGAAGGTGACGTTCTTCAACTCGCTCCCCTCGATCACAAGGGACGCAAAACCCACCGCCTCCAGCCGCGAGTCCTTGATCCGGGAGTTGGTGACATTCGAATCGTGAAAGCTCACGCCGCGGAGCGTGCACACCGAGATCTCACTATCGGCCAGATTCGTGTTGCCCAGAGTGCACCCGTCGATCCGCGTATCCGCGATCGTCACACCCTGAAGGGTGCAATGATTCACCGCCGTGCCGCGCAGCCGGGTGTCCTTGAGCCGGGTCTTCTCCGAGAACGTGCACCCGTTGATCGCGACACCCGCAAACCGGGTGTCTTCTATCTGGCTCGCGCTCTCGAGGTTGAAACCCGAGACGGATGAACCGGAGAGCTTGACGTTCTTCAGGCCCGATCCTCCCCGCAATTCCAGCCGGTGAATCTTGGAGCCGGCGATGACGACATCCTTCATCTCGGAGGAGTCCATGAGCAGATCGTGCACCGAAGCGCCGGCAAGGGAGCTGTCCACTATGGCGCTGTCGGTGAGCGCTGCACCCCGAAAAGTGGAAGCGGAGAAGGCGTTGTCCCGGACCTTCGCTCGAACCAGGCGCATGCCGGAGAGCTTGCTGAAGATCACGCGGTTCTCCTGGAACTCGAATGACTCGCCTTCCGGCTGCTCGACGCGGGAGGAGTTCTCCGCATTCCCGCCCCTCCGCCGTCCCCATCGGGGGTCCCACTCGTAGCGGTAGTCATCGCTGGATCGGCCCCAGTCGCCGGCAGGGTGGTCGCGATCGGGAGCCACTCCCAGGCCTGATGTGATGCCGTCCACCATGTCGCCCACCCAGTCCATGTCGAGGAATGACCGGGAGTGCCGCCGGCCTCCATGACGGCTGTATCGATCGCTGTCCGCCGCTTCGGGCCCAGGGCCTGGACCGCCGCGGACGGGATTTTCCTCTTCGTTCCGCTCTTCCTCAGAAATCACGCCCAGCAATTCATCGGCCTGTTCCTGGGTGATGGTCCCCTTCTCCTTCAGCGCGCGGATCCTCTCAGCCGCTTTGTTGTTCATCGCTCTTTCCTTCCTTCTTCTTTGCCCGCAGGAGCCGGAGCGCCTCCTTGTAGCTGATCTGCCCTGCTTCAAGCCCGTCCAGCACCTCGTCCGCCGTCCGGAGGCTCCCCGGGGCCTCTGCGTTCCCAGTCGCCATCTCAGGCGCCGCCGGACGGGCACTGGCCAGGTTGAGCTTTTCCTTGATCGAAGCCATGTGCCCTTTCACAGTGGGGTAACTCACCCCGAGAGCTGCTTCCATGTCCCGGATCCTTCCCTCGCAATAGATGAAAACTCGAAGGAAATGAAGCTCGTCGGGTGTCAGCGCGCCGAATTCGTTCATCACGAAGTCACCTTCGACCTTCAGGCCGCATGAATCGCAGACGAGTACCCTTGGGAATAGTTGTCCATTGCACGATGGGCATCGAACATTTGCGTCGATTCTGTTTCTCGGCATTACCGTAAGATAGTATTAATTTATTTAATTGTCACCTTCCCTGGAGAAATGCGTGGGCATCCCCGGCACGAGCGAGGGGGAAACTCTTTCCCACAACTGCTCTGAAAAGTCCGGCCTGAAAACCATCCAGCATCCCATCCATCGCTTTCATCAGGAGTGCCGTTCCCTGTTCGGTGTCGAAAAATTTCAGCATGTTGAGACCGAAAATGCCCTTGTTCCCCATTGCCAGGCCAATCGGTGTCAGCAGGGGTGTCTGGAGGAGGCGCCTGATCGCATGGGGAATGGACCGCTTGCGGCCCGATACCAATGAAGAGACCCCGTAACTGACGACCCGTCCTCCCGGAGCGAGCCGCCGGATCGAATCCTTCAAATACGGCCCTCCCCGCGCATCGAGGATCGTGGTGAAATCCCGGGCGTCTGCGTGGTCGCGCGCATCGAGCTCGGCATACGTGAAAGCCTGGGAAGCGCCCAACGCTCGCACGCGCTCCTTCTTTTCCGCGGATCCCACGACTGCGACGACTTGTGCGCCTGCGCGAGCAGCGAGCTGGACGATCGCCGTCCCGACTCCCCCTGCGGCGCCCGGCACGAGCACCCTGTCCCCTTCACGCACCCTGGCCATCTCCATGAGGGCAACCCAGGCGGTCATGAACGCAATGGGGATTGAAGCTGCCTCTTTGTCGGACAGCTTTCGAGGGGTCCGTCGGACGTGCGCCGCGGGAAGAACGATCTCACTCGCATACCCGCCGAAGCGGCACGCAGCCAGGACCCTCTCACCACGGCGGAACGTGCTGACACCCGGTCCGACCTCCGCGACCACCCCCGCCACCTCGAATCCGGGGACAAAGGGCATCCGGGGTGCTTCCACGCCCAGCCCCGTGCGCATGTGCACGTCGGCGAAGTTCACCCCCGCGGCGCTCACCTCGATGCGGACATGATCGGGGGGCAGAGGGGGCGAAGGGACCTCCACTGCCTGGAGGACTTCGGGCCCGCCGACCCTGGATATCTGCACCTGGATCATGGTGGGGGAGCATAGCGCAGGATCCTCCCACGTCCAAGAGGAAGCCGGACGAAATTATTGACAGCGCCCCGGGACCGGCATAAGCTCCGCACAAGTGAAAGGCATCCGTTCCGCGCTGGCCCCCGCCGTCATCGTCGTCGCTTCGCTTGCCCTGGCCTGGGCGCTCTCCGTCCTGTCGGCGTCCGTCGGAACGGATTGGAACAACCGGCTGAACGATTCCTTCTTCCGCCTTCGGTACGCGCTCAAGGGACCGCAGAAAATCCTTCCGTCGATCGCCCACGTGGACCTGACCGACTCGATCGTCGAGGAGATCGGGATGAAGGGCGGGGATCGGCAGGATTTCGCCCGGCTGGTCAACGTGCTCTCGAAAGCGGGCGCCGCGTCCATCATGTTCGATATCGTATTTCCGGATGCGGGCGCGCCGGCCGGCGATGCGGCATTCGTGAGCGCAACCGACGGGGCAGGAACCGTCTACCTGCCGGCAGTCATGCGGACCGACGAATACCGAAAGGCTGCAGGGCTCCCCGAGGAGAGCAAGGACCTGCTCGCCCCATGGCTTTGGCACCCCAGGGTCATTGAAGGCGGGGGCCCGTCAGGCGCGGTCTCTTCGACGCTGAGCTTCGCGAAGCTGACGGCGGCGGCGCGGGGCATCGGCAGCATCAACAGCGATCCGGACCCCGACGGCGTATTCCGCCGCATGCCCCTGCTCGTCCCCTACCGGGGCGGCTACGTTCCCGGCCTGGCCCTCCGCGCGGCATGCGACGCGCTGGAGGTGGAACCCGCGAAGATCGAGGTCAGCTTCGGGCGCCGCATCCGCCTGCCCGGCGCGCACATGCCGGATGGCGCCGTACGGGACATCGACATTCCCATAGACCGGGCCGGCCGTACGATCATCGATTTTGCGGGCCCGTGGGCCGCCTCGTTCCCCCACTACTCCTTCGCCACGCTCCTGAAGGCGGAGAACGATCCGGACATGGCGGACAGCGTCGCCGCCGAGCTCGACGGCGCACACCTTGTGATCTCGGACCTTACGACGAGCACGAGCGACTACGGGGCCGTGCCGATGGAGCGCGTGTACCCGCGAAGCGGCATCCACGCGAACATCCTCAACAGCATCCTCACCAACCGCTTCCTGCGCGCGCAGTCCTGGGGCGAGGCCCTGCTGCTCTCTCTCGCGTTCGCCGCACTGCTCTGGGCCGCGGCGTGGCGCCTGCGCCCATTGGCAAGCTCCCTGCTCGCCCTTCTTTTCTGGGCGGCGCTCGTGGCAGGGGAGCTCGTCCTGTTCATATCCGTCGGCATCATGCCGGCGCTGGCCGGCCCGACGCTCGGATTCGTCTTCGCGCTTGTCGCCGTCAACGCGTTTCGATTCTTCCAAGCCGAACGGGAGAAGCTGCAAATCCGCACGCGGATGGAGCGGTATTTCGCGCCCCGCCTCATGTCGAAAATCCTCCAGGCGCAGGACAGGCTCATGTCCGCCGAGCAGAAGGTGATCACCGTCCTTTTCAGCGACATTTCCGGGTTCACCTCGTGGTGCACCACCCAGCCGCCGGACGCGATCCATCGCACGCTCAACGAGTACTTCGAGCTGATGACGGAGATCGTCTTCCGCAACGAAGGAACGGTCGACAAGTTCATAGGGGACGGCCTCATGGCCTTCTTCGGAGACCCGCTGGCACAGTCTGACCATGCCCTGCGCGCGGTGCGCACCGGCATCGAGATGCAGCAGACGGTGCGGGGGCTTCGCGCCCGGTGGGAGCCCGAAGGCCGGATGCCCATCCACATCCGCGTCGGGATCAACAGCGGAGAGGTTGTGGTGGGTGACATGGGCTCTCGCCGGATCATGGCGTACACCGCGATTGGATCCAACGTGAACCTCGGCTCGCGCCTGGAGAGCAAGGCGCCCGTCGACGGCGTGCTGGTGAGCGCTCCCGTCTACAATGCCGTGAAGGACGCGGTGGCAACCCGGTTCGCCGGAAAGATCACGGCCAAAGGGATATCCGAAGACTTCGAAACCTACGAGGTCATCGTGCCGTGATCCGACAGCGCGGCCCCGCGAGGCCTGGCTGTCTTGACATCCGATTTTCCGTGATGGTACGATTCGTCGAACCATCGTTCGGGCCTGAAAGTCGATTGAGATAAATCTTCCTCTTGAACCAGATCGACATTCCGGTCCGACCCGCGACTTCACACGAATAGGCAACGAGCACAGGGCTGAACAGTGAGAGTTGGCCCTGTCCCAGTACGTGATCGTCTCGGAAGGAGGCTGCAATGCGAAAGTTTCGCCATTTCGCGATCCCCGCCGTCCTGATGGGCCTGCTCACGCTTTTCGCGGGCTGCCCCACCGTACCCGTCAAGGAAGTGCCGGTCGGGATAAACAACTCCGACGTCTACCGCCTTGCGCAGGAGGCGCTGCAGCCGGTCGCCGACCAGTTCGTCGAGCGGGGCGACCGGATCCTCCTGGTGAACACCACCAGTTTCTACGGCAGCGACGCGTGGCGGTTCGCGCCTATCCCGCCGGAGTTTCCCCAGGATGCGTTCGAGAACATCATCCGGCCCGCAGCCCGAGAGACGTTCACGAAGTCCGACAGCCCCGAGTTGAAGCTTCTGGGGAATGCATTCTCGCTGGAGACCTCGAAGCAGGATGCCTCGAAGAAAGTGTACACGCTGAAAACGACGGCGGAAGGATACAGCGATCTGCTCCTGGGAAGAATCCTCCACGCGGCCCACTGGTCGGGGATCAACCCGTTTTCCCTCACCGAGTTTGTCCACGCGAATCCCTATTTCATCGATTCCTTCGAGAGCGGGCTGCTGCGCGCCGTCCTCAAGAAGCAGGCGAAAGGGTTCGAACGGCTGGAATCCGCCGCCGCCGACCAGGGGAATCTCAAGGACAGGCTTGCCCAGTTCACGAAAGATCACGGCGAAGGGCGGATCGTGTTCGGCACCAATCCGCTGGACTTCGTCGCATGGAAGGACATGCAGAAGAAGTATTCCGTGAGCAAGCTCCTCATGTATTCAGTGGACAACGTCATCGTCTCCGGCACCGACTACATCGGCATGCAGGCGGCCTTCCGGCTCGTCGACATCGCGCGGGGAGGGCGTCTGTTGTGGAGCGGCACGAAGACCATGACCTCGGAAAAGTTCCCTCCGGAGAAGGTTCCCTTCCTCGGCGCCGTGCGGCTCACGCTGCCGCAGCAGGTGACCGGCGGGCAGAGGGACGCATTCGGCCAGGCGCTGAAGGATCAGGGGGTGAAGCTCCCGGCGAGCGCCGTGCTCATGAAGATCGACGACATCCCGGTCTTCGGCACGTACCCTGTCACCCGGGAGGACTTCGCCGTGGAGAACGCCCTGCAGGGACTTTTCTCTTCCATTCCGGGCCTGACGGTGGTGGAGAAGCTGTACAAGCGCCAGTACCGCCAACCCTGGCAGATGGCGCACTCGGTGCACTACGTGACGCCGCTGCTCGGCGGGGACTACAACGAGTTTCAGAACTACTACGGCGCGCGATACATGATCGGATACAGGGTTCTCTGGAAGGACCTGCAGGGCGTGCAAGTCATCCAGGGTGACAAGGACCTGGAGCTCAGCGGAAAGCTCCTGGGCATTTACGTCAAGGTCGTGGACATGGGAGACAGCGGCAGGATCATCCTCAGCGATTTCATCCCCCTCGCCTCCGACAGCGACCTGGACCGCAGCGTGCTCTATCGCTGCTACGGCCGGACGAAGGCGCTGGCCGTCGTGCCCTCGGCCCTGCGTGACTCGGGGGTGATCACAGATACGACCCGCGTCCTCCTGGTCAACCGCCGCATGGAAATTGCGAACAACTACATCGGGGAAGGCACCGCCGCGGAGGGCTTCATCACCGGCCGGATGCTCCCGCCGGATCAGAAACCGGTCACTCAGAAAACGGTCATGATGTCGTATTTCAACGTCTACGAGGTGCTGCGCACCTTCGGCGAAAAAAAGGAAAAGAAGGCAACTCCCCTTCCCGCCCAGGGCGGCGCCGCGGCGCCGAAGGAGACCATTGATCAGACCCAGGAGCTGAACCTCACGATGGCCGTCAACCTCATGCAATCGTGGTTCGAGGACGGACTGTGCACTGCGCTCACCGCGGGTGACGCCGCGCCGAACGAGAAGCTCGAATCGTTATACTCCCGCTACTTCGTGGTCAGGTCGGCCGCGCCGAAGGAGCCGTCGGAAGAGCTGCTGTACCTTTCGCCGCTCCTGCTCTCCCGCTGGGGCCAGGTGCTCAAGGGCTTCTACAACGTGGACAAGCTCGTGTACTTCTCCCTCCTGGAAACCAGGACACCGTCATCGCCCTACATCAAGATCCCGATCTCCAGTCCCCTCGCCCGTTTCTTTCCCCTGGTCAGCACCCAGCCGGATTCGCTGCAGGTGTCGGTCGTCAATATCGCGACCGGCGACTACGAGTACAAGCAGGACTTCGCCCTGAAATAGGCGCAAGGAGGTAGGAGCCATGAAACGCGCACTGTTCATTCTCGTTGCCTTCGTGTCCGTGGCCGCGGCCTCCCACGCGCGGGACTACACGTTCCTGGATCCGCCGACGCTGGCCGTCGTGGATTTCGAAGTATCGATGAGCGCGGCAGACAAGGAAGCGAGCAAATCCTATTACGGTCAGCTCATCAGCCAAGCCATCCTCTCCGTGCTGGTCCAGCAGAATGCCTCCGACGTGGTGATCACTCCAAGGGAAGTGGAGAAGGTGCCCGGCGCCCCGGTCTACGCGACTGCTGCGGAGACCCGCCCGCACACCGGTCTCTCGGCAGACCACAAGGGACAGGACATCCGATATTATTTCCCGCCGATCTTCAAGATATTCGACAAGAAGTACGTGGAGATGGCCCTGCAGAACGCGAACTTCACGACCAAGGACCTGTACACGAAAGCGGCCGGCGCCTTCAACTTCGCCGACCTGGATTTCCTGGTCCTGGGCAACGTGTATGAGACGAAGGCGGGCTCGCGTGACGCGGTGGGGTTCAACGTGCGGGTCCTCAACACGAAACGGGCTGAGGAGGTGTACTCGTACTCCGCCGTCGTCGACAAGGACCTCCATGACCTTCCCGCCGCCTGCGCGCTGATCTGCCAGAGGATCATGCGCGACATCCTTACCAGCCACTGCGCGCAGTTCGTGATCTCGAAGGCCGCGGACGTGAAGGGCCTGAACACCCCCTTCATCAATGACCGTTCCGGCAACGACCAGTCACCCAATTATCGGCTGTTCTGGCAATCGCGGCAGGTGGAGAAGGACGACAACACAGTCGCCGACTCCGTCGATTCCGACAAGAGGGAAGTGAGGGATGATCTCTTCTACTGGACCTTGCCGGGGCAGTACGTGATCTCGCTCTACAACATCAACACCCAGCAGGTGAGGACGATCCCGTTTACAATCGCGACGGGAGACATCAAGCACCTCGCCATCCAGCGCGCGCACCTGGAGGCGGAGAAGGGCACCATCACGATCGGCGGCATCTTCCCGACTGACTCTTGGAAGTTCGATATCGCGGAGGAAGGGAGGACCGAGCAGTACTGGTGGGAAATCGGCCAGCTCCCGCACGCCGGCCAAACATACCACGTGAAATTCGAGAACGGCGAGAAGCCCGACGTGACGGTGGGGGACGAGAAGGGGGCTGCCACGGCTGCGCCGAAGGCCCAGGCGGCCGATACCGGCAGCCCGGCAGCCGAGTATCACCCTGACAGGAGCGAGATTGTGATCCGCAACGTGATGCTCTCCTCATATACCATCACGGCCAACTCCCAGCCGCCGGCGGGGGCCAGCGACGTCACCGGCTCATGGCGGGTTTCGACCCGCCTGACCGTGCAGAGCAAGCCCCTGCCGATCGACCTCAAGGCTCAGAAGGACAAACACCTGATGATCGCGGACTTCGGCCTCCAGGAAAAGAAGGCCCTCGACATGCCGCGGAAGACGAAGGTGACCTTCTTCTTCAATCCCGGATTCGGCTTCTGGAACTACCTGACGATCGACGACCAGGTGAACGTCGACTCCCTGTGGTGGCAAGACAAGGAAAAGGTGACGATCGAGAGCGAGTACAGTAATGACGACTGGCTCGCCCTTCCCGACGTGACCTACACCTTCGAGCCCTGGGCCACCTTCAACGGCGTGGATGTGAGCCTGCCGATCTCGCTGAAAAAGGCCGACCTCGAGCCGTCCCGGGACACTGTGATCATCATCGACTGGTTCGTGGAAGCCGAAAAACTCAAGGCGGAGCGCGCGCGCGAAGCACAGGAAGCTTCGAAGCACTCGCAGTCCGGACCCGTTTCGACGGGCTCCGTGGCCGCCGCCCAGGGCTCGCCCGCACGGGGATCGGCCAGCGCGCCTTCGAAGGGGACTCCGCAGAAGGGGCTTTCGAGGACGCTCATGGAGGCCGGGATCGGTTTCGGCTACGGAAACCTCACCTATTCCTACAAGCCCGGCAGCACGGTGCTTTCAACGAGCTCCTCCGGGGCGGACCTCAATGTGATCGTTTCCGTCGACTGGCATTTCTCCCCCACCTTCGCGCTTGGCGTCGGGGCGCTTCTGGACGTCGAGGCCGGCACCAACTCGATGATCGGCGGGGCGGCGACCCTGAACGGGATCATCGGCGACCTGTCGAAGTCCGCCGTCGCACTGGTCTTCGACACGGGCTACGGCTCGGGGTTCACCATCGGGGCTGGCTTGGCAATAGCAAACAAGGACAGGACAGGGGCCACCACGGTGAGGCTCGGATACATCAACCAGGGGGCCTCCCAGTACGACTATTACAACTATTCCAACTCGACGAACTATCCGGCGAGGGAGTGGGGCGTATTCCTGAACGTCGGCTACGTGTTCGGGATCTGATCGTGGCGCGGCGAAGGATCGCCAGCTTCCTGCTCTCCCTCCTCGCGTGCGCGTCACTGGCCGCGCAGGAGGGAAGCCGGGGCCTTGCCGTGGTGAAGGGCACCGGCTCGATCGAGGGCTTGAAGGGCAATGCCGGCAAGCGGTACGCGGTGTGCATCGGGATCAATGATTTCGAGGACAAGGAAATTCACGCCCTGCGGAAAGCGCGGAACGACGCGAAATCACTCGGAGAAGCGCTGAAAGGGAATGGCCAGTTCGACAACGTCCAGGTGATGACGGATGACATCGACCCCCGGCACGATCCGCAGGGCAGCTACCCGCGGCTGGCGAACATCCGCGCGAAGCTGAAGTACCTCTCCGGCTTCATCACGCCGGATGACCTGGTCGTGCTGTCCTTTTCCGGGCACGGCCTGTCGAACGAGGCCGGCGACGGCTACCTGGTGATGGCGGACACCCGTCGATCAGACGTTTTCGGCACCAGCCTCCCCGTGAAAGAGATAATCGCGTGGCTGCAAAAAACAAAGGTCCGCAAGTCCCTCCTCCTGATCGACGCCTGCCGGGAGACCATTTCTGAAACCGCAAGCAGGGGCCTGACCGACGACGTCCACCTCCGCGCCCAGCAGTACGAGCGGGCCGAGGTGTCAGCGGTGTTCTACGCCACGAAGACGGGCTGGTTCAGCTTCGAGGATCCCAACTCGGACTATGGGGTGTTCACGAAGTTTCTCCTGGAAGGGATCAAGGGCAAAGCGGACTACCAGACCGGCAACCGCGACGGCATCGTCACCTTCAGCGAGCTTGCCCGCTACGTGCAGGACGAGGTGGCCTCCTACGCACTGGAGCAGAACCTCATGCAGCGTCCCTACACAAAGATCAACGGTGAGAGCTTCGGGGACCTGGCGCTCTCCACCTACAGCGCGAGCGTCGACCCGGCGACCCGCAGCGAGGCTGGCGCGGCGGCACAGGAGCAGGCGGCGGCCGGAGTAGGCGCGGCGAGCATCTATTCGAACGTGGAAGGCCAGGTGGTGCTGGACGAGAAACCGCTGGGCACCGTCGGGAAGGGCCGCCGTCTGCCGGTGGATGATCTGCCCGCGGGGAAGCATTTTCTGCGGATCACCCACGCGTATGGAGTGCTGGAAAAGGAGCTGGTGATCCGGGACGGGTGGCGGACGAACGTCGTCAACATGGTCATCGCAAACGACCGCGAGCCCCAGCAGGTCGGCGGGGTCCCCTTCATCTTCGTCAAGGGCAGCGCCTCGGTACCGAGCTTCTGGATGGGCCAGTCTGAGATCACCTTCGGTCAGTTCGCGAGCTTCGTGCGCCGCACTGGGTACAAGGCGCAGGGAGGCTGGGAACAGTACTACAAGCCCGCGTACGACTGGTACCCCGTGATCGACGTGACGTGGGACGACTGCATGGCGTACGTGCAGTGGTTTGCCAGGACGTTCAAGGCCGGCGCTTCACTGCCTTCTCTCGCCCAATGGCGGTATGCGGCAGGTGGAAAGTTCGGCACTGCCTACCCGTGGGGCGATGACTGGGACGCGTCGTTTTGTCACAACGCGGACTCCAGCGCGCCGGGCGCCCTGCCCGTAGCCGGGGAAAACGGCCCGGTGCAGGTGCAGTATTTCCTGATGGATATGACCCTGGATGGCCTCACGCACATGGCAGGCAACGTAAGTCAGTGGTGCACAGACCAGAAGAAATCCTCGGACGGGTCGATCCTCCTCGCGGCTGCCGCAGGAGGAAGCTGGAAGCTGAGCAAGCCGAAGTATTTCGCGTCCGACTACAGCTCGTTCAAGCCCGTTACGAACAGCGATGAAGACCTCGGATTCCGGCTGGTGATGCCCGCGGAGTGACCGGCTTGCGGCCAGCCCAACTTGCCACAAGGACCTAGTCAGATCTTTGTCCGTGGTTCGATCCCCCTGATTGGTCTGGGTCACGACCTGACCGCGCACCGTGCGGGCTGAGTCGGTGGCAGCGGTGTGGACCGTGGACGGCTCCCTACGATGGATGTACGATGGCGAGAAAAGTAAGAGAACGCATGATCGAAGGGACGGTGCAGCTTCTGGCCCGGCATGTGTTGCAGGCGACCTCCTTCTCCGAAGTGCTCGAGCTGACAGGAGCACCGCGCGGCTCGGTGTACCATTATTTTCCGGATGGGAAGGAACAGCTTATCGCCTCAGCTGTCGCCCTTGCCGGGGCCCGGGCGCTGGAATACCTAGACCGAAGGGCGGGCGCACTGGCCTTGGAAGTCACGGAATACTTCCTGCATCTTTGGCGTGAAGTCCTCTCCAGGTCGCGGTTTGGGGCCGGTTGCGCCGTCCTCGCCGTGACCGTCGCTTCGGACTCACCCGAGCTCTTACGAGAGACTGCGGCCGTCTTCCGTGCATGGCGCGAACGCCTCGCCGGGCTGCTCGAACGAGGCGGTCTGGCCCCCCGGGAGGCGGCGCGGTTTGCGGCGACGCTCGTGGCATCGACCGAAGGGGCCGTTGTGCTCAGCCGCTCCGAACAGAGCATGGAGCCGTTCGACCTGGTCGCAGGGCAGCTGCTCGAGCAGGTGAAGAGCGTCGCGTCAAGCCGTCACAGATGAAAAGGAACGCGATGAGCTGCCCCGGGAAGGCAGAAGAGCGCGTGCCGCTACGTTTGACGTTCCTTGCTCTGGTGGGTTGTGCGGGTTGTCCGGCTAGCCCGGATTTTTCATACTCCGACTTTAAAAAGGCCTTTCGCTCCGGTATAGTTGTCGTGTCAGCAACAAATTACACCGAGAGAGAAAGGCCAAACGATGCAGACAGACTGTACAGCGAACCTGTTCGGATTTCAAGACCTGGGATCCCGGAAGGTAGTCGCCGGATTTGACGGCGGGATGATCAGCTCGGATGCTGGGGGACTGCTCCTTCGCGAGGTCGCCGTTGCGACGGATCTCGTGCGTCAGTTCTCCAGCTGCTTTCTCGATTACCGCAATCAGCGTTTCGTTGAGCATAGCGTGCAGGAACTGGTCAGCCAGAAGGTTATGGGTCTGTGCCTTGGATACGAAGATGTTGTCGACCATGACATGCTGCGTTTCGATCCGCTGTTTGCCACACTGTGTGGCAAGGAAGATCCCAGCGGTGAAAGCCGCATCCACGCGCGGGACAAGGGCAAGGCCTGTGCCGGCAAGAGCACGCTGAATCGGCTGGAGACCTGCGAAGGGTTCTGGGGTATCGACGGGGCCAAGAAAATCGTGGCAGACACCCGGAGGATCGAGCAGTTTTTCGTGAAAGCATTCCTGAACAATCATCCCGGTCGGCCGAAGAGGATTGTGCTGGACCTGGACGTGACGGACAACGAGCTGCATGGAAAACAGGAGGGACGGTTTTTTCACGGCCACTATGACTGTTACTGCTACCTGCCGCTGTATATCTACTGCGGCGACGACCTGTTGTGCGCGAAGCTTCGCACGGCCGATGTGGATCCCGCCGAAGGGGTAACGGAAGAGTTGGA
>JBEKTX010000103.1:0-11999 GCA_049515615.1 Spirochaetia bacterium
GCCCGCGAAGCTGTGCGGGCATTCAAGCGCCAGGGGATCGATCCGGCAATCTCCCGCGCAATGGGAAAGATCATCTGTATAGGCTCCGTGCACGACATCATCCCTTGGGCGGGCCACGTGAACTACGCGGCGGCAAAGGGCGGCGTCATGCTGTTGATGAAGAGCATCGCGCAGGAGCTGGCTCCGATGAGAATTCGGGTGAACTCCCTCTCCCCCGGCGCCATCCGCACCCCAATGAACGTGGAGAAGCTCACCACTCCCGCCGAGTACAAGCGGATCCTGCTCGACCACATCCCCAGCGGACGCATTGGAGAGCCGGAAGACGTGGGTCGGGCCGCGGTGTGGCTGGCCTCGGATGATTCCGACTACGTGCAGGGCGCGACTCTGTACATCGATGGAGGGATGACCTTGTATCCAGAGTTCGCCTCAGGCGGATGACCCCTGGAGGCCCCCGCAGCTACGGTCCCCGCCCTGAATGTGACCGATCGCCTACGTCGAGGTTCTCGAGTGGACCCTGATCGCTTGCGTGGAGTATCGGCTGGATCGCGCGAACGCCGCGGGCGGCCGGCTGCAGGGTTTTGTCGTGGACCTGGGGGCTACGCCAGCATCACTTGTCCGCCGGTCACGGGCAGGGCCTGGCCGGTCTCGTACTCCTGATCGACGAGGTACAGGATTGCCTTGAGCACGTCTTCCACCCGGCATCCTCGCCCCATGGGCACCCGGGACTCGTATGAGCGCCGCACGTCCTCCACGGTCTTTGCCCCCGGAACCTTGCCGGCCTTGAGATACTGAACGAAGAGGCCCTTCTCCGGATCAGACCAGAGCGGACCTTCGAACAGATTCCCCGGGCACACGGAGTTCACTTTGATGCCGTGCTCCACCAGCTCCAGGGCGAAGGACTGGGTGAGACCGATGCCCCCGAACTTTCCCCCTGCGTAAGCAAAGTTCTTGTTGCTGCCCTCCAGCCCCGATTTCGAATTGATCTGGATGATGTCCGCCGTGCGGCCGGGGGCGAACCGCCGCTGCAGTTTCATGATCGGGGAGAGGTACTTCACGCAGAGGAAGTACCCCGTGTAGTTCACCCGCGTGACAAGCTCGAAGCTCTCCGGCGTCATCTCCTCAAGGCTGCCGGCCTTGAGCACCCCCGCGTTGCTCACCAGGAGGTCCAGGCCGCCAAACGCCTTCACGCACTCACGGGCCAGCGCCTGCAGAGCTGCGGGGCTTGTGACGTCCGCGACGGTAAAGAGCGCCCTGTTCGCAGCGCCCGCCCCGCGGGCCGCGGCATTCAGCTCTCCCTCCAGCCCCCGGCCGGCCGCCTCGTTCAGGTCCGCAAGGACGACGTTCGCCCCTTCGCGGAAGAGCCCTTCGGCGATCCCCTTTCCGAAGCCCTGCGCAGCGCCGGTGACGAGCGCAATTTTTCCCGCGACGCGGCCCTGCGCGGAGCCGGCCTTCGACACGGCCCGCCGATAGTTCTCCACTTCCCACGTGTCGATGAACTGGATGTTTTCGGAGGAAAGGAAGCGGGGCCCGCCGAAGGATTGCGACAGCCAGCTCACCTTCATCAGGTCCTCGAACACGTCGAGGCAGGTTTCCACCGACTTCTTCGTATCCTCCACGGCCACGACCCCGATGCCGGAGACGAGGAGGATTTTCGGGTCATATCCCCACCGGGCCCGGTAAGCGTCCAGGGACCGGGGGAAGGAATCCAGCAGCGCTTCGGGGTCCTCGCCGAGATCGAGAAAAAGGGGCGCCGACTTGCAGTAGACGATGTTGTCCGGCATGAAGGGGAGCTGGACGGACCCCCTGTTCTCCGGCATGAGGAAATGCTCCGCCAATGCGCTGTTTCGGACAGCCGCAATCTTCGGCGCGCCCG
Source organism: Spirochaetia bacterium (assembly GCA_049515615.1). Lineage (GTDB taxonomy): Bacteria > Spirochaetota > Spirochaetia > SZUA-6 > Fen-1364 > Fen-1364. The sequence continues at coordinate 1,874 of JBEKTX010000103.1, forward strand.
GCGCCGAGATCAGCATGCGCAGGGCCGGCAGGACCCGCACCGCCGCTTCCGGCACCGGGCGCTCTCCGACAGGAATGGCCTGTGCAAACCGGCTGGAGATCTTCCGCATCACCTCATCGGTGAGCGTGCGGATCTCCGCGGCCGTGTCAGCGCCCACGACCAGCCCGTGGTTCTGCATGAGCACGATCCGTGGATCGCCCCGGTGCGCGGCATGATAAGCCTTCAACTTCTCTTCCATGATCTTTGCCAGCCGATAGCCGGGATCCGTGTAGGGCACCCAGAGCGCCCCGTCGCCGAAAAGCTCCCGGGCGGTCCTCTCGGCCTGCGCGCTGCAGGTGAGAGCGTTGACCGCATACGGGTGCGTGTGCACCACCAGGCGCCACGCCAGCATCTCGTGCAGGGACGCTTCGACGGACGGACGGCCGCCGGCGTCCGGCGCGGTGCGGCTCTTCATGAGGTCCGCCTTGATTTCCGATTCGCGGCGCAGGGGATCTTCGGAATAGCGGCGGCCCAGGATGGCGCGCACCTCGGGCCGGAAAAGCTCGACGAAGCCGGAGGGGCCTATGTCGCGCAGGGCGAACCCGCTCGCCTTGATGGCCATCCGCTCGCGGTCCTTCACGGAGGTGTTGCCCCCGCCCGCAATGACGAAATCGTTTCCCCGGCCGTAGAGGCGGGAAAGCTCGATGATGTCTCCAAGGTCCATGCTTCCGCCTATTTCCGCAGGGATTGCACGGAGCGCTCGTATTCCTTGATGCTGTCCAGCCAGGCCGCCCCGGCCGGCACTCCCTGCTGCTCGCAGAACCGGTTCCACACCGCGGCGAACGGGAGGTCCCTTGCTTCCTCCATCAAGGCGAGGCGCGCGGTGAGGTTCCCCGACGACTCTTCTTTCTTCAGCATTTCGACCGGCTCCAGGAGCGCCAGAAGGATGGCCTTCATCGTGGCGCGCGCTCCGATCACCCAGGCGGCCACCCTGTTGATGCTCGCATCGAAGTAGTCGGTGGCCAGGTGCACCCTCTCCCAGGCGTCGGCGCGCGCCAGTTCCGCGGCAACCGCCTTCACCTCGTCGTTGAGCGTGACCACGTGGTCGCTGTCCCAGCGAACGCCCCGGCTCACATGGAGGAGGAGCTCGCGGGAGAACAGCAGAATGGAGGAGACCTTGTCCGCAACCGACTCAGTCGGATGGAAATGCCCCATGTCGAGGGTGAGCATCATGTCGTGGGAGAGAGCGTAGGCGAGATAGAACTCGTGCGATCCCACCACGTAGGACTCCGAGCCGATGCCGAAGAGCTTCCCTTCCACCGCGTCCTTTGCGTACCGCGGGTCGACGCGTCTTTCGAAGATGCGGTCGAGGGATTCCTTCAGCAACCGACGCGGTGTGAGCCGGTCCGCCGGCTGGTCCTTCCAGCCGTCCTGAATCCACAGGTTCACGATGCAGGGGCTGCCGGTCTCCTTTCCCATCGCCTCCCCGATCTCGCGGCAGCGCAGGGAATGATTCACCCAGAAGTCCCTCACCTTCCTGTCCCGGGATGCCAGGGTGAATCCGGACTCCGCCATCGGGTGGCTGAAGTACGTCTCATTGAAATCCAGACCGATGCTCCGTTTTCTGGCCCAGCTCATCCAGGCGGAGAAATGCTCGGGGGAAAGGGCGTCCCGATCGACCTTCCGCCCGCCCGTCTCCGCGTAGATGGCATGGATATTCGCGCGGTGTATTCCGGGAATGAGAGAGAAGGCCTCTTCGTAATCAGAGCGCAGCTCCTCCGCGGTCCGCGCCTTGCCGGGGTAGCTGCCGGTGGCCTGGATGCCTCCGCCGGTAAGACCCGCCGGGTTCTCGAACCCCCCCACATCATCGCCCTGCCAGCAGTGCAGGGAAAGCGGGATGGACGCCAGGCTCGAAAGCGCCTTGTCCACGTCCACGCCCCACGCCGCATATGTCGTCTTTGCCTCGTCGAATCTCCGGGCGACAGCGTCCCTGTCAGGATCCTGCATGCGGGTTGCCCTCCAGCGTCTGTACCGTATGCGCGGGGGATCAGTTGGTCAATGCGGCGATGGCCGCCCCCAGCAGGGGCGCGTCCTCCACGGACGTGATCTCCCAGGCCCGCTCGTGCGCGCCGGTGAGAAGGCCCCGCATGCGCGATTCTACGCGGGACCGGAACAAGCGAAGCTGCCAGAACGTGGTGCCGTCGACGGTGACGCAGACGGGATATCGAGGATCAAGGCCCTTGCCGGTCTTCAGCACAATAGCCGAAAGATTGACCGCCGCCATTGCGGCGGCGCGCTCCACGAAGGCGTCGCAGAGCCGATACAGGCCCTGCCCGTCCTCCCGTGACGCCTCGCGCGAGATCGCGGCAAACGGGTTTTCCTTGGAGTCCGGATACAGAAGGAACTCGTTGAGCTCCCGGGTCGAAAGCGATGGAATGAGCAGGATGCCGCGCGCGGTTTCGCCGGCAAAGCAGCCCTCGCGGGCCGCCTGCCGGGCAGCGAAGAGGCACAGGGCACCGAGATAGGCCCCGGAAATCGTCTTCTCGTGCCGATAATTCCCCGGCGTGGCCGTTGAGGCATCGTACCCGTCGTCCACCGGCCCATACGCGCCCCTGCCGAAAGAGCCGGACTCGGTGTTCACGATCTGGGATGCCAAAAGATCCAGCCCAGGGACCTTGCCGATCTGACGGTTTGCCTCGACGTACGCCGCATTGATTCCCGTGCCGCAGACCACGCCGACGAAATCGTCGAAGCGCCTCCCCGGTTGCGCGTTGCGGCCCGCCAGGAGCGTGGCCACGGTGTCGTTGAGCAGCACGATCCGGGACGGGGCCTGCTCGCCGGCCGCGACCAGCGCATCCGCGAGGCCTCTGCCGATGTGCTCGCCCTGAACGCCCCGCACCTTGATTTCCTTCGTGAAATACAGGAGCCGCCCGTCCTTGTCAGCCTGCATCTCAACGGCATAGGAGAAGCAAAATCCGATTGCGCGCGCCCGCCGCGCCACGGGCAGCACCAGGTGAGCCAGAGCAGCAAAGAACTCCTCCCGATCTATTTCCGCGTCCGCGCCCGGCATTGCGTACCGCGCGAGATCTTCGATCACCGGCTTCCCCGCCGGATCGAAGCTGACGACCGCGGCCCTGAAGTTCGTGCCTCCCGCGTCCAGCGCGATGACCCGCTCGCCCCGGGGGACCTCGCGCGCGGTGTCGACATAGGTGGGGATCATGGGGAGCGTGGAAGGTCTTCCCTGCAGGCCGCGGGACATTTCTTCCAGGAATGCGCGGCAGTATTTTCCCAGGTCGAGCCGGTCCGTGATGAGGTGATTCCTGGCACAAAACCGCTCGATGGGAGAAAATCCGCTCATTGGCGCTCGTCGACGCCGAAGACCGGTTTCAGGACGATCTCCAGGTCAAGCTGCTGCTGCAGGTGTGCGAGCTCCTGCTTCAGGCTGCCGATGGACACGGAAGGCCCCAGCACCAGGTGCGCAGAGAGCCGGAACATCGGGGCGCCCGTCCAGGGGGCTGCGGCTGTTTCCGTTTCCAGGTCCTCGATGTTTACCTCATGTCGTCGGAGCACGGCGGTCACCGAGTGCACGATGCCCGGTGTGTCCAGCGAAACTGCTTTCAGGAGGTAGGGCCGGCCCTTCTGCTCCGGGTGAGGCTCGTGGGTCGGATGGCAGCCCACGCGCAGCCCCAGCTTCTCTCCGAGCGCCGGCAGGGAGCGTGTCATCGAATCCACCGACGCGGCCGGGCCCGACACGAGCATGATGACGGCGAACTCGCCTCCCAGGACCGCCATCTTGCTCTCTTCGATGTTGCAGCCGGCGGCGGACACCGCGCCGGCAATGTCATCCACGATGCCCACCCGGTCCGTTCCCACGGCGGTGAGCACGACAAAACCTGTGGCCATGCGGCGAGACTATACTGCGGCGGTGGAGCTGTCCAGAGATCGCGCGTAGCGCACGGCCTCCGCCATGTACCCGACCGCTTCTTCCAGCCGGCCGATCTCCTCGTACCCGTAGGAGAACCGAAGCTGGCGGGCGCCCTGCTCCACCATTCTGCCCCCCGGGTGGACGCAGAACTCGCCGGGGATGTAGATGACACGGGGCAGCTTCCCCTCCGAAGTGCCATCCACACGCTCGTCCCCCGTCGTCCTGGCAAGACATCGGAAGAATGGCGAGCCCTCGCCGGTCTTCACGCCGCCGAGGGTCAGGTAATAGTAGAAGCCCGCCTGGCCGCCGCGGCAGTCCACAATGGCGTCTCCCAGCAGGGAGTCCAGCCAGCTCCGCACGGCAACGGCCTTCTCGCGATAGCCCCGGGTCACCTCTTCCAGCTGGCGATCCATGACGTTGTCCAGCAGCCATCCGGCGATCTCCTGGTTGACGAGGGGGGCGCTGAAGCCCGCGTCACTGGTCCTCTGGATCATCGCCTGGAGGAAGGGACCGTCGGCGCCGATCATGTACCCGATCCGCAGCGAGGGCGCGATGATCTTCGAGAGGGTGCCGATCTCGAAGACCACGCCGTCCTCGTCGTCGAGGAGCCCGGATCGCGGCCGCTCGACGGCGGGGTCGTGGATGAGCTCTTCGTAGGCCTTGTCCAGCACGAGGGGGACGATCCTGCCGAGCTTCCGTGAGAGGCCTGTTGCCAGGCCGACCAGCCCCGTGCGCTCGCGGTTGGAAATGATCGTCGCGCTGGGATTGTTCACCGTCACGACGTACAGGAAGCTGATGTCCTCCGCCCCCCCGCCTAGCGCGTCGATCCGGGCAGCGACGTCCTCCGCGTGCAGTCCATCGGCGCGTTCGGGGATGGTCACCACCGTGAACCCCCGGCGTTCCAGGAAATCGCAGTAGATGTAGTACATCGGGTCCGATGTCACGACGATGCCGGGGTTCAGCACGTACGCGAGCCCCTCCAGGAGGCTCGTCGCTCCGTTGGGCCCCACGATGATCTGCCTCCGGGAAAGCTCCTTCTCGGTGAGCCCGCCTACCCCACGGGAGACGTGGTAACGTCGGATCGAGTCGATGAGAGTGGGCGAGCCCTGCGCCCCTCCGTAGTTGAGGGGAGACTTGTACCGGCCCGGATGCGAGATCACCTGCGCGAGGGCTTCACGGATCAGGTCGCGGGGAATGGTGTTCTCATTCACGTACCCCACGCCGAGGTTGATATCCACGCCTTCCCGGAAATCGCGGGCAAACGAGGACATCATGCGGTTCGCCGGTGAAGGCGCGCGCGACCGGCAGCCGTACTCGGAGAGGGAGATCGAGGGGGGATTCATGAGAGCGGATTCTACAGGAGGAGACGGTGCGTGAGGAAGTCCTTCAGTCCTGGTCGGGGCAACCCCGAAGCCTCTTGTGCGCGGACCTCACCTTCTTGGACCGCAGGCGCGCCTCCCGGGCCGCCCGTGACGGCCGGGTCCTCACCCTGCCCTTCTGCACGACCAGAGCCCGGGCAATGAGCCCGGCAAGACGCTCGATGGCGATCTCGCGGTTGCGCGCCTGGTCGCGCGTATCCTGGACCGTGAGGACGATCTCACCGTCCATGGTGATGCGGTTGGCCAGCCGGGATTCGACCAGCGATCGCCGTGTGCTTCCGAGAAACTGAAGCGCATCGAGGCGGAGCCGGGCGACAACTTTGCTGGAGACCTTGTTCACGTTCTGTCCCCCCGGTCCGCCCGACCGGGCGAAGCTGAACGACCCATGGGCCCTGACGACGGCGGCGACCTCACCGGGCGTCATGCCGCATTCCCCGCGGAAAGCGGCATCCGGATCGTGAAAGTGGTGCCCGCTCCGACCTGGGAGGCAACTGTGATTTCCCAGCCGTGGCTCTCGATGATGGACTTCACCGTGGTGAGCCCGAGTCCGAAACCCTGCTCCCGGCGGGAGTTGGTGCCCCGGTAGAAGGGATCGAAGATGCGGGAAAGGTCCTCCGCGGGGATTCCGATGCCTGAATCCGTTAGGGACAGCAGGACACCCCCCTCCTGGGAGCGCGCTTCCATCGTGATTCGCCCTTTCTGCTCCGTGTATCGGATCGCGTTGCCCACGAGGTTCTCCAGCGCGCGCGTGAAAAGTCCCGCGTCCATGCGGATCGTGGCGTCGTCAGGGAGATCGATGGACCAGCCGAAGTCGCGCTTCAGGATGAGAGCATCTTCCGCAAAGCGGCGCGCGAGGTCCATGAGGAAAGGACGCGCCTTAACTTCCTGGTGGGTCATCCTCCACTGGCCGGTTTCCATGCGGACGAACTCGATGAGCTCACCCACCATGTTCTCCAATGTCCGCGTCTTGTCCAGGATGATCGAGAGGTACTTTTTCTGCGCATCCGGATCCGCCGCGTACCCGTCCGAGATGGCCTCCACGTAGCCCTGGATGAGGGTGAGCGGCGTGCGCAGGTCGTGCGACACGCCCATGATGAAGCGGGCGCGCCGGGCGTATTCCTCCTTGAGAGCGCGCCGCATGCTGTCGAAGGACCGCGTGAGGGAAGCGATCTGATCGTTGCCGCGGGCAGGCAGCACGAAGTCGAGATCCCCGCCCGCGATGCGGCGCGTGGCCCCTTCGAGGGATTGGATGGAACCGTTGAGCGATCGGAGGATCAGGAAGCTCATGAGCGATGAGAACACCAGCAGCGCGATGGAGGTGTACATGACGACCTGCACGGTGAGGTTCCTGAACCTCGCCTCATCGGGCCGCATCCGCGGCAGCTTCAGGATGACCAGCGAATCGTCCCCGCCCCTGGGCTCCGCGCTGTCGAACTGGAAGTGGAAACGCTCGGCATTTGCGCTGACGTAGGCCCACAGGGTCCCGCCCGCCGCGGAGGTCCCCGCGGGCAGCTCGGCGATCGTCGAGCTGGTCACGATCTGGTTCTTGTCCAGAATCACGATATCGAGACCCGGGGGGCGGTGATCCATGAGTGCCGCCAGGTCATGTCGTCTGACCGCGCGGGGCACGTGACCCAGGATCCATCCGCGGATCTGCTCATAGTTGGGCAGCGGCTCGCGGCCGCGGACCATGGTGAGCTGCACGAGCAGCATGAACGCGCTCACCAGGAAGGGGACGGCGATGATCCCGCCGACAAGGATGACGAACTGCGTGCGCAGCTTCATACGTGAATCGCCTCTGCGTTGAACCGATACCCCATCCCGTGGACGGTCTCGATGAACTCCGGCGACGAGGGATCCTTCTCGATCTTCTTCCTCAGGCGTTGGACGTAAACGGCGACGGCAGTGACGTCGCCGAACTGGTTGCGCCAGACGTCGGCATAGATGGTGTCGGGGGTCACCGCCTTGCCCGGGTGCGTGGCAAGGTAGGCGAGAACTTCGAACTCTTTCGAGGAAAGGGGGACCTTTTCACCGCCCTTTTTGAGAAGATACCCGTCGACGTCGAGGAGGAAATCTCCGAAACGGATGCTGTTCGGGCTCGCCTTCATGTCAATGGTGCGCCGAAGCATTGCCCGTACGCGCGCCACGAGCACTTTTGGGGAAAAAGGCTTCGTGACGAACTCGTCCGCCCCGATCCCCAGTCCGAGTATCATGTCCTCGTCCGCGTCCCGGGCGGAAACGATCATCACGGGGACCGAGCTCGTTTTTCGCAGCCGCTGGAGGAACTCGAACCCGTCCATCCCGGGGAGGTTGATGTCCAGCACGACCAGGTCGAACCTTTCCCGCGCAAACTGCGCGATCGCCTCCTCCGCGGTCTCGCAGATCGCCGCGTCCATCCCCTCCTTCTGGAGGTACAGGCGGACGAGCTCCGCCATCTCCTTCACGTCCTCGATAATCAGAACGCGTGCCTGCACGCTCCCCTCCTTTGGAGCTTCCCTCCCGCCTTCAGCCTCTGTTCGGCCCGCACCTGTGTCGCCATGCCGGCAGTCGGCAATGCATTATCCCGGAGAGCCAAGGCCTGCGCAACGCTCGGGGAGAGGGTCGCGACCTGACCGTTGACGGGCGAGCCTTCCGCCTGGTCGTCGGTGAAGGTGGAAGTGGAGGAGGCGAAAACGAGCGCAGGGATGGTCGTCGCGACCCTCACTCCGGGCGTCGCCTTTTCTTGGTCTTTCACTGTCCAACCTTCTGATCAGAGGTTAACCATGGACGGCACCGGGCGCCATAGACGATGGGTGAACGTTCCATAATCTTTTGTTAGATGTTCAGAAGGTTGTCTCACAAGGTGTTTGCTCTTACATTGATGAACTATATGTCGGCGTCATCAGGGGAGAAGTCGACGGCACGGCGCCGGATGGTGGTCAGGCGCGGCGCAATCGGCATGCTCATGATGGCGGCTTCGGCGTTTTCAGGCTACGCGCAGCAGAAAGACCTGGCCGCGGGGAACTCTTCGAAGGGTCTTGTCGCCGAATGGGCGCGAACGTTCGCCTCTACTGATGGGACAGCGAGGTTGAATGCCGTCGCGGCTGATGCTTCGGGAAACGTTTATGCCGCCGGATGGGCGAAAGGTTCGTCGGACTACAGTTTGAGCGCGGATGTTCACATGAAGGGGGTTGCCTCGGGATCCAACTACAATGTCCTTCTTGTGAAGTATGACGCGGCCGGCAAGGCGAAGTGGGCCCGAACTCTCACGTCCGGCGTGAACGGAGCGCTGTACTCCGGCGTCGCCGTCGACCGGACGGCGAACGTCTATGCCGCCGGATCGGTCGCAGGGAATGCCGCCTTCGGAGACGGGGTTTCAGCCACCGGGGGGGCGAAAGGGAGCGCGCTCATCGTGAAGTACAGCTCCGCAGGAACGGCGCTCTGGGCCCGGTCCACGATATCGAACGACGCAGCGGTCTACTCGCACATCACGGTCGACCCCGCAGACAATATCTATGCAGTGGGCTCGCTCGAGGGGAAATCGACTTGCGACTTCGGCAACAACGTCACTCTCACCGGCCTAGGCGGTCCGTGCGCGCTCCTCGTAAAGTACGATTCCTCCGGAGCTCCGCAGTGGGCCCGGACACTTGCGGCGGGAAAGGGCGCGGTTTTCAATGCCGTCGCCGTCGATCTCAAGGGAAACATCCTTGCTGCAGGTTCAATCGGGAGCGACCCGGTCGATTTCGGAAACGGCGTGAACGTCGCGGGCGACAGCAAGGGCAACCGTAATGTTCTCCTTGTGATGTATGACGTCGCCGGAAGGACGATATGGGCGCGGTCCCTCACCGAGGGAAGCGATGACGCCAGCTACTCAGGAATCGCAGTCGATGGTGCGGGGGATGCCTACGCTGCCGGAATGTGCAATGGGAGCGGGACCTATGGATTCGGAAACGGTGTGAGCGCAGCGGGGAGCGCGATCGCCATCCAAGGCGCCGTCCTGCCGAACGTGCTCCTCGTGAAGTACGACAACGCCGGGGAGGCACAGTGGGCAAGGACGCTGGTGAATGGCGACTTTGCCCAGTTTTCTGGAGCGGCGGCAGATCATGCCGGAAATGTTTACTCGAGCGGACTTGTCGCGGCGGGGGGCGGCTACGATTTTGGGAACGGAACAAAGACCACACCGAGTTTTGTGAATACAAGCGCTCTCCTTGTGAAGTATTCCGCGGCCGGAGCCCCTTCAGCGGCAGACAGTGCAACCTCGACGGACCGGAGTTTTTCGGCCAGAGACTCCCGCTATCTTGACGTTGCCGTTGACAACCGAGGCTCCATCTATGCCGTGGGCACGGTTGAGGATGGATCATATGCCTTCGGTGATGGGGTCACCCTGAACGGGACGGGCGGTCACGGGCTTGAACAGATTCTACTCGTCAAGTACCGGGATCCTGGCGTGACGGAAATCGCGTTCAGTCCAACGACGGGAGTCCTCAATGACTCGCGCGTACGGCTGCGTTCCAGCCCGAACCTGCAGGCGAGCACGCTTCAATTCCTGTCCAAGGGCGAGAACGTCTCGGTGATCGCCCGGTCGGCGGCGAAGCAGCAGATAGGCGACCTGAACGATTACTGGTACCAGGTGCGAACTCCCGAAGGCGGAGAAGGCTGGACCTACGGAGCATTCATCGATTTTCCCGCCAATTCTTCGCAATGACTTTGAAACCGGGCATCCGTCCTCAGGGCAGCGTGTCAGCCCGGATTCCTCAAGTAGTGAAGGTGGGGGACGAGGATGTTGTTGGGGTTGGCCGCGCCGTCGTAGAAGATGTCCACGATGGGAATGCCGAAGTCCTTCTGGACCCTGCGGAAAAGCGAT
>JBEKTX010000104.1:0-11980 GCA_049515615.1 Spirochaetia bacterium
TGTGAAACGAGAGGCCGAACTCGGATCCATAGTTCAGTATCAGCCGTTCATGTATGTTGCGCACGCCGTACCCGTGACGGTCGCTCGTGTTTGCTCCACTCGAGAGAATCCGGCGCGCCTTCTCCTCCGACATTCCGACCCCGTCATCCACCACGGAGAGCAGCAGGCCGCCGTCTGTACGCTCCCCCGTGATGCGGATGATGCCCCGTTCCTCCTTTTTCATCATGATTCCATGAAAAATCGCATTCTCGACGAGGGGCTGCAGAATGAGCTTGAGGACCCGGCATTCCAGGATGTCCGGCGGCGCATTGATCGCCAGCTCAATGGAATTCTCATAACGCATGTTCTGTATCTCAACGTAGGTCCGCGCGTGTTCAAGCTCATCCCGCAGCGGAACCGTGTCTTCGCCCCTGCCCAGGCTCAGCTTGTAGAATCGGGACAGTGCTGTCACGAGCGTCCTGATCTCCCCCGCGTTGTGCCGGACTGACATCCAATTGATGAGATCGAGCGTGTTATAGAGGAAGTGGGGATTGATCTGCGCCTGGAGCGCCTTGAGCTCCAGGTTTTTCACCTCCTTGCCAAGCCGGTATTTCTCCTCGATAAGCTGCTCGACCTCCGCTATCATGAAATTGAAGCGTTCCGTGAGCTGTCCGATCTCGTCTCGGTTTCCCGGATCCAGCGGAACTGAAAAATCGCCCTGCACGACCCTGTCCATCCTCTGGATGAGCCCCTTGATCCTCTTGGTCGCCGAACGCGAGACGAAAAACGCGAGGAACAAGGTGAGCGGGGTCATCGACGCAAAGACGAGCAGCATCTTCTGGGCCGGCCGCGCGCTCAGGCGAACGATGTCACGATTGGGCAGGACCAGCATGAGCACCCAGTCCGTTCCTTCGATTGCCTGCGTGCCGACAAGGTAACTGCTCCGCTTCAGGGTGACCGCATCCCAGGATTCCGCGGCGAAAACTCCGCGGCGCCGGGCGCCAATTGCGCTCCAGAAGGATTCGGCGTTTCCTGCTGCGACTGATCCCGCGGAGTCGATCACCTCGCCGTCGCCATTGATGATGAGCGCGAACGAGGATTCGGTGAGAATCGCGTTCCCGAGGGTGGCGCGCAGCATGTTTCGGGAGATGTCGAACTGGACGATGCCGGTCAGCTCCTTGATGTTCTGACTGTTGAGGACGCTCCGCGCAGCGTGGATGAGCGGCCCGCCTTTCCCGCGCCCGGCCGCGGCGTCGGCGTACCAGTAGATGCGGCGCTCGTTGCGCAGGAGGCGACGGTACCAGGTCGCGTTCTGTTCCTGGGAAAGGGGAATGAAAGTTTCGTTCTGAAAGACCGACGCCAGCCCGTATTTCATGAAGTACCTGATGCCCACGATGTCGGGATTGAATGTCGTCAGGTAGGACATTTTCTCGAATGCCTGGGAATCGATGGGCCAGCGTCCGATGTCCTCCTCATAGTAGCGCGCGCGCCGCTCGAAGAGCTCCTGCACCGCGGCACTCGACGTGAGAACGGAGAGGAGGTTGCGGACGGATTCAGTCTTGTATTGGAGGTAGGCGCGTGTTTGACCGAACACGCGCTCCGCGGAGCGGAGCACCTGCGTCTTGTTCTCATTGACGACCAGCACCGTGTTGATGACCAGGTAGAGGCAGAGGAAGAAGAGCACGAGGATGAAGTAGCTGATGAAGAGTTTCTGGCGGATGCCCAGGTCGGAGATCCGACGGAACTGCATCATCGTGATCCGCTATTCCGATTCCCTGTATGCGGAAGGGTTCGTTCCGACGCGCTTCTTGAAAAGTGCCGAAAAATAATCCGCATCGCGGTAGCCGACGCTCAAGGCCACCTCATGCGTCTTTGTCCGCCCGTCGAGCAGGAGCTCCTTCGCTTTCTCGATGCGAAGCTCGGTGAGGTACTCGATGACATTCTGCCCGGTCGCGGCCTTATACAGGGAGCTCAGATACGTGCGGCTCAGCCCGGCATGCTCCGCAATGACGCCGAGAGTGAGACCCGTCTGCATGTAGTTGTCCCGGACGAATCTCTGGATCTCCCGGATCTTGCGCGAGAGCCTGCCGGGTTCCGCGGGCCCACCGAACGCCGTCCAGAGGCGATGCAGGACGAATCGGGTGAGCTCGGTGAGCGTCGCCTGCTCGCGGATCTCCTGCCATATGTATGTCCTCTCCTCCTCGCCGAACATTCCCGCGGGCCTTCTGTTCCACAGGGTTTCGACGACGATGAGGTGCAGGGTGAAGAACGCATCACGCACGGAATCGACATCGAGGGCTTGCACCCGACGGGCAGCGGCCTCGATTTCATGCACGAGGCTTATCGCCTGCTCGATGTCGTTGACGTGGAGGCTTTCGCGAAAACGGGTGAAATCTTCCTTGCGGACGGAAAACCTTTCCGGGCGCCCCGCAACCGGAAAGAACACCTGCTCTTTTTCCCTGTAAAAATGAAGCCCAAGGGATTCTCGCGCCGACGCGTACGAGAGCGGGAGCGCCGCCAGCCCTCGGACCGGTACACCGATGCCGACTGAAGCGGTGAATGCGTCCTCGGATTGCTCTCTGAGGATCGCGATCAGCCCGTTGCAGACATTCGAAGCCCAGCGTTGGGATTGCGCGATTTTTCTTGCGACAACGATTGCCAGGACGTCGCTCTCAACGAAGCCCAGCAGGGAAGTGCTGAGGTTGAAGGGGGCGACTTCGCCGCAGGCCATGAGAATCTTTCGCCTCCGCCCTGCTTTTTCGCTCTCCGAGCGATCCGCGGACCACTCCACCCGCACCGCGCCGACGGTGAAGCTCGTGTCGGGTTCGAACACGCGCGGAGCGCCTGAGGGAGAATCCAGGAGCGCGCACGCTTCCCTATCTCCGGTCACCAGACGACGGGTGATCTCGTCCCGTTCGACCGCGCGCACCTCCCTGCTTCTTGTGCGGATTCGCTCGGCCTCGCGCCGCTCCCCCGCGTCCCGCTCGAACGCCGTGACCGCTCTGCGGACGGCTTCCTTCACTTCCTCCAGGTTCACGGGTTTCTCCACATAGCTGATTGCCTGGAGGTGGATCGCTTTTTTCAAGTACTCCTTGTCGGCGAAACCGCTGAGGAAGACGACCTTGCAGAACGGGTTGAGGCATTTCACCTGCTCGGCCAGCTCAAAGCCATCCATCTTCGGCATTCTCACGTCCGTCAGGAGGATTTCAGGGGGGTCCTGATGGGCAATCGCAAGCGCCTCGATGCCGTTTCGCGCGGTCCTCACGGAGCCGATGTTCACGGTGCTCCAGGCGACGTATTTCGCCAGGCTGTCCCTTGTCATCCTCTCATCGTCGACGATCATGAGCCTGAGCACGGACCGACTCTCTCCCGCCTCCACTATAGCATGGCCGTCATGCACCGGAAAGTGCGGAGGGATCCTTTCATGCGCTGCGAGGCGCGCATCGCAATAGAACGGAGGAAATCGTAATAAATTCCTGTATCGCGGGCTTTCCTGCGCCTTTTATGATCACGGGAGGAGAAGGGATGCATTCGCGGAAGGGGATGGGGCTCCTCGACGAGCTCGTGAAAAACAGGACCCTTTATCTCATGTTCGTTCCGGTGTGCCTGTATTTCGTCCTGTTCTCCTATCTGCCTATCGGGGGAATTGTTCTTGCCTTCAAGGAGTTCAACTACCGTGACGGCATCCTGGGCAGTCCCTGGAACCATTTCAAGAATTTTGAATTCTTCTTCAAGTCGGGCAAGGCCTGGTCCGTCACCAGGAACACCTTCCTCTACAATCTCTTGTTTCTCGCCTTGTATACCTTCTTCTCGGTGCTCACCGCGATCCTGATCTCCGAAATGAGGGGCAGGAGGTTCACAAAGGCGGCGCAGAGCTTCATGTTCCTGCCGTACTTCATTTCCTGGGTCGTGGCCGCTTCCTTCCTCTACAACCTGGCCAATTATGAATACGGGATGATCAATCGGCTGCTCGTCTGGCTCGGTGGAAAGCCGATCAACATCTATGCGACCCCGCGCTTCTGGTATTTCATCCTTCCCTTCGCCTATATCTGGAAATGGATCGGATTCGGCAGCGTCCTGTACCTCGCGGCAATCATGGGAATCGACCAGGAATGCTTCGAGGCGGCGACAATCGACGGGGCAAACGAGTTCCAGAAGGTGTTCCGCATCACCCTCCCGATGTTGAGACCCACAATGATGATTCTCGTCCTGCTCGGCCTCGGGCGCATCCTGCGCGGCGAGTTTGACATGTTTTACCAGCTGATCGGCAACAACGGAATCCTCATCGAAAAGACTGACATCATCGACACTCTGGTGTTCAGGTCTCTCCTGGGAACCCAGGATTTCGGCATGGCGACGGCCGCCGGGTTCTATCAATCGGTCCTGTGCTTCGCCATCATCATGATCGTGAACAGGGTCGTGAAGGCCTTCGAGAGCGACTATGCGCTCTTTTGAAGGCGGGGTCATGGCCGAGACAATGGCGGAGAGGCGGCCGGCGGCAAGTCGGCGGGCGGCACCGCGGCCGAGAGGGAAGGTCCCGTTCGACAGGCTCATCCTGAAGGTGATTTCATATACCGTTCTCGGAAGCATCGCGCTCATCACGGTATTCCCGTTCCTGGTGCTGGCGATCAACTCGTTCGCGTCGGAGCATTCCATCATCAACGACGGGTACTCGATTGTTCCGCGCGAGCTCAGCGTGAGCGCCTACGAGCTGGTGTTCCTGAATCCGCAGAAGATCGTGCGGGCCTACGGGGTGACGCTGTTCATCACCTCTTTCGGAACGGCGATGTCGCTCTTCTTTTCCTCGATGGCCGCATACTCCCTTTCGCGGAAGGACCTCCGATACCGTAATTCGCTCGCCTTCTTCATCTATTTCACCACGCTGTTCAGTGGGGGCCTCGCGCCCACGTACATCGTGATCACCACGATCCTCCATCTGAAAAACACCCTGGCGGTGCTCATTCTCGGGCCGATGTTCAGCGTGTTCTATATCCTTATCCTGCGCAATTTCTTCATGAACTCGATACCCGCGTCGCTCTCGGAGGCCGCGAAGATCGACGGAGCCGGGGACTTCACCATCTTCCTCAGGGTCGTGCTTCCCCTCACGGCGCCGGCGCTCGCGTCGATCGGCCTCTTTACGGCATTGGCATATTGGAACGACTGGTGGACTGCAATGCTCTACGTGGAACGGCAGAACCTGTATCCCCTCCAGTACGTTCTCTACAAGATCCTGTCCAGCGTGACCATGGCGGCAAACATCGTCAACAATGTCGCGACGCTCAACTTGCCGAAGGAATCGTTGAAACTGGCCATGACGGTGATCTCCATCGGCCCCATCGTGCTCGCCTATCCGTTCGTGCAGAGGTTTTTCATCAAGGGAATCACCCTTGGCTCGGTCAAGGGATGAGAAGAATCGGACACGTTGCTGTCCGTCTGAGACGTACAGAAGGAGGGATGTATGAAGCACAGGTTGCGGATTGTCATGGTTGCTCTGCTGCTCCTGCTGCCGCTTACGGTCACATTCGCGCAGGGCGGCGGGACGGCGCCTGCCAGCGAGGCAAAGATCATCGGGTACCTTCTCGGTGACGCTCCCACCGGCATGCCCGACGTGCTCCAGGCGTTGAATGCGAAGCTGAAGAAAGACCTCAACGCCACCATGGAGATCAACTACATCGGGTGGGGGGATTTCCAGGCCAAGTATCCCCTGGTGCTCGCGGCGGGGGAGGACATCGACTGGATCTACACCGCGAACTGGTAATTCTATTTCCAGGAGGCTGCGAAGGGCGCTTTCCTCGAGCTCAGCGACTCGATGCTCAAGGAGAACATGCCCCTGCACTCGAAGATCCTTCCCGCCGCCGCGTGGAACCAGGTCAGATTGCCCAACGGCAAGATCTACATGATTCCCACGCCGACGCCTGACCGCAAGGTCCCCGTCGCGGTCATCCGGGGCGACCTCCGCAAGAAATATGGAGTCCCCCCGGTCAGGAAGTTCACGGCGATGGAGCCGTATCTGAAGGCGATCAAGGCGAACGAGCCGTCGATGATTCCCATGAATCTCGAGAGCACGTATGACATCGGCCAGCCCTTCAGCTACATCAGCTACGCAAACGGACCGTATTTCGAGGATATCCTGTTCACCACGGGGTCCGGCACCGGACTGGTCTGGCTCCTCGGCGACAAGACGAACAAGCTCCGCTACATCCTGGAAGAACCGGTCCTTTCGTGGCAGAAACTTGCCGCGAAGACAATGAAGGGCTGGTACGACGCAGGGTACATCAACAAGGACGTCTTCGCGAACAAGGTTCGCAGCAAAGACTCGTTCGTGCAGGGCAAGTCCGCGGTAGGTTTCGGAAACTCGATCGATATTCAATCAACCATCGCCGGCGCCACGGCGAACGGGTGGGATGTCGAGCTCGTGCCCGGCCTCGACGGGAGCTCGCACTACCGCGCCGATCCGTACCTGAACAATGGCGTCGCCCTCGCGGCCAACACGAAGAACGCCGCGCGGACGCTCCAGGTGCTGGACAGGATCATCGAGGACAAGTCGTACAATTTCCTCGTCTATTTCGGGGTCGAGGGAAAGAACTATGTCATGAAAAACAACATGATCGCTCTCCCCGAGGGCCTGACGGCGGACAAGAACACCTATCCGCCCGATGCGGCAGGATTCTGGTTCACCAACAAGGACCAGTTCCCGCCATTCGCAACGTGGACGCCGGCCTACATCCAGCATCGCAAGGATATCATCGCCAAGGGATTCCTGGTTCCCACTCCGTTCGTCGCCTTCTCGGCGACCACGGATGATGTGAAAACAGAGGTTGCAAACGCCAACCAGACCATGGTCCAGTACCTGCAGCCGCTGTGGATCGGGATCAGCGACAACATCGATGCGTCCTTCGCAACACTCGATCAGAAGCTCAAGGCCGCGGGCGTGGAAAAGCTCCGCCAGACATTCCAGGCCCAGGTCGACCAGTACATGAAACGTTTCTAGGCATCATGCCAAAGGGTACCGGCGGTGCGCCGCCGGTACCATCTCGAGTGCCCCGGGCCCGCGGCTACAGTTCGAGGTCGATCCAGCCGCCCCTGGTGAGCTGGCGCTGCGTGCGGTAACCCACTCCGCGGAGGAGCTGGACCGCCTCGGCGAACTTTCCGTCGATGTGATCGGGGTGATGGGCATCCGCGCTCACCAACACCGGGATCCCCATCTGCCGCGCCTCCTGAAGGATCCATGGTGAGGGGTAAAACGCGCCGCTTGTGTTGCGCACGACGCCCCCCGTGTTGATCTCCATGACCTTTCCCGATTCGCGCACGGCATCCAGGGCGTGTTTCACCGCGGCGCGGTACCACGCTTCCTCCTCGCTGAAGAAACGCCCGTCCCGGTTGTTCTTTTTCACAATGTCGAAATGCGCAAATATGTCGGGAGCCGCCGTTTCCGCCATCGCCGCGACCAACCGGTAATACCGCTCGATAAGGCGGCGCGGATCCCCGCCGAACCCGTCGCGGACCGCGGCGTCCATCTCTTCGCGGGGCCCGTCCACGGTCCATGCGTGGTCTCCGTCCGAGGGGCCTACGAAGTGCACGGAGCCGATGACAAAATCAAGTCCGAGAGCGCTGATGTCGGGGTGCAGGGGAGTGATCATGCCCGGGATGAAATCGACCTCCATTCCCAGAAAGATCTCCAGCTTGCCGCGGTAACGTTCCCGGACCTCTCTCACTTCGCCAAGGTAGCTTTCCCGGCGCGCGGCAGGCATGGTCCAGTCAGTGGGAAAAGGCACGACGTTGTGCCCGGAGAATCCCAGCCGGGGCATGCCCTTCCGGAGGGCCGCCTCGGCATACTCGCGCGGCTCCCCCCGGCCGTCGCAGTGGTACGTGTGCGTGTGGTAGTTGCTGAAACCGGGCATGGGCACGAAGATACTCTCTCCCGCCCCTCCCGGCTATCGGCAGCTGCCTTGTCCGTCAGCTCACGTCGAGCATCACGGCGCCTGCCGCGCGCATGCAGAGGGCATGGCACGCTGCCGCGCCGAACACCGCACTCATGGCGGAGAGATACTCTCCGAGCTTCGCGTCGGGCACGAACGCGAGGATGGTGCCGGCGAATCCTCCCCCGTGCACCCGCCACGCCCCGTTCTCCCCGAGGAGGATTTCGCTGAGGGACAGGGCGATGGGCACGCCCTGCTGCTCGACGAACCTGGTCGAGTAGCAGTTCTGGAGGAGCATCCAGGAGCTGCGACCGCTCCCCCTGACGAGCCTCAGGAAATCGGCGAACATGCCATTTTCCAGCGCCTGGACCTCGGCTTCGACGCGCATGTCGTCGGCATAGAAATGCAGGGCCCGGAGAATCGCGCGATCACTCACCTTCCCGCGCAACAGGGGCAGCTCTGCCAGGACGCGTTCCCGTGAGATGTCGCGCAGCACTTTCCCTCCGAAGTACCGCGACACGTCCTTCATTTCCTTCTGCACCGCGGCGTACTCATCGGTGAGATCGGCGTGGCTGCCGCCCGTGTCGACGATGACCGGCACGTACCCGCTCGCGCTGAAGTCGGAATGGACGGCTCTCACCTGGGGACGCGAGAAATCCTGAAAATCGATGGTCACGAACCCGCCCAGTGCGCACGTGACCTGGTCCATGAGCCCGCAGGGCTTTCCGAAGTACTCGTTCTCCGAAAACTGGGCGATGAGAGCGATGTCGATTCCTCCGATCCTGCCGCCGTTGGAGAGGTGGTTGATGATTGTCCCGATGAGCACCTCGTACGAAGCCGAGGAGCTGAGGCCCGAGCCTTTCAGGACGTCGCTCGTCACGCTGGCGCAGAATCCCCCGACCGCGTTGCCCGTGTCCCGCATCCGGGCCGCCACGCCCCGCGTGAGGGCCGTCGCGGTCCCGAGCTCCGAGTCCCTCCGCGCGAGGTCGTCTATGCGGATCTCCTGGAGCGGGTACCCTTCGCTCTCGATGGTAATGCGTCCATCCGATGTCGGCGATGCGACGGCAACGGCATCGAGATCCACGGCCGCGGCAAGCACCCGGCCCCCGTTGTGATCGGTGTGGTTGCCGCAGATCTCGGTCCGACCCGGCGTGCTGAAAAGGCGGGGTCCTTCCGCGCGTGGGAACGCATCCGCAAACCGATCGAGAAGGCCGAGATACCGGGCCTTCTGCCGATCCGCGATGCCTGGCTTCACGCCGTACAGTGATTCGAGCGCTTTCGTGGCTCTCCCGCGCTGAAGAGCTTCCACCAAGTTTGCGGTTTCCATGGACGAAGTGAAACATGCCAGCGGGCACAGGGTCCACCCTCACCGGCCGGGGGATGTGGCCGTTCGGGATTTCCGGCCGTACCTTCTCTCCATGGCCGCGTCCCGCAAAGGAGGGATGCGGAAAGGAGATCACGTATGAGCAAGATTCTGCCGCGGGGCCGCACGGCCCTGCTGTTTTCCATTCTCCTCGTCCTCGGAGTAACCGCAATGAGTGGTTTCGCCCAGGCGGCGCCCCCACCCCCCGTCAGCGGCACGATCGTGTCAATCAGCGGCGCAAATATCACGCTTGCCCTCGCGGACAACACGCAGAAGACCGTCGTGCTCCAGGGAAGCACGCGGGTCCTGGAGAGCGACCCGGCGGAATTGAATCAGATCAAGACCGGCGACGCGCTGGGCGTGACGTCACACCGATCAGGAGCGGACATGGTCGCAAGCAGGATCAATATCTTCGCGAAAGAGATGCTGGGCGTTGTGCGCATGGACCAGTTCATGATGAACTCCACAGACTGGATGACGAACGGGACTGTAAGCGGCTTCATGCAGGGCATGAACGGGCACACGCTGAGCATGAACTACCCCAAGGGTACGGCCACGATCACCGTGCCGGACGGGATCCCCATCCACCGCTTCATAAGCGCAACGCCGGCGGCTCTCGCTCCCGGCATGCAGGTCGTCGTGCGCGGAACGGCGGAGTCGGACGGGACCCTGAGAGCCGTGTCCATCAGTTTCGACGGGCCCGCGAAGGACTAGGGAACCGAGGACCTCGCGAAACCTCTCAGCACCGTGGGCAGGATTCCGCCGTTGCGGTAGTACTCCAGCTCCACGGCGGTGTCGATGCGCGCAAGGACGGAGAATGTCTTGTCCCGCCCCGCAAGATCGCGCGCGACGACACTGATGGTCTGACCCGGCTTTTTCGCTGCTTCGATCTCGTAGATCTCCTCTCCCGTCAAGCCGAGGCTCTCCGCGCTCTCCCCCTTGAGGAACTGCAGCGGAAGGACGCCCATACCGACGAGGTTCGAGCGGTGAATCCTCTCGTAGCTCTCCGCCATCACCGCGCGCACTCCGAGCAGGATGGTGCCTTTCGCGGCCCAGTCACGTGAGCTCCCCGAGCCGTACTCCTTGCCCGCAATGACCAGGAGGGGAGTCTTTAGCGCCGCGTACTTCTCCGCCGCATCGAAGATTGCAAGCTGCTCTCCCGAGGGGAGGTATCTGGTGTACCCGCCCTCGACTCCCGTGACCAGCCTGTTTCGAATGCGGATGTTGGCAAACGTCCCTCGTATCATGACCTCGTGGTTGCCCCGGCGGGATCCGTAAGTGTTGAAGTCATCCTTTTTCACGCCGTGCTCCATCAGCCATCGCCCTGCCGGGCTTTTCTCGGGAATGTTCCCTGCTGGAGAGATATGATCTGTGGTGACCGAATCACCGAGATATGCAAGGACACGCGCCCCGGTGATGAGAGGAACCGCAGGGGGCTGGGCGGATATCCCCTCGAAAAATGTCGGCTGCCGGATGTATGTCGAGTCGCCAACCCAGCGGTAGCGCCGGTCCTCCGGAATCCGCACTTTCTGCCAGGCCTCGTCCCCGGTGAAGACGCTCGAATACACGGTGCGGAACATATCAGGAGTGAGACTCTCCTGGATAGCTGCATCGATCTCGGCGAGCGTGGGCCAGATCTCCCGTAGATAGATGGGATTCTCACCCGTGTCACGCCCGATGGGCTCCGTGGTCAGGTCAACCTCCATGGAGCCTGCCAGCGCATATGCGACAACAAGGGGCGGTGAGGCGAGGTAGTTCGCCTTCACCTCGGGGTGTATCCGCCCCTCGAAATTCCGGTTGCCCGAGAGAACTGAGACCACTGTCAGGTCCCTCTCCTTGATGGCTGCGCTTATCACGGGCTGGAGGGGTCCCGAGTTGCCGATGCACGTCGTGCACCCGTAGCCGACGATTTGAAAGCCCAGAGCCTCCAGGTAAGGGCTGAGACCGGCCCGGTCGAGGTACTGCGTCACAACCTTCGATCCCGGTGCAAAGCTCGTCTTTACATAGCCGGGAACCCGCAGCCCGAGCTGCACCGCTTTGCGCGCCAGGAGGCCTGCCGCGATCATCACGGCAGGGTTCGAAGTGTTCGTACAGCTCGTGATTGCCGCGATCACCACCGCACCGTCTCGCAGTGTCTCCCGGGAACCCGCCACTTTCACCTCGACCTCGCGAATCGCCGAAGGCGGATTCTGCATCGCCGAAGGCGGATTCTGCATCGCCGAAGGCGGATTCTGCGGGGCGGACCGTGGCGTCTCCTGTGCGGCCACGGCCTGGCGCCATGAGCCTTTCGCGCGGGCGAGAGCGATCCTGTCCTGCGGCCTTTTCGGACCGGCGATGGATGACTCCACGCTCGCCAGGTCGAGCTCGATGACGGCGGAGTACTCCGGCTGCGGCGCGTCGGCGTTTCGGAAGAGTCCTTGCTCCCTGCAATAGCGCTCCACCAGGTCCACGAGGTCCGCGCTTCTCCCGGTGAAGCGCAGGTATTCCAGCGTTTTCTCGTCAACCGGAAAGAAGCCGGCCGTGGCCCCGTACTCAGGAGACATGTTGCTGATCGTGGCCCTGTCCGCCACGCTGAGGGAGGCGAGGCCCGGACCGAAGAACTCCACGATCTTGTCCACGACGCCGTACTTTCTCAATGATTGAGTGACTGTGAGCACGAGGTCCGTGGCCGTCACGCCTTCGCGGAGTCCGCCGGAAAGGCGCATCCCCACGACTTCGG
>JBEKTX010000105.1:0-11951 GCA_049515615.1 Spirochaetia bacterium
GCGACCTGTCGATGTAGGAACGGCAGGTGCTGCCCACGTAGATCTGGCGCGGCCGCATGATCCTGAAATCCTCCCCGTGGTACATCTCGCGCCAGTGCGCCAGCCAGCCCGGCGTGCGGCCGATGGCGAACAGCACCGTGAACATATCGTAGGGGATGCCCGCCGCGCGCAGAATGAGCCCGGAGTAGAAGTCCACGTTCGGGTAAAGATTGCGGGAGATGAAGTACTCGTCCTTCAGCGCAATCTCCTCGAGGCGCAGCGCGATGTCGAACAGGGGATCGATCATGCCCGGTTTCTTCAAGAGCCTGTGGCAGGCTTCCTTGAGGATTTTCGCCCGGGGGTCGAAGTTCTTGTACACGCGGTGGCCGAAACCCATGAGCCGGTCCGGGGTGTTGCGGTCCTTCGCCCGCTTCACATACTCGGTGCCATCCCCGTGCTCGTCACGGATCTTCTCGAGCATCCGGATGACCTCCTGGTTGGCCCCACCGTGGCGGGGCCCCCAGAGGGCGGATATTCCGGCGGAAATGACGGCATACACGTTCGCAAGACTGGAGCCGGTCAGACGCACGGTGGAAGTGCTGCAGTTCTGCTCATGGTCGGCGTGAAGGATCAGGAAGAGGTCGATCGCCCGCACGATGTCGTCGTCCAGGACGGTCGCCTTGACGGGCGAAGAGAACATCATGTTGAGGAAGTTCGGGACGTAGCGCAGCTTGTAGGAGGGATAGACGATGGGCTCGCCAATGGACTTCTTGTACGAGATGGCGGCGATGGTCCGCACCTGGGAGATGAGGTTCGCAAGGATCTGGCGCTCGGCCTTCTCGTCCATGACCTCGGGGATGGGATAGAAGGTGGACAGCGACGCCACGGTCGTGGCAAGGATGCCCATGGGGTGCGACCCGCGCGGAAATCCGACGAAAAAGTGGAGCATATCCTCGTGGATGAGGGAGGATTCGTTGAGGAACGTGGAAAACTCCTCCAGCTGGGTCGTCGTGGGAAGCTCCCCGTAGAGCAGGAGGTACGCCACCTCGGTGAAGGTGGACATTGCGGCCAGCTCGTCGATCGGGTAGCCGCGGTAACGGAGGATCCCTTTCTCACCGTCGATGAAGGTGACCGAGCTCCTGCAGGAGCCCGTATTCTCGTAGCCCTTGTCGAGGGTGATGTAGCCCGTGTTCCTGCGGAGACTGGAGATGTCGACGGCCTTCTCCCCCTCGGTGCCGCGCACGACAGGAAGCTCGTACTCGCGGCCTTCCAGGATCAGCCGAGCCGTCTCGGGCGTGGCTTTCCCGCTCGCGTTCTTGGTCTCCGGCATGGCGCCCCCTTGGGGTGTATGAATATACGCGTGATGAAAAAAGTCAATGGAGCCGGTACAGTTGAACGATGGACCTGTCGTTTCGCGACCTTGGGGGAGAGGGCGGCCCGATCGTCATCCTGCACGGGCTTTTCGGCTCCTCGCAGAACTGGGCGGGCATGGGCCGCAGGCTCTCGAGGCTCGGGCATGTGTTTGCCCTGGACCTGCGCAACCACGGGGACTCGCCGCATGACCCGTCGCACTCGCTCGCCGACTGCGTGCAGGATCTCCTCGATTGGGTGAACGCCCGGGCATCCGAGCCGGTGCGGCTCATCGGGCATTCCATGGGCGGGCTGATCGCAATGGGCTTTGCCATCAGGCACCCGGGCATGACGGCCGGTGTCGCCTCGATCGACATCGCTCCGCGGCCGTATCCCCCGGAGCAAGGAGAGGAGCTTCGAGCCCTGAAGACGGACATCAGCGGCTGCCGTTCCCGCGCGGAGCTCGATCAGCTCCTCCTGTCCGTGGTCCCCGACCTGCGCATGCGGCAATTCCTGCTGACGAACGCCGCTCGAAAATCCGCCGGGTACGGTTTCCGATGGAAGCCCAACGTCGGCGCCCTGGAGAGGAGCACGGTCGCGGCGGACTGGGCGACGATGAGCGGCAGCTTCGGCGGGGAGGCGCTCCTGGTCGCAGCGGGAAGGTCGGAATATGTGCGCGCCGAGGACCACGCGGTGATGCTCCGGTACTTTCCCCGCGCGCGGATCGAGACCCTGCCGGATGCGGACCACTGGCCGCACGTCACCTCACCCGCTGCCCTGGAAGCCAGCCTGCGCCGGTTCCTGGATGCAATAGAACGGCCCGCGGCGCGTCATTGAAACTGTGAGCGCGGAGACGCAGAAAAAAAGGCTTGCGAGCCTCATCAGCGAGGAATGGAACCGGCTGGTGGGCTACGTGCGCTCCCGGATCGAGGACACCGCGGAGAGGGATGCGGAGGACGTCGTGCAGGACGTGATCGAACACCTGTTCGAGAAGGCAGACATGACGGATCCGATCGTCGACCTCTCCGGGTACCTCTTCCGCTCGCTTCGCAACCGGGTGATCGACCTCTATCGCAGGAAGCGCGCGCCCTCGGAGGAGCTTTCAGGCGAGATTGCCGATCTTCGCTACGAAGCGGAGCAGACCATGGACCGGGAGGAAGCGCAGGAGGCGCTGGGGGAAGCGATCGAAGACCTTCCCCGCGCGCAGCGCGACGTGCTCGTGGCCACGGAGCTGGAAGGCCGCAGCTTCAGAGAGCTCGCCGAGGAGTGGCAGACGCCCATCGGCACGCTGCTCGCGAGGAAGCACCGGGCAATCCAGGCCCTGCGTGAATCGCTCACAGGAGGTGTCGTATGACTGGGTACGGTATGCACGGTGCGCACGGCGCGTGGCACGGCGGTCATCCCGCCGTGAAAGGCCTGCGCATTGTGGGCATGGTCATCCTTGGCGTCATCGGGGCGGCGCTCTTTGCCCTGGTGTTCGGCTGGTTGGTGATGATCCTGTGGAACTGGTTGATGCCCGTGATCTTCCATATCGGTGAGATCACCTACTGGCAGTCGTTCGGGATCGTGATCCTCGCGAAGCTGCTCTTCGGCGCAATCGGCGGCCACGGCGGCCGCGGCCGCGGTCCCTGGAAGGGAAATCCCTGGGGGGGCGGCCCGTGGGAAGGCAGACATGGGCGCGACGAGTGGCGCTTGTACCGCGAGTTCTGGGAGAAAGAGGGCAGGGAGGCATTCGACCGCTTCGCTGAGAAGAAGGGCGAGGCGGGGGGCGCGGAATCCGGAGGCGGAGGTTCGCCGACGACGAGCGCCTGAGACAGCGCAGACCCGAACGTGGTGCGGGGTATCTGGTCCGGGGGCCCGAAGGGCCCCCTTTCATTTTCTCTGCCGCGGCTGGTATGGTGAGTCACAGTGAAACGACTGTCAGGCAGAACAGCGGAGCAGGCGGCTACATGGATGGGCATCGCGGGCAACGTTGTGCTCTTTGTGGCCAAGATCCTCGTCGGGCTTTCCTTCAATTCGATAGCGATCATCTCGGATTCATTCAATTCCCTCACCGACATCGTCGCGTCCACCATTGTGCTGATCAGCGTTCGAAGCTCGCACAGAGGACCGGACGCCACCCACCCCTTCGGGCATGCGCGCGCGCAGCCCCTGGCGGGTCTCGTGGTGGCAATCCTCACGGGCATCGTGGGTTTCGAGATCATCACGCAGTCCTTTGGCCGGCTCTTCGGCGGGCAGCGGATGGAGCCCGGTATCCTCCCCCTGATCCTCCTCGCGGCTGTGCTGGTGGTAAAGCTTGCCATGCACATCGTGGCCCGGGTGACCGCGGAAAGGACGCGGAGCACAGCGCTCATGGCATCAGCCACGGACCATCGGAACGACGTGCTTATCTCCGCTGCCGTCATCATCGGCGTCGGCGCTTCAAACCTCGGCTTTCCGATCTTCGATCCCCTCGCGGCCATTGCGGTGGGCGCCTGGATCATCTGGGCGGGATTCCGCATCGGCCGTGACAACATGAAGTACCTCATGGGAGCCGCTCCTCCGTCCGAGCTCGTGCAGAGGATCATGGAAACCGCGAAAGCGACTGAAGGGGTTCTCGGGCTGAACGACGTGTTCGCCCACTACGTGGGAACATCCGTGGAGATTGAGGTGCACATCGACGTGGACAAGACCTTGACCATCGAGGAAGCGGCCGCGATCGGGGAAAAAGTGCAGCAGGCAATCGAGAACATGGTTGAAGTGTCCCGGGCATTCATCCATATCGACCCGCTGGCGGCGCGGGATTCGCGAGGCGCCCGCTAGACAGGCTCCTCTTCCCTCGGCAGCTGCGCATCACTCAGGAGCTCTTCGATGCGGTTGAAAACCGTGTGATCCAGGTCGTCCTGCACGGAGACCGATTTCACATCGTAGAGCTTCCTGAGCTGCTTGACAATCTGTTCGAGCCTTTCGTCGTTTCGCACCAGCAGGTACATGGCGCTTTCTGCGCCGCCGTCCACGGGCGCGCAGAGGATCCCCTCCAGGTTGAAGCCCCTGCGGGAGAACAACCCGGTGATGTGGGACATCGCCCCGGGGTGGTTCTTCACCATGAGCTTCACAATGGTGTTCGGCAGGCTGTTCATGCGTTCCCCCTCCAGATCGATTCGATGTTGCTCTTTCCGGGCGGGACCATGGGATAGACGTTCTCCGTTTCCGGCACGGCGATGTCCAGCAGCACGGGCCCCCTGGTCGCCAGCGCGCGAGTGAGCGCCGCAGCGTCATGAGGCGCTCGGATCGTGCACGCCGGGATGCCGAAGCCCCTCGCAATGGCGGCAAAGTCCGGCCGCGCGTCGAAACGGGAAGCGACGTAGCGCCCGCCGTAGAAAAGCTCCTGCTGTTGACGGACGAGCCCGAGGTGTCCGTTGTTGAACACGCAGATCTTGATGTCGAGATCGTTCTCGGCGATGGTCGCCAGCTCCTGGATATTCATGAGCAGCGAGCCGTCTCCCGTAAGCACGAGCACTGTCTTATCCGGATGTGACAGGGCCGCGCCCATTGCGGCGGGAAGCGCGAACCCCATCGTGCCCAGCCCTCCGGAAGTGAGGAAGCTGCGGGTGCGCCGAACCGGCCACGACTGCGCGGCCCACATCTGGTGCTGGCCGACGTCAACGGTCACTATCGCGTTCCCCGGCGCGGCGCCGGCCAGCGCTCTGACCAGCGTGCCGGGATGCGAATCGTCCTCCGGGGCCTCGAGGGTGTATTCCCTTCTGAGGGCGCCGATCTCCGCTCTCCACGCCTCCCGGGTCGCGCTCCCGACCAGCCTGTTCAGGCGCCGCAGCGCGCGTTTCACGTCGCCGCAGGCCGAGATGTCGGGACGCCGGATCTTGCCGATCTCCGCCTCATCGATGTCTATGTGGATGACGCGCGCGCGGGGAGCGAATCCGGCAACCGAGCCCGTTGCGCGATCATCGAATCGCACTCCCAGCGCGAGCAGAAGGTCCGCGCGATCCACGGCAAGGTTCGTCGCCCGGCTGCCATGCATCCCCAGCATCCCAAGGTGAAGCGGGTCATCCGGGTCCATGATGCCCAGGCCCATGAGCGTGCAGGTCACCGGTATCCCGCACGCAGCGGAGAGCGCGCGCACCTCCTCTTCCGCTCCGGAGGCGACGATGCCTCCTCCGACGTACAGCAGGGGACGCTCGGCGGACGCGATGAGACGCGCCATGGAGGCGAGCACTGCCCCGTCAGGTTCGGGGGCAGGATCAGCGACCCCCGGTTCGGGCAGGCGGTCCAGGTCAATCAACGCCTGCTGGACATCCTTGGGCATGTCGATGAGAACCGGGCCCTGGCGTCCCGACAGCGCGAGGCGGAACGTCTCCGGCACCACTTCCAGGAGCTCGGAGACTGAGCGTACCAGGAAATTGTGCTTGGTTACCGGTATGCTCATCCCGTACGTGTCCACCTCCTGAAAGGCGTCCGTCCCGATCAACGGGGTTGCAACCTGCCCGGTGACGGCGACGATGGGCACGGAATCGAGCTTGGCATCAGCAATCGCGGTCAGCAGGTTGACTGCACCGGGGCCCGACGTGGCAAAACATGCAGCCGCCTTGCCCGTTGATCGTGCCATGCCCTGAGCGAGGAAACCGCCGGCCTGCTCATGGCGGACGAGGATATGGCGCAGATCACTCTGCCCCAGCGCGTCGTAGACCGGGAGGTTTGCGCCCCCCGGAATGCCCGCGACGATCCTGATGCCCTGTCTCTTCAGAAGCTCCATCAGGAGAGAGGCGCCTGTGTACCGCATGAGTCCTCCTTGACGAAAAAAAAAGCCCCGCTCGGTGTCCACCGAGAAGGGCTTATCTCAATCAGGTTGAGAAGCCTACGGTGCACACACGGACGTGCCTCCCGGGAGTACGACGACGAGTACGAGCGCGAGTGCAATCCGTGTCTGTCGAAGGCCTGTGTTTCTCATAACCGCCTGCAACTTACACCGGGGAGAGCGTGCAGTCAAGCAGAGAGATGCTCGAAGCTCGCGGACTCCGTCATCAGAACTCCCGCCTTCTGCATGGCCGCAATCGCTCTTTCAATGCCCCCGTTCGGAAAATCCACGCCGCGGCACGCGTCGCGGACCAGCGACACCCGGAATCCGAGCCTGCGGGCGTCCAAGGCGGAGGCGAGAACACAGTAGTCGGTAGCGAGGCCGCAGATGAAAAGCTCCCGCAGCTTCACGCCCTTGAGATAGTGGCGCAGACCGGTGTCGGTTCGGTGATCGTTCTCGAAGAATGCGGAATACGAATCAAGCCCCCGGCGCATGCCCTTGCGGAGGAGAAGCCCGATCCGGGCGGTCTCCAGCCGGGGATGAAGGTCAGCGCCGCGCGTGCCCTGGACGCAGTGGTCGGGCCAGAGGACCTGCTCGATCCCGTCTGCCTCCACGACATCCAGGGGCTTGCGGGTCGGGTAGGTGCTGGCAAAGGACACGTGGTCCGGAGGGTGCCAGTCCTGGGTGGCAATGACGCGAGAAAAGAACGGCATGATGCTGTTGATGACCGGCACAACCTCATCGCCTGCTTCGACCGCGAGGTTCCCCCCGGGGCAGAAATCGTTCTGCACGTCGATTATCAGGAGCGCACTGTCTTTGCCGGCGTCTGCCATGGAGCCTCCCGGGCGCATTGTAGCCTGACCGGGAGCCTCGCGCCAGCGGCCGGCCCCGCGCCGGCGGCTCCCTGGCCGTTCTTGATCCCAAGCCCGGGCGACCATACATTAGAGCGAGCGATGGTGTACACCCAATCGATCGACTGGACGGAGTTCTACGCGGAGCTCGACAGGGTTCTCGCGCAGATGGAGGGCGAGCGATTTGAGGCGATTGTCGCCATCGCGCAGGGCGGGATCATTCCCGCGGCGCTCATTCAGCAGGAGTGGGGCATCCCAATGGGTGTCGTGCATATCAACTATCGTGATCACGAGAACAAGCCCCGTTTCGCGGATGCGCGGCTCCTGGACGAGGGTCCTCCACCGTTCGTGAGGAAAAAGGTCCTCCTCGTGGACGATGTCTCACGCACGGGTCGAACGCTGGCCCGCGCCCGCGCGTACCTTGCCGAGAGCACGGTGAAGACATTCCTTGTCAACGGCGAGGCGGACTTCCGGCTCTACCGCACCGAGGAGTGCCTTCGAATGCCGTGGAAGAGGGACTGAAGTCGGAACACTGACGGCAGCGTCCAGCCGCCCTGCTCGGCCTTGACGCGGATGCTATTCTGATGAGGATCTCGTCGGAAGCGACGGAGCAAGGAGGCAGCGATGGCAAGGCTCACACAGGAAATGAAGGACATGATCGCCGCGCAGCAGTGTTTCGTCGCGACCGTCAACCCCGACGGCACGCCGAATGTCGGCCCGAAGCGCAGCACCAGGGTTCTCGACGATGAGCACCTGATATATACCGAGGTGACTGGCAAGCATACATGGGGCAACGTGGGACGGGGTTCCAAGGTTGCCATCGCGGTGGTGGACAGGGAAAAGGCGAAGGGCTTTCGGTTCCTCGGCACTCCAACGGCGGTCACCTCTGGAGAGCTCTATGAACAAGCTGCAGGCATGTTACAGAAGGCGGGAATGCCCGCACCAAAAGCAGTGATCAGGGTCAACATAGAAAAGATCTACGATCTTGCCCCAGGGAAAGCGGGCCAAGAGATACTGTAGGGGCGAAAAAGGTGAAAGAGGCGGATCTATAGCCTCCGGATGGGGCGGGAGCGGACCCTGGATGCGGCAGCCCTCTGCCGCATGTCTGTTTACACCCCCCCGTGAGACCTTTCTCGCTGTGACGCTTCCTGAAGCCGCAGGTAGGCGTCGGTGCCTTTCAGCTTCTCGTTATCCTGCGCGTAATCAAAGGCTGTCTTGCCCTCGCTGTTTTTCGCTTTCGCGTCTTCGCCGACCTTCAGGAGTGTCGTGATCACCTCGGGGTTCTTGTTGCTTATGGCGGCGTACATCAGCGCAGTCCCGCCATCCTTGTCCCGAGCCTCGATCTCCGCACCGGCCTTGAGGAGCGTGGTGATCACCTCGGGATTCTGGTTGCTTATGGCTGCGTACATCAGTGCGGTCAAGCCGTTCTTGTTCCGAGCCTCGATCTCCGCACCGGCCTTCAGGAGCGTGGCGATCACCTCGGGATTCTGGTTGCCCAGGGCGGCACGCATCAGCGCAGTCATGCCGTCCTTGTCTCGAGCGTTTACATCCGCGCCCGCCTTCAAGAGTGAGGTGATCGCCTCGGGGTTTGTATCCTTCGCGGCGCCAATAAGCGGGATCGAGTTGTCGTCGTTCGCCATGCTCGCTTGCTTCCGTTTGGCTTGGCCGAGCATAAGCGGGATCGAGTTATCATCGTTCGCCATGCTCGCTTGCTTCCATTTTGCCTGGTCGAGCACCCTTTTTGCCCCAAAGATTGCGATCAACCCAATCGGGACAAAACCGACCGACCCGATGATAACAAGAATTGCGCCCGCCCTTTTTGAACCCGTGGCGATCACAATCATTCCAACGACGGAGATGCCGACCATGACCAACGTAAATGCGACAAATCCAACGTAACCCCCTGCCAGCCCGTACACGATCCCCACAAACGCGTTTACGATTACTCCAGCGACCATGAGACCATTCATGTTATTATCTCCTTTTGCTTCTGGAGAACAGAGAGAACTTCGCCGAAGCCGCCAAGAAGACCGCAAGAACAACTACGCCGACCATTCGCTTATGCACTTTGCACTTCCGTGGGTCTTGCCATTCTACATCCTTACCGCCGCGTTGAACACACTCCCCGCTTACTGCGACGCTTTCTGAAGCTGTCGAAGGACTTCGGTGCCTTCCAGGTTGTGCGCTGCGCACGCTTCATCAAAGGCTGTCCTTCCCGCGTTGTTTTTTGCCTTCGCGTCTGCGCCAGCCTTCAGGAGCGTGGTGATCACTTCGGGGTTATAGTTTTCCGCAGCGGCATACATCAGCGCGGTCCAGCCGTTCTTGTCTTTCGCCTTCGCATCCGCGCCTGCTTTCAAGAGCGCTGTGATAACCTCGGGATTCTTGTTAAACTCGGCGGCGTACATCAGCGCGGTCCAGCCGTTCTTGTCTTTCACCTTCGCGTCCGCACCAGCGTTCAGGAGCGTGGTGATCACCTTGGGGTTCTGGTTCTTCCCGGCGGCGTCCATCAGCGGGGTCCAGCCGCTCGAGTCCTTCGCATTCACGTCCGCGCCTTTTTTGATTGCGGCTTGTACATCCTGTAGTGTTCCGGTCTGTACCAGCTGAAAGAAATCCGTCGTCTGTGCATGCGCCGAAGCCGCCAAGAGGACGGCAAGAACTACTGCTACGACCATTCGCTTGTTCACTTCGCACCTCCGCAGCTCTTGCCACCACCACCTTAATGATCCCCACGCGATTGTTCAATCATCGGCTGAGGGACGCTTTCATGACGGCGGCGCAGATTGGTTCCCTATGATTGCAGCTCTCACCTGGCGGGCTGATACAGGAACCTTGTGAAGGTGGGACTGCAGCCCCTGGATGTCGCCAGTGTGGATTACGGGCCCACCCGGAGGGGCTAGCCCTTCACCGCGCCCGCGGCGATTCCCCTGATGATGTACTTCTGCAGCGCGAGGTACAGCACGATGATCGGCGTGGCCGAGAGGATGAGGCTCGCGGCGGAGGGGCCGTATTCACGCAGGAACATTCCGTAGAAGTGAAGCTGCTCGAGCTGGAGCGTTCCTGCTTTGACCACGATCAGAGGAAGGAGGAAATCGTTCCACAGCCATAGAGCGTCGAGGATGACGATCGTGGCGGTGATGGGCACCATAAGGGGGAGCACGACGCGGAAGAACACGAAGAGCTGTCCGGCCCCGTCGATCGACGCGGCTTCTTCCAGCTCACGGGGCACTCCCTTCACGAAGCCGTGGTACATGAAGACCGCAAGCGGCGCTCCGAGGCACCAGTACATCGGGATGATGCCCCAGACCGTGGCGAGCTTCAGGTCAGTGGACAGCCCGACGATCGGCACCATGATGATCTGGAACGGGATCACCATGGCGAAGGCGAACACGAGGTAGAGAAACCAGGACAGGCGGCCGAACGTGCGGGCGAGCTTCCACGCCGCCATGGAGCTCACGAGAATGATCCCGGCAACGCCGAACACGGTGATGATCGCCGTGTTGAGGAGCGCGCGGGGAAATCTCATCTCGGTCCAGGCCTTTGCGAAGTTTGCCGCCGTGAAGGTAGTGGGGAAGCTGACCGGATGCAGCTTGATCTCGGCCTCCGGCTTCACCGCGTTGCTCAGGACGAACAGCGCGGGATAGATCCACGCGAGGGCGATCAAGATCATGACAATCTCGAGGATCCAGCGCCCCCAGGGCCGAGACCGTGCCGCTTTCATAACTGGACCTCCCGCCGCTTGCTCACCGTGAGCTGCACACCCGTGATGAGGGCGATCGTCAGAAACAGGAGGATCGCCTTTGCGGTCCCGAGCCCCGCCTGCTTCTTGGCAAAGGCGTCGAAGAAGATGTCCATGACGAACGGCACCGTGCCGGTCGCGTACCCTGAAGGGCCCTGCATCGCGTAGACGAGGTCAAAGCTCTTCAGGGAGTTCGAAAGGCTCAGGAAAAGACAGACGGTGAATGCGGGCACCAGGAGCGGCAGGACAATGTGCCGAAGCCTGCTGCGGAACGAGGCCCCATCGATGCTCGCCGCCTCCAGGACGTCCGTCGGGATGGTCGACATGCCGGCAAGGTAGATGACCATGAGGTAGCCGGTCTGCTGCCAGACCTGGACGAGCACGAGCAGCCATGGCGTCTTGTCGGGATCTCCCATCCACTTATCGATGCCGGTGAGCGCCGGCAGGAGGTTGAAGAACACGAAAGACCAGATCAAAGCGACCACGATCATGGACAGGACATTCGGGAGGAAGAAAGCCGAGCGCAGGATCTTTTGCGTCTTGAGACCCCGGTCCAGGGCGAGGGCGATGAAGAATGCGAGCAGGTTGCTCAGCACGACATTGAAGAAGGTGAAAAAGAGCGTGAAACCGATCACGCCCATCTCGAACTTCCGCTGGACCCACGCGCCGGCAAGGAGCTTCTTGACGGCGCCGTTTCGGAAAATCTGTTCCGAGGCGGATTTCACCGCGGCGGTGCTGGTGCTCGAGAGCGAGCTCGCGCGAAGAAAGGAATCCACCGCGCTGGCAAGTCCTGCCGTATCACCTTTCAACCCGGCGTCCTTGACCGCCGAGATCAACCCATCCACGCTCGACGAGGGGACGGTCTTTGCCTTGTCGACTTCGGGCAGAAGCCAGATCCGGTCCTCGAGGACGAACTCGTTCAGCTCCTTGTTCAATCCATAGGCGTCTTTGTCCTGAGAATAGAATGAGAGGAGAAGCTGCCGCTCGGCGTCGCCCGAAAGGTGGGGAAGAACCAGCCGTTCAAACTCGCCCCGCGGAATGGTCGCGGGCAGGTCCGAGTCCTCGTTGAAGCTCGTCTTGCTGAACATGTGGGGATAGAAGCGCTGCTCGACCTGGCCTGCGAAGATCTGGGCGTAGTTGCCGAACCCGATGTTGCGATACGTGTCCGGTTGGTAGCCGATGCCGCGAAGGATTCCCTGCAGGCGGTAGCGGTCCAGGCCGGTCACCGAGTACCGCTTGTACT
>JBEKTX010000106.1:0-11923 GCA_049515615.1 Spirochaetia bacterium
GTCGGAGGAGAAGACCCCGGCGGAGAAAGCGAAGGGGCTGAAGACAAAGCAAGTCGTAATGGTGGGGCAGAGGGAACAACGTTCAAGTCCTGATTGTAGGATTGGTGTTGAGGAATCCCAATCAGATTATAGCAAGCTATTGATGCACTATTGCAGAATCTATCAAGGTTCTTCGACTGGTGATGATTCAAAATTTGTACGATATTTCTGGGAAGTCCTGAATGCTGAAAAGTGGAAAAACTTTCTAACAACAAGAGATGAACACCTTTTCAGTGGACGGCGTCATGTGTGGGACTGGGAGAACGAGAACTGCGAATTATCCAAGTATCCTGGCGCACGCATACAAGGCTTTGAATCTATAGGCAAGCACGGATTTGCTGTCGCTGGTTCAAAATCAATATCTTTTTCTCTCTATTTTGGAGAGTGCTATAACAAGGCGCTTGCAACAGTCATTCTTGACAATATCAGTGATAATTCAGCATTATGGGCTTTCTTTCAATCGGGTGAATTCAGTAGAGAGTTACGAAAGTTAGACAAGAAGCTTTTAATTACGCCCGGTACTTTCGGAAAAGTCCCCTTCGACCTCGAATACTGGCAGAAGGTTGCTGCCGAAAAGTATCCCGATGGCCTGCCCAAGCCGCACTCAGACGATCCCACGCAGTGGCTTTTCAGCGGACACCCCACGGGATCCGATGCGCCGCTTCAGGTCGCGGTGGCACGTATGCTCGGCTACCGATGGCCGCGGCTAACGGGATCGAGTTTCCCTGATTGTCCTGCCCTCGGGCCGGATGGGTTGGAGAAGCACGCGGATGCGGACGGCGTCGTCTGCGTCAGCATGATTCAGGGAGTGCTTTCTGCGGTCGACAGGCTCAGGGCGCTCCTGGCGGATGTCTACGGAGCGGAATGGGGCCAGGAGAAGCAGAAGGAGCTTCTTGCCAGTGTGGGCTTCGAGGGTAGGCAGCTTGCGGATTGGCTGCGCGATGGGTTCTTCGAACAGCATTGCCGGCTGTTCCAGCAGCGGCCGTTCATCTGGCACGTGTGGGACGGAAACAGGAGCGGTTTCAGCGCGCTGCTGAACTACCACACATTGACGCGCGCAACCCTGGAAAAGCTCATCTACACCTACCTTGGGGACTGGATCAACAGGCAGCGCCGGGCCGTAGACTCAGGTGAAGAGGGGAGCGACGCGAGGCTTGAAGCTGCTCTGGGCTTGAAATCCAAGCTGGAAGCCATCCTCGAAGGCGAGCCTCCCTATGACATATTCGTGCGGTGGAAGCCGCTGTCGAAGCAGGCCATGGGATGGGCTCCCGATCTGAACGACGGAGTCAGGCTGAACATCAGGCCTTTCATTCTTGCCGGCATCTTGCGGAAGAATCCCAAGGTGAATTGGGGCAAGGACAAGGGCAAGGAGCCGCAGCGGGAAAGGGCGGAGTATCCCTGGTTCTGGGCTTGGGACGGGGAATCGAAGGACTGGCCGGGCGGCAGGCAGTTCACGGGAGAGCGGTTCAATGACTTCCATTATTCAAAGTCTGTTAAACAGAAACACCTGCAAGCGTAGGATTGGTTTATTATGCGATCTATGATCTGGTTTGCAGCCACTTGCGCTTGTTGAGTGCAAAGTTGCAAACCTGCCCAACGAGGTGCGCCATCATACGCACGGAGGAATTTGGAAATGAAAAAAAGACTTGACACTCCTCAATTTGCATATCCTAAAGGATCAGAATGGAGAAAGTGGGATTTGCATATTCATTCAAATGCCTCCGATGGCAGTCTCTCTTGTGAAGTGATAGTTCAGCAGGCTAAGAAGAAGGATCTTTCCGTAATTGCGCTCACCGACCACCATACCACGAAAAACATTGATAAAATCAGAGAGATAGGCAAGGCAAAAGGATTAGCCGTTATTGCCGGAATAGAGTTCAGGACAGAGTACGGCGACAAGTCCGTTCACATGATTGGCCTTTTCCCGGAGGTTCATGGTGAATACGAGCTGGATGGGAAGAACCTTGAAGATCTCGTCCTGAACCAACTCGGCCTCAGCGAGGCTAAAATGATAGCCGCAGGTAATCGTGAACTTGAAAAGAAGAGCAAAGGCAATCCCTCAGCAGAAGAAGCACGCAAGCAAGGAATGTTCTTGGTTCAGGTTGACTTCAAGACAGCCGCGAACCTAATCCACAAATATGGCGGCCTTGTCGTGGCTCATGCAGGCTCCAAGGAAAACAGCTTCGATCGGGAGATGAAGCATTTGGGAAAACCAGGAGTGACCCTAGCTAATTCTTTGGGGCCTGTCAAAGAGGAGCTGCTTTCTTCAGGGTATATAGATATCTGCGAGATTCGCAAGGAGAACGACAACGCAGAATTCTATCTCAACAACTTTGACAAACCATCCATCACCGCATCTGATGCCCACGAATTGGAGGATATAGGCTCGCGCTTCGCCTGGATCAAAGCAGACCCGTGCTTCGAGGGCCTGAGATCTATAGTGCATGAACCGAAATCACGAGTATGTCTGAGTGACAGACCAGAAGTACTCGAACGCGTAAGGCAAAATGGCACGAAATATATTAGCAATCTGGCAATTTCCGCGATTCCTCAATATGATGGCCGCAACGGCCAATGGTTTAAAAACGTTTCAATGGATTTCGGCAACGAGCTAACGGTCATTATTGGAAATAAAGGAAGCGGCAAGAGTGCAATTACTGATATCATGGGTCTGTGCGGTCATAGCAGATACTACCCACATTTCTCGTTCCTGAAGCAAGATCGTTTCCTGGAAAATGGATACGCAGACAAGTTCACCGCGTGCCTCCAGTGGGTCAGTCCAGAAAAGAAGTCTTCGAAATGTCTGTGCGAGCCGGTAGACCTAACCTCGCCTGAGGATGTCAAGTACTTGCCACAAGGATACTTCGAGAGGGTATGCAACGAGATTGCCAACTTGGATGAGTTCAAGAGAGAAATCAATTCTGTTGTATTCCAGCATATACCAGAAGAAAAGCGACTCAAGAAGGAGACATTTGACGACTTCCTTGACTTTAAGCGGACTTCAATTGAAAGGGTTGTCGCGTCAAAGAAACAGACGCTACATGAATTGAACCACCAAATCGCTCAATTGGAAAAGAAGAGAAATCCCGTCTACCATGAAGAATTGAATAAACAGCGTCAAGCCAAACAGGATGAGTTGGATGCATTGCCAGTGCCAAAGAAAGTTGCAGCACCATCGAAAGCATCCACGAAAGATCCAAACGCGAAGGCCGCGATTTCAGAGATAAGATCCCTGACAACGGCGGCAAGCCGCCTGAAGCGCCAGATTGCTGGCGTTCAAACACGTATTCAACGGCAAAATGGTCAATTGGAAACGCTGCGACAATTCCTGAGAGAGCTTGTACAGAAGAAGCAAGACCTAGATGAGTTTGTTCTGTCATTCGCATCGCGGCTTAAGGCCCTGAAGAACTTTGAGATTGGCAAAGTTATAAGCTACAGGATTGATACGGGCCCTATTAGGAGGCTAATTGACGACCTTAAGGCCGCTGTTACGAATGAAAGCAATCGAGTAAGTGAAGAGAGCGTAAAAGGCATTTCTGGTGAGGAACTCAGCCTTGTTGTCCAGTTGGAGGAAAAGGAACGAGACATAAAGCGATTGCAGTCGAAGCTTGATGAGCCCAATAGAAAATACGAAGACTACAGGAAGGCATTCAAAACATGGAAAGACAAGGCTGCCAAACTGCGAGGCAGTGCCACAACCATAGGCACTTTGAAATATTTTGACGCTCAGACCGACTACTTCGAGAAAGGCCTTTACAGAGACATTGCAAGAAAGCGAAAGGACCGGTCTCATATAGTCAGAGAAATCTACAGCGCGAGAATGGAGATACTAGAGATCTATGCACAATTGAAGCAGTTCATCGACCAGGTTATCGAGAGAAATCAAGACAAGGTCGAGAAATACGAAATAAACATCTTAGCAGAGTTTGGACTTGCGGAGGAATTCATTCCAAACCTTCTTGGCTACATATACAAGAACGTCGTGGGCACATACAGAGGAGCAGAAGCTGCTGAGAATACGCTTCTCTCGATGATACATAAGGTAAATCCAAATGACCTGGATAGCATCATGCCTTTTCTTGATCGAGTGATTCTTTCCCTAGAGAGGGATGAGAGACTTGAATTAATGGAGCCGCGGTTTATTGACGATCAAGTTGAAGATATGGATGGTCTCTATGATTACCTCTTCTCGCTGGACTACATTGAAGCAAATTACGAATTAAAACTCGGCAACAAAAAACTGGAGAAACTCTCCCCTGGTGAGAAGGGCGCCCTTCTGATAGTGTTCTACCTACTACTAGATAAGAGCGACAAGCCTCTCATACTAGATCAGCCGGAGGACAACTTGGACAATGAAAGTGTTTCAAAAATACTTGTCCCCTTTCTCAAGGAAGCAAGAAAGAGACGCCAAATCATTATGGTGACCCACAATCCTAACCTCGCGGTCTATGCAGATGCGGAGCAAGTGATTAGGGTCGACATCGACAAAAATGGAGCAAATCTGTTCCATTTTTGTTCTGGAGGAATAGACAACCTAGCCATAAAGGAACACATTGTCAACGTACTCGAGGGAACCATGCCGGCCTTTGCGAATCGAAGCCGGAAATATTCGGAGAAGTAGATCCCATAAAAGGCCGTTGCACTTGTCGCCGGAGAGCTCTGTCTGACAGAAAGGATACGGCCGCGGATCCGGTTGGGCGGTCTGAATCTGCGGCGCAACTGCATTCTATGTTGGAAGGCAAGGCTTGCTATTATACTGATAAATGCTAAAGTATAATAAAGAATCGATTATTGTCATGAGGTATAGCAAGTGCAGGTAGCTGACTTCATCGATGGCAAGAGCGGAAGATTGGTCCAGACAGATCGAGGCTATCTGGCCTACATCCCCAACCCGCTCGAGCCGGGGATCGACCTGTCCCTTTCAATGGTGAAGCAGCTTTCCGAGGCTGACCGGGCGCTCAGCGAGCTGGCCGGCATCGCGAGGACCCTGCTGAATCCGCACCTCCTGATTGGCCCCTTCATCCGCCGTGAGGCCGTTCTCTCGAGCAGAATCGAGGGAACTCAGGCCTCTTTCTCCGACCTCTTGTTTTTCGAGGCGGCGAGGCTGCGCGAGAAGGAAGTCCCCGATGTACGCGAGGTGTCCAACTATGTCCAGGCGCTGGAGTACGGGCTTGCCGGGCTCTCCACCCTGCCCGTGTCACTACGGCTCGTTCGTGAAATCCATCAGCGGCTGATGGCGGGCGTGCGGGGAGAAAGCCATACCCCGGGCGAGTTTCGACGCTCGCAGAACTGGATCGGTCCTGCTGGGTGCTCGCTCGCTGAGGCGACGTTCGTGCCGCCGCCCGTCAAAGAGATGTTGGACGCCCTTGACGCGTTCGAGAAGTATCTTCATGCGCCCTCAGAGATGCCAGCGCTCATCCGGCTCGCCCTCATCCACTACCAGTTTGAAGCCATCCATCCATTCCTGGACGGCAATGGCCGCGTGGGGAGGTTGCTGGTCACCCTCCTTCTGTGCGCCGAAAACCTGCTCCCGCAGCCGCTGCTGTATCTGAGCGCGTACTTCGAGCGCCATCGCGACGACTATTATCGCAACCTCCTCGCCGTGAGCCAAAAGGGGGCATGGGAGGAATGGATACGGTACTTCCTCAGGGCCATGGCGGTCCAATCCGCCGACGCCATACGGAAGATCGACCGCCTTCTCGCTCTCCGGCAGGCCTACCGCGAGCGGCTGCAGCAGGCTCGCGCTTCGGCGTTGCTGCTCCAGCTCATAGACGACCTTTTCGGCAATCCCGCGTTGACGAACCCCTCTGTCTGCGAACGGATGGGGATCACGCCGCGCTCGGCGCAGCTGAACATCAACAAGCTCGTGGAAAAGGGAGTGCTTAAAGAGGCCACGGGCCGGCAGCGAAATCGCATGTACGTTGCCACGGAGATCGTCGATATCATCGAACGGCAGGAGACGTAGTCGCTCATGACCAAAGAGAGCCCTGATCAGGTAACTATTGTCCAAGCATTGGTGCAGGCCGTGAGAAACGCTGGCGCGCCGGGCGGCGGCCCGGGAGGCGCGCGCTCCGTCATCTGGCCCGACCGCAACCGCGAATGGGAGAGCGTTCTGGAATCCATCCGCGCGCTCATGCCGGAGCTGCATGCGTACGGCGCCTACGATCCGGCCATACGGCAGGGACCGGCTCTCTGGCTTGCGTGCGTTGAGGCGCGCGTGATTGCGCCGAAAGCGTCCTCTGACAGGATCCCCGTGATCTATCTTCCCGGCATCAGCCGGGATGAGCTCCGCGATCCCGAGGACCTTCCGGTGGAGCTTCAGCCCCTTGCGGCCGTGCGCTTTCGGGGCGCGGAGTGGGTCCAGGCCAATGGCTCGGACTGGACGCCCGCATCCTTCCTATCATCGCGCAATGGCGGACTTGGCTGCGACGTGTCGCATGATCCGGCAACGGCCGAGGCCATCCAGCGAGCCCTTTCAAGGATTCTTCAGGAAACGGTGGAGGGGCTGCTGCGGGATCGGCTGGACGCATTGTTCTTTGACGGTCTTCTGTCGCCGGACACTCCGCGGCTGATTCTGCGTTGGATGAACGACCCTGTTCAGGAACGGCATAAGCTCAGCAAGGAGGAATGGGCGGCCTTCCGCACCAGGTGCAGGCATGATTTCGGAATGGATCCTGAAAAGGATGGCGAGCTCCGCGCGGCCGAGCTCCTTGGCAAACGGCAAAAGGACTGGAAAGACGTGTGGAGGCGCTTCGCGGACGCCCCGCAACGCTACGCAGGCGCGGTCGCGCTTCTCAAGCGCATCGACCCCACGGAAAGGGGTGAGATGGCGCTCCCTCCCGACGCGTGGCCCTTGGCGAACGAAAAGGAAGAGCGAGAGCTTGGCGATTCGCTGAGGGCGCTCGACGGCCTTCGCGTGGACCAGGCGGTGGAGCGGATCCGCGAGCTGGAGAAAAGGCACGGCGAAAGGCGGTCCTGGGTGTGGCGCGAGCTGAACCAGGCGCCGTTTGCCTGCGCGCTGGAGCACCTTGCGGCAATGGCCGAATGGGCCGCCACCCCCCTCGCGGGCGCAAGCCTGGAAGAGATCGGCGGCCGATTCGCGCAATCCGGTTGGAGGATGGACGCCGAGGCGGTTGCGGCCATGGACTGCTGCGTGGGAATCGCCCAGGAGGAACCGCTGCGGTGTGCCATCCGCGCCCTGTACCTTGGATGGCTCGATGAGTCAACGCGGAACCTCCAAGCGCTCTGGAAAAACTCACCCGTGGATGTGCCGCGGCGACTTCCCCCTGTAGCTGGACGCGCTGGGCGCCTCACGGTTTTCATTGACGGGCTTCGCTGGGATGTCGCCACCGTGCTCGGGCAACGGCTGCGCGCCAAACATCTCGACGTCGACGCGTCGTGGGACTGGGCGCCCTTCCCGAGCGTCACCCTGACCGCCAAGCCGTTTGTCTCGCCCGTCGCGGACAAGTTCGCAGGGGGAGAGGCTGGGGACGAGTTCAGTCCAACGATTGCGGGAACCGGGGAGGTTCTCACCGCGGACCGTTTCAGGAAGATCCTGCGGACCTTTGACATCGATCCTTTGGAAGAGGCAGCGCAGGGCGATCCCAAGAGGTCGGCATGGGCGGAGATAGGTAGCATAGATCGAGCGGGCCACGCCGACGGCTGGAAGATGGTGCGTTCGCTCCCGCAGCAGCTCGATGACATTGAAGCCCGCATCACGGGATATCTGGATGCTGGTTGGGAGGAGATCGTCCTTGTCTCCGACCACGGCTGGCTGCTCATGCCGGGCGGGCTTCCCAAGATCGAGCTGCCCCGCCAGCTCACCGAACATCGCTGGGGCAGGTGCGCCGCCATGCGGAGCGCGGTCGTGACGGATCTTCCTGTCTTTCCCTGGCACTGGAACCACGCGGTCGCGATAGCAACTCCGCCGGGTATTGGCTGCTTCAAGGCGGGCACCGAGTTTTCCCACGGGGGGCTTTCCCTCCAGGAGATGGTTGTGCCGCGGCTCCATGTGAAGGCGGCGGTGGCGGCTCATGGCATGCCCCAGCTTGCAACAATTCGATGGGTCGGCCTGCGCTGCCGCGTCACAGTGGATTCGGGCCAGCCGGGGATGTCGGTCGACATCCGGCTGCGAACGGCCGACCCTTCTTCCTCCCTTGTCGAAGGGAGGAGGCCGCGGCCCGTCTCTTCCGATGGGACGGTGTCCCTTCCCGTCGCGGATCCGAATGACTCGGGCGCTGCCGCGGCGGTGGTTCTGCTCGACCGCGAGGGGCGTGTGATTCATTTCATTGCCACTGTCCTGGGACAGTCTGAAAACGGAGGGCGCGCGTGAGCTTCGAGCTTGATCCCCTGGATTCCATCGCCGTGAAGGGCTTTGAGGGATATGTCGTTCGCAAGGACCTTGTGCGGCGCTTCAAAGGCCACTACCCCGTGCCGACCTATGTGGCCGAGTTTCTGCTGGGCCGGTACTGCTCAACGCCGGAGGAAGCGGAAATCCAGGAGGGACTTCGCATCGTCGAACGCCAGTTGGGGGAGAAGACCGTGCGCGCCGGCGAACAGGAGCTGTTCAAGGCGCGTGCCAAGGAGGCGGGCCAAGTGAAGGTCATAGACCTGGTCATGGCGCGCCTAGACGCGCAGACGGATTCATTCGTCGCGCAGCTGCCAAGCCTCATGCTGCGCGACGTCCGCATAGAGCCCGACATCGTGCGTGCGAACGACCGCATGCTCACCGGGGGCTTCTACGCGGAGGTCGAGCTCACCTATGACCCAGGGATCGCCCAGGAATCCAACGGCAGGCCGTTCGGAATTGCCAGCCTGAGGGAGATCCAGGTGTCCAAGGGCGACGTGCTTCCCATTCTCTTCCGGGGCCGCGAGCTGTTCACGTTCGATGAATGGAAGCGTTTCCTCCTCAGGAGCACGGGCCTCGAGCCGGACCGGCTGAGCGCGCGGGCCGTGGACATCGCGCTAATGCGGCTGATCCCCTTCGTGGAGCAGAACTACAACTGCGTAGAGCTAGGTCCCCGGGGAACGGGGAAAAGCCACCTCTATCAGCAGGTCTCCCCCTACGCGCACCTGATCTCGGGCGGCAAGGCCACCGTGGCGCGCATGTTCGTGAATAACGCCAACGGCCAGCGCGGTCTTGTCTGCCAGTACGACGTGGTGTGCTTCGACGAGATCTCTGGGGTGTCCTTCGACCAGAAGGACGGTGTGAACATCATGAAGGGCTACATGGAATCCGGGGAGTTCAGCCGGGGCAAGGAGAGCATACGGGGCTTTGGCAGCATCGTCATGGTGGGCAACTTTGATGTTGATGTTCAGCATCAGCAGAGGGTGGGCCACCTGTTCGGGCCGCTCCCTCCTGAGATGCGCGACGATACGGCGTTCATGGACCGCATCCATGCCTACATCCCTGGATGGGACATCCCCAAGGTGAGCCGTGAGGTTCTCACCGACCACTTCGGGCTCGTGAGCGACTTCCTTTCCGAATGCTGGGACAAGCTGCGAAAGCAGTCCCGCGTCTCCCAGCTCCAGGGGCGCGTTCATTTCGGCGGGGCGCTGAGCGGCCGGGACACCACGGCCACGATGAAGACGGTGAGCGGTCTGTTGAAGCTCATGTATCCGAAGCCGGATGCCCCGGTCCCAGACGAGGCGGTGGAATGGGCCATCCGGTTGGCTCTCGAATGCCGCAGGCGGGTGAAGGAGCAGCAGAAGAGGATCGGTTCTGCCGAGTTCCGCAACACGGCATTCAGCTATCAACTGGGCGACGAGGGCGTGGAAAAGTTTGTTTCCACTCCCGAGCTTTTCAGCGAAGAAAGCATCGGCAGTGATCCTCTCCCCCCTGGGCAGGTCTGGGTGATTTCCCCCGGCGGGCTGAACGAGAACCCCGGCCTGTATCGGATCGATGTGACGGAAGGACCGGGATCGGGCGTGCGCATACTCAACCAGCCCGCCCCTCCTTCCTTCAAGGAGTGCATCCGGTGCGCCGAGCAGAACCTCTACGGGCAGGCGAAGACCCTGGTAGGGGACCGGGACCCCAGGTCCCATGAGTTCACCGTTCAGCTCCGCGCTTTTGATGCTTCCAAGACCGGCTCGTCGGTCGGCATGGGAGCGCTCCTGTCCCTTTGCTCCGCGCTTTTAGAGAAGAGCCTCAGGGGCGGTATGGCCATCATCGGCGGCTTGAACCTTGGAGGCTCGATCGAGCCGGTCTACAACGCAGTCAATCTTGTTGAGATCGCCATCGAGAAAGGTGCGCAACACGTGCTGGTACCCGTGAGCGCTCGGAAGCAGCTAAATGATCTGCCGGATGAGCTTGCAACAAGAATCACTGTTTCCTATTACGCTGACCCGAGAGACGCGCTGCTGAAGTCCCTAGTTGAGTGAAAACAATAGGATTGAAGAATAGCGCTTCTTCCCCATTGACATTGGCGTCACCTTGAACGCGCGCCGGTAGCTTCCTTAGATTTGGAACGATCACC
Source organism: Spirochaetia bacterium (assembly GCA_049515615.1). Classification (GTDB taxonomy): domain Bacteria; phylum Spirochaetota; class Spirochaetia; order SZUA-6; family Fen-1364; genus Fen-1364. The sequence continues at coordinate 10,515 of JBEKTX010000106.1, forward strand.
GTTGATGACACGTCGCGAACTGACACGTTGTTAATGAACGTTCATGCGTTATTGCCAACCGGGGCGAAGGCGGAATAAACTTAGCGCGAGCTGAGAGTCTGGATGTAAGGCCGTTTTCATAGTGAGAACTTGATTTCGCTCTATAGCGCGGTTACATGCATTGTGTTTGATTTGAAATGAACTACATCCGGCGGCGGTTTGTTTGCTGATAAAATGGGTCGAGGCGGGTACACGTGTGCTACACTACACAACAGCCTTTATAGCGCCATTAAGGGACGGAAGGACAATGAAACAGTACTCGGACGCGACGCAAATGGCCCTTGAAAGAGCGCTTCTTCTTCTCGGGGAAAGCTTACCCGCGGCCTTGGTCGAAGTCATTCGAGGTGCCATAGAGAAAGGGACCTTCCTGAACGCAGAAAGCATTCTGGACAGCGCCCCAACTACCGCGGGCGTGGGGCAAAAGAATGCCGATAAGTGAAATCAAAGTATCCGCAGTTCGCGGCATAAGGAAGGAAGTCCCTATTGCTCTTGAAGGACGGTCGCTGCTCTTACATGGAGACAATGGAACTGGCAAGTCTTCCATAGAGAAGGCACTTCGATGGGCTCTACTAGGTTCAGAACCACCGACAGCCACGGAAGCGTTTTCCTCCGAAGAAAGCTTTCGACGGCATGTCCTTGAGCCAATAGAGAATACGAGGGTCAAAATAACTCTGCAAAATGGCGGAACAATCGAGGTTACCGCAAAAGGATCGACCTCAAATTCTGGTGGGAAGGAGTTCCAAGATTCCTGTGTAGTAGGTAACCCATTCTTGCGCAGGTCCGAAATACTGAGCTTCTTGCGCTCCCGGCCGGTGGATCGATTCTCGTTTCTTGAAACGTTCCTCGACATTTCCCAAGTAGATGATTTCAAAGATGCATATTCAAGAGTAGTAGAGAAATGCCAGTTTGAAATGAGTAATCTGTCAACTCGAATCGAAACCAGTCTAGAGATACTCAGCGCCAAGCTGCCCGAGGCGTTGAGAAAGCAGACCCGAACGTGCTCAGCGCTTGAACAAGCTTGTTTCTCCCATGCGATCAGCCTTTCGCTAGTTGATCGTGCGGTGCCCTACGACTGGTCATTGCTGGTGTCTTCCAAGGTCAGAGCCAGAGAGCTGTCCGAAGGCAATCAACTCGAGAACGAAAGGGTAGACCTTTCGAGCTTGCAAACCGAAATCGCGGAGTTCATCTCGTCTCATATCGAGAGTGCCTTACCAGATATTCCGGGGCTCAACGGCTTTGTCGAAGACCTCAAATCTTCAATGATGGACGCCAGAATTGTGGACCTCCTAGCTCACGCGCAGCGTCACCTTTCAGAGTCCACGACGACGATTTGTCCAGTCTGCGGCAATACAGTGAACCGAGAATCCTTG
>JBEKTX010000107.1:0-11857 GCA_049515615.1 Spirochaetia bacterium
TGCTGGAAAGCACGAGCCAGATAATGGGAAGATCCCTGGCCTGGTATTTTTTGGCGCGCCGGGCGACCTGGTGCGATCCGCAACTGCGGGCGAGGTGAAATGGGCCGCGACCTACTGGACCCGCGGCAAAGTGGTGATTATCAAGTCCGTGGACGGGACCCTCTTCACATACGGAGGGAACGCGGAGCTCCTGGTGAACGTGGGAGACCGCGTGAGCCCGGGGACGGACATCGCGAAGCTGGGCGAAAGTCCTCAGGGAGGGGGGGCGAAGCTGTACTTCAGCATCAGCGACGGCAGCGGACGCGTCGTTGATCCGGAGAAGTTTTTCTCCGCGAAGAGCTCGTCATGAAAGGGTGTATATGGGAAGGCACCTCGAAAGGGCAGGAAGCTCCTCCCGCCCGGAAGCGGGTGTAAAGCACCGCACGGACCCGGAGGCCGAAGCGCGCTCCGGTAGCCACGCTCCAGAAGCGATCGGCAAGATGCCACCGGGTACGGTGGCCGCCCGAATGCCACCGGGTACGGTTGCTGCCCGAATGCCACCGGGTACGGTTGCTGCCCTGATGGAAGCGCCGCATGCCGCCGAGGCGCCCGAGGAAAAGGATCTCCTCGCCCTCTACATCCGGCAGATCGCGCACTACCCGTTGCTCACGGGCGCCGACGAGCAGCAAATCGGAATCGCCATCCAGAATGCGCGGGCCCAGCTTTCCGGGCTGGAAGCGAAGGCGGCAAAGTTCAGGGTCCCGCGCCGTTCCTACCTCCGCCGCAAGGCGGAGCTCGAACATGAGATCTCCCAACAGAAGAACCGCCTCATCCTCGGCAATCTTCGGCTCGTCGTCTCGGTTGCCAAGAAGTACCAGCACCGCGGCGTCTCCCTCCTGGACCTCGTGGACGAGGGCAACATCGGTCTGATCGAGGCCGTCGAGCGATTCGACTACCGCAAGGGCTGCCGCTTTTCCACGTACGGAACGTGGTGGATCAAACAGGCCGTGATCAAATCACTTGCGGAGAACGGCAAGGCCATCAAGATCCCCATCCATCTCCTCAACACCATCAAGAAATGCTTCTCGATCGCCCGGCAGCTCACGCAGGAGCTCGGGCGGGAACCCAGCAACGCGGAAATTGCCGAGTACCTGCGCATCCCCAAATCGCGCGTTGAAGAGCTGATAAGTCTTTCGTGGGACCCGACCTCCCTTGATACGCCGGTGGCGGGGGAGAACCCCACGCGCCTCGCTGATCTCATCCGGGACGACGTTTCGGAAAAGCCGTTCGAATCTGCATTCGCGCTGGCCCTCCAGGACACCCTGGCAATGGTGCTGGACAAGCTGAACGAGCGCGAGATGCGGATCATCAAACTGCGTTTCGGGATCGACGGGGAAGGCCCTTTCACTCTCGAGGAAACGGGCAGAATTCTTGGAATCACGAGGGAACGCGTGCGACAGATCCAGGAACGCGCCCTGGTGAAGCTGAAGCAGCTGCGGGTCTCGAGCGAGCTCGAGACGTTCATCCAGGGCTGAGGCCGCGTGAATGCCACGGAGTACCGAGGCCGCGAATGCCACGGAAAACCGTAAGGAGTACCGTTCGGGCCGAGGCTGCCCCGTCGAACGGCATCGCGGCAACCTTGACAGGGGCAGGAGCGGATTCTACAATAGGCCCGCTTTGACGAAGGAAGATGCATGCTCACCACCTACTCGTTGAGCGGTCTCGCCGTGGTCACCCCGGACACCGTGACGCACGGCAGCAGCATCCAGGTCGACCAGAAGAAGCTGGGCCGCCTGGGAGGGAAAAGCAAGTTTGACCTGCGCTTCGGAGACGGCTTCGCCGCGTTTCCCGCATTGATCAACATCCATGATCATTTCAACGGCAACTACCTCCCGAAGGTGGGCCCTCCGCCGGGAGAGTTCTACCTTAACTGGTCGTACTGGAACAATGATCTGATGAACTCCGATGTGATCAAGGTGGAACGCGCCCGCACGAGCGTGGAGGAACGGTACTTCCTCAGCGCCTACAAGAATATCTTTTCGGGCGTCGTGACCGCCAACGATCATTTCCCGCACGAGTGGAACGAGCCATTCATTCCCCGGCTGCCCATGCGGGTCATCCGTAATTACACCCTCTCCCATGCCTGTTCCTCCTTCGACCTGAAATGGGGGGACGGCTTCGAGGTCGAGCACGCGCGTGCCGTCAAGAGCGGTTTTCCCTTCATTACCCACCTCGAGGAGGGGTTCGACCCCGAAACGCAGGCCGGCATCGAGACCCTCGAGGCCGCCGGGTGCCTGGACGACCATACGGTCATGATCCACTGCATCGGTTTTTCGGACGAGGATGTGCAGAAGGTCCGCCGCGCGGGGGCATCGGTCGCATGGTGCGCGAACTCGAACATTTTCATGTTCAATGTCACGTGCAAAATCAAGAAGATGCTGGACCTGGGGATCAATGTCGCGATCGGAACGGATTCGACCGCCACGGGCTCGATCAACCTCCTTGAAGAGATGCGATACGACCGGGAAGTGTATCGCCGCATGTACGGAGAAGACCTGCCGGCGAAAACCATAGTGAACATGGTGACGGTGAACCCGGCAAGAGCGTTCCGCATCCAGAAGGAAACCGGCACTCTTTCCGAAGGAAGGCTCGCCGACCTCCTCGTCGTGCGCCAGCAGAAGGACGATCCGTGGGAGTCGATGGTGGCGGCCCGCACCGAGGACATCGAGCTTCTCGTGCAGGATGGCTCTCCAATATTCGGGGACGCCTCCTACGAGGAGCTCTTCGCAGGCCGGGGGGTTCAATACACAAGGCAGACGATCCGCGGGCGGCAGATGCTCGTGAAGGGCGACCCCGCGGGACTCATGGAAAGGGTGCGCAAGGCTGTCGGTTTCCGCAAGGTCCTTGACTTCATTCCCCTGGACGCCTAGGGTTCATTCAGGAGCGGACGGAAAGTGTCTCCCAAGGCTGTACAGTACAGGGCCAACTCGATCATCTACTTCAAGGGCGACCAGAGCGACCGCATCTTTCTGCTCAATGCAGGGAAGGTGAGCCTCAGCTACGTCGATATCGAGACGGGGCAGGAAGTACGCGACCTGATCAAGATGGGGGAGTTCTTCGGCGTGAAATCGGCCCTGGGCCGGTACATGCGGGAAGAGACGGCCATCGTCCTCCAGGATTCCGCGGTGATGGTCTTTTCCGTCCCCGAGTTCGAGCAGGTCGCCTCCAAGAACACCCGCATCGTGACGAAGATGCTCACCGTCTTTTCCAACCAGCTTCGCCGCATTCACCGCCAGGTCCAGAACCTCATGGTCAGTGACGAGCAGGTGAACCCCGAGACGGGGCTCTACAAGATCGGGGAATACTACCTGAAGAACAAGCGCTATGGACAGGCGCTGTATTCATTCAAGAGATACCTCGTCTACTATCCCACGGGAACGTACGCGACCGAGGTCACATCCAAGATCGTCCAGGCCGAGGAGTATCTCTCGCGGTACGGTTCAGGAGTTGCCGCCTCGGCGGCCCCCGGCCCGTCTCCCTCGGCCCCGTCTGCCCCGGGAGTTTCGCCGCGCGCGGCAGCCGCGCCGTCCCCGACCTCGGAGGAGACTTCCGATCTCGCCCAGCAGTACTACAATGCGGTGAGTCTCGTGAGCCAGGAGAAGTACCTGGAGGCTTTCAAGGCATTCAAGAAAATCCTCGATGGCGGCCCGGATCCCGAGTACACCGCGAAAACGGAATTCGAGATGGCGAAATGCCTCTTCTACCTGAAGCAGTTCGACAGCTGCATCAAGAGCTTCACGGCGCTCGCCCAGAAGTTTCCCAAGCACCCCGAGCTGAAGGACGCGTTGTTTTTCGTCGGCCGCTCCTACGAGGAGAAAGGTGACAAGCAGAAGGCGGGCGGGTTCTACAAGAAGATCATCAGCATGGGTCCCGATGATGACCCTGTCGTCCGGAAGGTGAGGAAGGCCATGCGCGCCCTGGAGAGTGTCAAAGCATGAGCCCCGCCGGCGGCCCCGATCTCTCCATGTTCAACCGATTCTCCAAGACATTTCGCAAGGGTGACATCATCTTCTGTGAGTACGAGCCGGGCGACACCTTCTACCTCATCCAATCCGGCCGGGTCCAGGTCGTGCGCATCATCGGGGAGCTGGAGAAGAACCTTGCCATCCTGAATCCGGGCGACTACTTCGGCGAGATGTCCATCCTGGAGAATGTGCCCCGTTCAGCCACCACGATTGCGTTGGACGACGTGAAGGCTCTGGAGTTCAGCCGGGAAAACTTCGAGGTCCTGACGCTGGGCAATCCTCAGATCGCGATGAAGCTCCTGAAGGGGTTCGTGAAGAGGATTTACGAGCAGAAGCGCCAATTCATGATCCTTACACTGGACGACGTGGAGGCCAAAGTGGCCGACGTCTTCCTCATGCTCGCCGAGAATCAGTCGAGCGACACCAACTCGGTGGACGCCATAGAGTTCAAGAACACCGTGGACGACCTCTCCCACTGGGCCGGCATCCCTTCCGGACAGTGCCGGGAGGTGCTCAACCACTTTGTCGCTCAGCGCCGCATCGAGCTGTACCCGGACCGGATCGTGGTGAAGAACATCAACGACTTCGCGCGGTTCGTGAACTCCCGGCGGAAGCACCAGGAAAAATAGGGCGTAGCCAGGGATGGCGAGGGCGAGCGAGGCCAGGGATGGCGAGGGCGAGCCCCTGGACGGCGGCGCTACACGCCCAGGTACGCCGTCTTGACCTGCGGGTTGTCGGCAATTTCCTTCGCGACCCCGGCGAGGACAATCCGGCCGGTCTCCAGCACGTAGGCACGGTGCGCAACCGACAGCGCCATCTGCGCGTTCTGCTCCACCAGCAGGATGCTCGTTCCCAGCTTGTTGATTTCCACGATGATCCGGAAGATTTCCTCCACGAGAATAGGGGAAAGGCCCATCGAAGGCTCGTCCAGAAGCATAAGGGTCGGCTTGCTCATGAGGCCACGCGCCGTGGCGAGCATCTGCTGTTCGCCTCCGGACAAAGTCCCGCCGTACTGACCCGCACGCTCCTTGAGCCGGGGGAAGCTCCTGTACACGCGCTCGAGAGTTTCCTGGATCTCGGCCGGGTCTTTGCGCGAATATGCCCCCATCATGAGGTTCTCTCTCACGGAGAGCGGCGCGAAGATCTTGCGGCCTTCCGGGACGTGACTGATCCCCGCTTCCACGATCTTCTCCGCCGGCAATGACGAGATCTCCTGGCCCTTGAAGGTGATCGAACCGGTTCGGGAGCGCAGGAGCCCCGAGAGCGTGCGGAGGGTCGTGGATTTGCCCGCCCCGTTCGCACCGATGAGGGTGACGATTTCCCCCTCGTTCACATTAAAGGAAATTCCCTGGAGGGCATGGATGGCTCCGTAGTAAACGTTGAGGTTCTCAACCTGCAGCACTGTCTGCGACTCCTTTGCCGAGGTACGCCTCGATGACGGTCTGGTTGCCCTGGATCTCCTTCGGAGTGCCCCGCGCGATCACCTCGCCGAAGTCCATTACGGTGATGTATTCGCAGATGCCCATGACGACCCTCATCTGGTGCTCGATGAGGAGGATGGTGAGGTTGAACCGGTCACGGATGAAATGGACGAGCTCCATCAGCTCGATGATCTCCCGCGGATTCATGCCCGCGGCTGGCTCGTCCAGGAGCAGGATGCGCGGGTTGCATGCCAGCGCGCGCGCGATCTCGACCCTCCGCTGCTCGCCGTACGGGAGGTTCTTCGCGATCTCCCCGGCGATGCCATCGAGCTTGAAAATAGAAAGGAAGTCGAGGGCCTGCTCCGTGAGCTCCTTCTCCTTGGCCGCGTACTTCCGAGTCCGCAGGAGGCTGTCCGAAAGGCCGTAACCGGCGTGAGGGTGATAGGCGATGCGGACGTTGTCGAGGACTGAGAGGTTGGAGAAAAGCCTGATGTTCTGGAAGGTGCGCGCAATTCCGCTGCGGGTCACCTCGTATGGCTCCAGGCCGTCGATCCGGTCGTCCTTGAACATGATGAGGCCGGAGGAGAGCGTGATGAGCCCCGTGACGAGGTTGAACACGGTGGTTTTTCCCGCGCCGTTCGGTCCGATGAGCCCCCAGAGGGCGCCTTCGGGAAGATCGAGGGAGAAGCTTTTCACCGCGCAAAGTCCGCCGAAAAACTTGGTGAGCTCCTCGACGTGCAGGAGCACGGGGGCCGGGAAGGTATCCGACATGTCAGGTCCCTTCCTTTCCTGCCGGACCGGACCCGGCTGCCGGCTGCCCCCTGAGCCGCTTGACAATGCCGTCCGCCTTCATGAATCCCCATTCGACGGTTCCCAGCAGGCCCTGGGGGCGCAACAGCATCAGCAGAAGAAGAGTAATGGGGTAGAGAACGAAGCGCCACGTGGGGGCTTCCGTGCCCAACAGTCCCAGCAGGCTGCGAAGGAAGCCTTCAAGGAAGAAGACCCAGCCGAAGGATGCTGCAATGGTGCCCGACATGCTTCCAAGGCCGCCGAAGACGACGATTATGAGCGGGTTGAATCCCGGCAGGAAGCCGAAGGTGGCGGGGCTCAGGAAACCTATATAGTGCGCGTAGACGGCGCCTCCGATGCCGGCAACGAAGCTGCCGACCACGAAAGCAAGCAGCTTGGACCCCGCAACGTTGATGCCCATGGCCTTGGCGGCGATCTCGTCTTCCCTGACCGAAAGGGTCGCCCGTCCCGTGCTCGATCGAACGAAGTTTCGAATGATGATGATGACGAGCAGGAGGAAGAAGAACGCCCATATCCAGGTGGTGAGCTTGGGTATGCCGATCATTCCACGTCCCCCCTTCATCTCGGGAAAAGGCAGGAGCGTGTCGGAATTGTCCAGCATGGTCTTCACCACAATGGCGAAGCCGAGAGTGGCGATGCCGAAATAATCGCTTCCAAGAGTCAGCACGGGAAGACCGAAGAGGAAGCTCACCTCGGCGGCGAAGATGCCGGCAAAGATGACCGAGAGTCCGAAGACAACCTGCTGGATCGCGGCAGAGGCAAGCGGGCCTGGGGCATCTGCGGTGCCGAACAAGGGCGTCAGCGAATGGGCAATCGCGTTGCCCGCGATCACCGCAACGAGGCCCGCGGCCACGATGGCGATCAGGTAGAACGTGAAAGCCGAGAGCACCGGGATGCCGCGCTTCAGGCGAAGGAGCCTTCCGACTCCGAGGAGCGCCAAACCCCCGAGGATGACTCCGATCCCCACCACGAGGAGACCACCGGGGTCGCCGTTATTCCAGCGCCATGTGACGTCCGCGGCACAGTACGCGCCGATGCCGTAGAACCCCCATTGGGCGAGGCTGAACTGACCATTGAAACCATAGATGAGGTTCAGTCCCATGGCCACCATGGCCATTGGGCAGGCCTGGAAGAGAAGCCCCTGGTCGAAGGCGTTGAAGACCGGCACGTTCCCGATCTTCAGGAGGAATGCGGTCTGGACGATCCCGAATGCAAGGAGAATCGTAAGCGCCTTCTGCCAGATCGGTTTGCGTCCCAGGCCCCACAAAAGCCCGAAGATCCAGGCGATCAGGGCGACCATTTTTACGACGGTCAGGAGAAGGTACTTGATATCCATCTTTATCTCCTACGCCTTCTCGCCTGACGGCTCGCCGAAGATGCCGGTCGGCTTGACCAGGAGCACGATGATAAGGATGGTAAACGCCACCGCGTCGCGCATGGGGGTGGAGATATAACCGGCCGTGAGCACCTCAGCCTGCCCCATGATGAGCGCGCCCACGAAGGCGCCGGGGATGCTCCCGATTCCGCCAAGCACCGCCGCAACGAAGGCCTTGAGCCCCGGAATGATTCCCAGTAGCGGGTAGATCGATGCATAGGAAATTGCATAGAGGACCCCGCCCAGGCCGGCGAACGCAGCGCCAACCGCGAAGGTGAAGGAGATCACCCGGTCCACGTTGATGCCCATGAGGCGCGCCGTGGGCTTGTCAAAGGAGGAGGCGCGCATAGCCATGCCGATCTTCGTGCGGCGGACGAGGAGCTGCAGCACGATCTGCACGAGGATCGAGGCGGCCATGATGATGAGGAAAATGTTGGAGAAGGTGATGCTGTTGGAGGGCGTTTCCACACCGGGGATGATACGGTGGATCCCGCCCGATATGTACCACGCCACGGTGTCGAAGGGGCTCTTGTAGGGGATGAACCGGGCGGTGTAGACGAACTGCAGGTTTCCAAAATATTCGAGGAAGAACGAGACGCCGATCGCCGTAATGAGAGCCGCGATGCGGGGCGCATCGCGCAGAGGCTTGTAGGCAACCCTCTCGATGGTGATGGCAAGGAGCGTGCACACGATCATGGAGAGGATAATGACTGTTATGGACCCGATGACGATCGAGAGCCCTCCACCGATTTCGGGGAAGGCAACGGACGGCCACTTGTGCAGCCCGAACCGGCTCACCGCGAAGTAGCTCGTGAATGCCCCCACCATGAAGACATCGCCGTGGGCGAAGTTGATGAGCTTCACTATGCCGTAGACCATCGTGTAGCCCAGCGCAATAAGCGCATAGACGAACCCCAGCTTGAGACCATCAATGACGTTTTGCGCGAGCAGGGATGGGTTCTTGACCCCCTGGAAAACTATTATCCGCAGCACCCCGAGCGCGAGGAGGCCAAGAAAAGCCCAGCCAACCCACGCAAGGGACGTCCGGCGCGCGCTGAGGCGGGGAAGGGAGGGAACGGCATCACGTGATACAGGCATGTGTTCTCCGCTCTTCGAAACAGGATCAAAGAAGAGGGCAACCCTCGGGTTGCCCTCCTGGATACTTTGAAGAGATGCTTACGGCTGGACGAAAGAGTTGTACGTGATCTCGTTGCCTTCCACCTTCAGGATGACCGCGCCCTTGATGGGGTTGTGCTGCGCGTCGAAGGAGATCTTGCCCGAGACCCCAGCGAAGGCGATCTTTTCGAGTGCCGCGCGCACCTTGTCGGTGTTGTCGGCGCCCGCATTCTTAATAGCCTGGAGAACCATGTTGGTGGCATCGTAGGCGAGGGCTGCGAGGGCGTCGGGAACGACTGCGTTGCCCGTATCGTCCTTGTACTTCGCGCCGTAGGCCTTGAGGAAGGTCTGAACCGCCGGCCTCTGGTCGCCGGCGAAGTAGTGGTTGGTGTAGTAGCCGCCTGCCGAGGCGATCTTATCGAGGTCGGAGGAATCCCAGCCATCACCCCCCATGAACGGAACGGTGAGGCCCTTCTCCTTGGCCTGCTTCGTGGCCAGGTTGACGACGTTGTAGTAGTCGGGCAGGTACACGATGTCGGGCCTGGTGTCCTTCACCTTGGCGAGGATTGCGGAGAAGTCCGTGTCCGTGCCGGTGTAGTTTTCCTTGCCGACGATGGTGCCGCCAAAGGTCTTGAAGGTGGATTCGAAAGCCGCGGAAAGTCCCACGACGTAGTCATTGGACTGGTCGACCATCAGGAAGGCTTTCTTCGCGTTCAGGTTCTTGTACGCGAAGGTTGCTCCGACCTTGCCCTGGAAGGGGTCGATGAAGCAGGCGCGGAAAATGTACGCCTTCGCCTTGCCCTTGGAATCGACGGTGACTGCCGTGTTCGTGGAAGTGGGGCTCATCTGGATCACCTTCGCCGCGTTCGCGATCTCAGATACAGGGATGGAAGCCTTGGAGCAGACCTCACCTATGATGTAATGGACCCCGTCCTGATTGATGACCTTATTGGCCGCATTGACCGCGGGGTCAGGCGTGCACTGGCTGTCCTCGACGACCGGCACGATGTTCATGCCGAGGACGCCGCCCTTGGCGTTCCATTCGTCGATGGCCAGAAGGGCGCCATCGCGCGTGGACACGCCGAACGTGGGCTGTCCGCCCGACAATGGGGCCAGGATTGCAAGCTTGAGGTCAGCAGCGCCTGCTGCGACCACAAGCGCCAGCCCCATGATGAAGAGGAAGGGAAGAAGACGCTTCATGGAAACCTCCTTACGATAAATGCACACGGTTTGACAAACCGTCAGCCCCGCCCTGATCCGTCCGCCCTGGCACACTCACACCACATCGATGCGCTTCATTTCTGTCCGCCGACAAGACTGGGGTCGAGCGGCGGTTCGCCCGAGAACAGACGCTTAGGTATGGAAACGTATACCGGCGGTGCATGCGCTGTCAATACTGATCATGCACTTGCTTTTCCCGGACGGCCCCTGAGGACGCTTTTGCGAACCTCCGGCATATCCACGTACCAGATCTCAAACGCCGAAAAAAGCATCGAGGCGACCGTAATGAGCACATAGTCCGTGTTGACTCTCTGCACGCCGTTCGCGAATTCAGTCGCGTGGGGCAGGAGCATCATCAGCCTGCTGATGATGTTCAAGCCCTGGGCAAATGACAGCAGGTGCCACGGCCCGGCCGCTTGAGTGCCAGTGCTGAGTATCTGGATGATCGCGATGAGGGCGAGGATCGTGAGGACAACCGGGAGCCACCATTCCTGCGACTTGAGCGTGAAGGTGGAAAGGGGAAAGACAATGAGCGGTGCGATCTGCAGGACGAGCATGACGAGTACCGCAGGGTGGGAGCTGAGCAGCTTGCGAAGCATGCCAGGACATTATCATTGTCCGCCTGCCGTGTCGAGTCTTTTTTCGGGCTCCATGGCTTTGCCCGCCCTTACGGCATCCATGCCTTGAGCCAAGACTGGGACTCGAACCCAGGACCTGCGCATTACGAATGCGCTGCTCTACCAGCTGAGCTATCTTGGCGTGCGATCGAGAATACAGAAAAGGCAGGGGAATGACAACCCACGCCGCGCGCGGGTTCTTTCGTCAAGGAAGATCGGCCGTGACCGATAATGAGAGAGGAACGATTTGCCCCCGGCACGCGCGGGGCACGAGGAGGCATTCGTGGTTCGAGGGCTGTTTACCGCGGCGAGCGGCATGAATGTCCAGCAGAACCGGCTGGACGAGATCGCCAACAACCTCGCCAACGTCGACCTGAACGGCTACAAGAAAGACACGGCCATCCAGAAGGCGTTCCCCGAGATGCTCATCCGGCGGATGAACGACGACGGCGTCTACCGGTTCCCCTTCGGCTCGGTGGATACCTCTCCTATCGTGGGCACCGTGGGCACGGGAGTGGAAACGAACGAGGTCTACACGAACTTCGCGCAAGGCGCGATGAAGCAGACGGAAAACGACTTCGATGTCGCCCTGGAAGGCAGCGGTTTCCTGACGGTGCAGACCCCCCAGGGAGAGCGGCTCACCCGAAATGGCGCGTTCCTCGTCAACAGCGACGGGTACCTCGTCACGAAGTCCGGAGACTTCGTGCTGGGCGAGACGGGCCCCATCAAGTTGAAGAAGAATAACTTCGTCATCGACGAGGACGGGACGGTCTGGCAGAATTCCACATTCGCCGCGGACGACAAGCGCCTGGTTTCCCAGGCGGAAAACCAGTGGGAGAACATCGAGCGCGTCGACCGTCTGAAGCTCGTCGACGTGAAGCGTGAACGCTATCTGCAGAAGCAGGGAAACTCCTACTGGCGGACGACCGACGAATCTGGAGACGCCCAGATAATCGGCCCCGGGGTCCGTCCAAAGGTGCGGCAGGGCTTTCTTGAAGGGGCGAACGTGAACGCCGTCCAGGAGATGGTGGAGATGATCGAGGTCAACCGGGCCTACGACGCCAATCAGAAAACGATCCAGACCGAGGATGCGCTGATCGGCAAGCTGTGGAATGAGGTGGTGAGAGTATGATGCGTTCACTGTGGACGGCCGCGTCCGGCATGACGGGTCAGCAGTTCAATATCGACACGATCTCCAACAACCTGGCGAACGTGAACACAACGGGCTTCAAGCAGATGCGCGCTGACTTCGAAGACCTGCTCTACCAGACGCAGAAGCTCGCGGGCACTCCC
>JBEKTX010000108.1:0-11651 GCA_049515615.1 Spirochaetia bacterium
AGCACGCGAAGGACGCTCTCGACACCGGGCAGCTGGTCGAACTCCGACTCGGCGATTGCGCGATCGTCTCCGGTTACGCCGCAGATCGTTTTCAAGGTGCCGCGGCTCAGGTGCGGGGTATATCCGAGTGATTCAATCTTTCGGATCGCGCTCTGGATCTGTTCTTCGGTCGCGTCCTGTCGAAAGATGACGATCATGGGGAATGCTACAATGTTTTGGCCTTTTCGCAAAGAACGTCATTGTATTCCCGCGCACGTGAATCGCCGTGCTGTTCGCAGCGGACTGAAAGTGAGTGATCAGACGAGGGGGAGGCGGGAGGCTATCAGGCCGATGCCGACTGGCAGGATGATGTTGTCGAAGTTCCCCGCAGGGATCGCCTCCAGCAAGGCGCCAGCCATCGCGAGGATGAACGATATGACCGGCCGCCGGGTGACGCTCAGCGTCACGACAAAAACGGCGGCAAAACAGGCAAGGCTTCCCGAGATAGTCTTGTCGCCGCAAAGCGGGATCCGGGTCCCGCGCACCATTGTCCCCGCAAGGCTTGCAATGCCGTCCCCGAAGGCGAGTGCGTAGATCGCAATCGACGCGGCAGGAAGCGGGTAGAGCAGCAGGGAAAGCATGGCCCCAAGCCCCAGCGTGACAGGTCCGAGAACGAAGCCTGGCCTGTCTATCTCGCGGGAGGCGATCATCGTAAGGTCGCTCACCAGAGGAATGGGGAAGCCCCGAAGCCTTGAGCTCTCGGCGAACGCGTAGAACAGGGTGCCTGCGGCCAGGAGGCCGAGGGTGGCCGAAACATTGACTGCCGCGAGCATCGGTACAAGGGCGATCAGGAAATGCAGAGACTTCCTGACGATTTCACCTTGAAACCTCGAAAAAAGGGCGGCAACACTGACCGGTTCAGGTACAAGCGTTCTGACGATTATCTGGCTCTGCTTCATGCTGTTCACAACAGTCCACGTCATTCAATGCAAGATCGATACCAACCAAAAGATCGCTAAAGCCGTTCTATTTGTTTGCTCGGCAACCACTTAATCAGGCAATTCCGGCGGCAACTCCTGTCATCGCCATTTTGTCTACTTTCGTGCCCCGAAATATTCTTTTATTCATATAGCTCCTTTACGCGAAGCAAGCGGCTGCCACAGGTTCCTGCCTGTTTGTACTATACACGCGACAACCCTTCTCTTCAAGGTCGCACGGCAAGCGCTGGCGCAAGGGGACAGCGCGAGCAACGCAAGGGGAAGCGCAGGGGCGCGGATTGACAGGCCTCGCGCCGCTGATGTATACACACGATGACTGTTCCGGGCGATTAACTCAGCGGCCTAGAGTGCTACCTTCACACGGTAGAAGTCACTGGTTCAAATCCAGTATCGCCCAATTCACTTCGTAAGCTTCCGCCAAACCCTAAGACCAAGCAAGAAGGCCGGCGGCAGCAGGTCGATAGCGTCCCGCGGATCCCACTGCCAATGCGCCTGCGCTATGGGATGGAGACAGGCGCCGCTGGTTCCCCAATGACTTCCAGGAAGTCGGGATCGTTGGCGTATTCCGCCAATCCAATGTCATTCTTGAGACCCCACCAGATGATCGAGCCCTGCTCCTTCAATTTCCTCAGCCAGGAAAGAAGCCCGTCCTTGTCATGAAGAGCCGCGCAGGTCAGCGACCTCGTGTAGGCGAATTGCACGTAGCCGGGATTCTCGCGCTGGACCGCGTCCGCTTCCGCGGCGGCCCGTGAGCCTTCGCCGCACAGGGCCAGGAGAAGAGCAAACCAGGACCGAAGCGTAACGCTCTCCGGGAAGGCCTCCAGGCCCTTTTCAAGCGACGCGCGCGCCCCGAGAAACGATTCCCGGGCTCCTTCGGGATCCCCCCGTGAACGCCGAATTGCGCCCTGGTAGTAGAATGCGAGCGACCGCGTGTCGAGGCCGGCGTGGAACCGTGTAGCGGAGCCCTTCAGGGTCCGCTCGATGAGGGCTGATGCCTCGTCGAACTTCCCCATGGCGACGAATGACGGGATGCTCCAGGATGGCACGATCGGCGCATCGCCTGCATGCTCAATGAAAGAAAGCAATTCCTTGTACGCTTCTTCGTGCCGTCCGGTGTACACGAAGTGCACGGCGCGCAACCCGTAGGAGTGGGCATGACCGGGGCTGGCTTTTTCTATCGCTTCCATGAAGAAGTCGGCGCCGGCAGTGTCGCCCCTCAAGGCGGCCGACTGCGACTGGAGGAACAGGACAGCGCGGAAGCTCGGGGCGAGCGCCGTGCACTTGGCGATCATCGCATCGAGGTCGCGCACATTGCCGTTGGCGGTGATGTCCATGCAGAGGTTGATCGGGTGCATGAAATCCTTTGGATCGAGCTCGTGGGCGCGGGTATGGTGCTGAAAGGCACCGGCGAAATACCCCACTTCCCTGAGCGCTGTCCCCAGGTACCCATGCCCCTGTGCGTGCGAAGGATAGCGCTCGACGAGCTCCTCCAGAGTCTGGATGGCCTCCTTCAGCCTGCTTTCTTCGCGGAGGATGAGGCCTTCCATGAGCAGGGCATCCGGGAGCTGCGGGTCCAGTGAGAGCGCGCGCTCCGCGTGCATCCTGGTCTCCTCGATGACACTCGGTTCGCGACGAAATCCATCCGCGTATTGAAGGCGAAGCGTCCAGGCGAGGGTCGAGTGTGCCTGCGCGAAATCGGGATCCACGGAGAGAGCAGCCTGGAGATGCTCCACGGCCCGGTCGAGGTCCGCCTTTGTCCTCTTCCTGCTATAGAACAAACCCTTGAGGTATTCGTCGTACGCGGGAACGCTCCGGGTTCCCTTGTTCTCGATCGCGTTCTCCTGGTCTTTCGTCAAGCGGACGCGCAGCTCTCCGGCGATGTGCCGGGCAATCTCGTCCTGGATCGCAAAGACGTCTGCCATATCCCGGTCCCAGCGTTCTGCCCACACGTGCGCATTGCTCTCAGCCTCGATGAGCTGGGCAGTGATCCGCAGGCGCGATCCCGCCTTGCGCACGCTCCCCTCCAGGACGTAGCGCACGTTCATTTCCGTGCCCACTTTTTTCATCTCCACGGTCTTGCCCTTGTAGAAAAAGACGCTGTTGCGCGAGGTCACGCGGAGCGAACTGATCTTCGCGAGGTCCGTGATGATGTCTTCCGTGATGCCGTCTGAGAAGTATTCGGTCTCCTTGTCGTCGCTCCAGTTGGAAAAAGGGAGAACCGCGATGGACGCGTCCGGAGCGGCCTGTTTTTCTCCGCCTGGCGCGTGCGCAGGTGGAACGATCGGACCGGGCACCAGGGTCGTCAACACCTGGTACACGTCCACGGGCTCGGTGACGCCCTTCAGCGCAAACGAGCCGATGGAGACGCAGGCCGCTTCCATCCTGGACTTCACGTGCGTATAGACATCGCGCGAAATGCAGATTCCACCGGCCGGCGTGATTGACTGAAGCCGTGAGGCGACATTGACCCCGTCGCCGAAGACATCCGATCCCTGGACCACCACGTCACCGAGATGGATGCTGATCCGCACGAGGATCTCCTCGTCGGCGCTTGCGTCCTTGTTGATTTCGGCGAAGAGCCCCTGGGCGTCCACGGCGGCTTCCACGGCATTCACCGCGCTTCCGAAATCCACGAGGTAGGCATCCCCGATGTTCTTCACCAGGACGCCCTGGTGCCGCTGGATGGCGCCGTCCATGATCTCGTTGTGTTTCTGCATGAGGCGCATGCCCAGGCTCTCGCTGGCATTCATCCTCTTCGTGAAGTCCTTGATGTCGGTGAACATGATGGCGGCGAGCTTGCGTGTCTGGGGCATGGGGGGCTACTTGCTCTTCAATGTAACCGTGCGACCGGTTGAGGGCAACCGCGGGCCCGCAAACGCGCGTTTGACGACATCGGAGGCGCCGCCCATTCTTTCTTCAAATACTAGGGCTTAAGGACCCTCGCCTCGAACTTGGCCTCCCGTCCTCGTATGTCGAGCGTGCGACGCTCGCCACCGGGGAACTCGGCCGCGACCGCATCGTACAGTTCCTCGGCGATGACGATCTCGCCCGCCTTCGCCGCGGCTTGCAGGCGCGCGCCGGTGTTCACCGTATCGCCCAGGGCCGTGAAGTCGTGGACATCGCCCGAACCTATGCGTCCGCAAAAGGCCGTCCCCGCGTTCACGCCTATGCCCACGGGTATCCTTCCGCCTAAGACGGGATCATGGCTCAGGAGGCGCTGAAGATGGACGGCGGCATGGACGGCCTTCTCCCGATAGCCTGGACCGATGTTGGGGAAAAACAGGGCCATCACCTCGTCGCCGACCAGCTTGTCGATCGTCGCCTCCCGCGGAACCAGCGCCTGCATGGCCGATCGATAGAAGCGATTGAGCAAGTCCGCGAAGGCCTTGGGCCCAAGTTTCTCTGCTAGGCCGGTCGAGCCGCGCACATCCGCGAAAAGCACGGCGACGTCCACTTCCGCGCCCCCCTTGGGCAGATGGTCGTCGCAGAGGTTGCACATGTTCGGATTCTTCCGTGACTGCCGGCGGCCGGTCGTCAACTGAACGATCGCCCCGCCCACGCCTTTCATGGGGATGTGGCAGCCCATACAACGCGGCCTTCCCGGCAGAAATGCAAGCCCGTGATGGTGGTTCCCTCCCAGCACCTCGCGCCACAGCGCCTCTATTTTTGGATCGATCTCTCCGACTTCCTCATATGTTTTCATCCATCGCGCCCCCCTCTGAAGATAGGCACGCCCTGCGCGAAAGTCTCGCGAAATAACCCGACTGCCGTAGCTTAGCTCCCAAAGTAATGCTGGGTATTCTTTCCATATCGCACATCTGGCCGTGATCGAGGTCGAGGCGTGCCCGAACATCTCCGAGACTCCCTTCAGGCGTCGGGTCTTCTGAAAAAGTCGGTGGCCAGCGAATGCCTGGGGTCGTGTGCCATGATCCGCCGCTTCAGTGCCCGCTTGGCGGCTCGTACGATCTCCTGCGTCACTTGGCTGTAGAGCTTCAAGAGCCGGCCAATGTCACCCTGAGTGTCACCCCGAGATCATGGAAAGCCAGCGACTCCTCGGATTCTGTCGCAACACCCGTCAACACAGCTCTTGATCTAGCTCGGTTCAAGCGATACACTTACTGACAACGGACTACGCAGGGCGACGACGAAGGAATCGCCTTCGTCACCTTCACACGGTAGAAGTCACTAGTTCAAATCCGACAAAAATTGACTTCGCGATTGACAACGGCCAAGTCATACGCGTATTGGAGGATACGGACTATCATGGACAGTTTTTGCGGATCACTCTTTTCCCCATCAAGTTTACACCTAAATACATAGCACCTACGACAGCCTGGGTGCCGAATGGCGTGCACAGATACAAGATCGAGGGACCTTTCGGATCATTTCCCTCCGTATTTCTTGTGGATGCTCAGGGAAGCACGCAGGGATGGCTGCTCAGTGGTGGGAATTCACTATCTGTTATCGGGTGCATCGCTATTGCGGCCGGCGGTATTTTGGAATTGGCCGCGCTTGGGTCCGGAATCTTCAATGGCGGCAACACTACTTGGCTGATCCAAGGAGGAGTCCAAGGAGGAGCCCTCATGCTAGCGGTGGGTGGCGTCATTACGTGTGTGTTGGCGTCTCCGAAAGCGACCAGGATACAGTAGCGCGAGAGCATTTGTGCCACGCGCCGGGACGCAATTCGTCCTTTACCATACGTCAGATGGGTCGAAAGGCTGGTCAGTTATTCGCGCATGTCTCACAAACTACACCATGCGGATTTCGGACCCTCTACAGGGGCGTGGTGAGCGAATGGGCAGACCGTGGGCTCTCAGTGATGATGGCAAGCCGCAGATACTAGCCCTGCGCAAGGAAGGGCTAGGAGACAAAAAGATAGCAGGTATCCTCGGTTATTCGTGGTCCGTCATTCAACGGTGGCTGCGGGAAGTCGAGCACACAGGCTCCGATGAACATCGGCGCTGGTACCAGACTTCGCAGATGGGACAGATCGGAGACCTTCCACGCGCGACGGCGCAGATGCCGGATCTTCCACGCGCTAAGGTATCCCTGGGGCCCGTGAAGGCTCGCCCGGTGATGGTACGGGGAACGTGCTGGTACTGCAATCGGCCCATAGACGGGCCTTTCGTGCAAAGTTAGGGTGGGAGATTGCCATATGCCCATGCACGATGCTTGCAGGATGTAATACGGGCAGTCGAGAAGCTACCCAGCCCAGGATGACAGGCCCTTCGACTACTTGCGCCACTGACGGGGAGTGTTCAAGTACGACAGCCCTTACGAACGTTGCACCTATGCTCGGCACGCGAAACTGCGCAACCCCGTGACAGCGAGGACGTGAGGCGGTAGAATGGCAAACAGCTACGGTGGCACAACGTGAAGAGGCGAATTGTCGTTGCTGTCGTTCTCGCGGTCCTCTTGGCTGCTTCGGCGCATGCACAGACAACGGACTTGGTTGGAGTTGTAATATCTGGAACGCCACAGGATGTACAAGCCGCTATCGACAAGGGTGCGAACGTGAATGCTCGGGGCGACATGACGCCGCTGATTGCCGCCGCCAAGTACAACCAGGAGGCGATCACCACACTCCTGAAGGCTGGCGCAGATGTGAATGCTCGGGAAAAGCAGTACGGCGCGACCGCGCTAATGGACGCCTCCTTGAGCAACCAGAATCCCGATGTGATCACCACGCTCCTTAAGGCAGGCGCGAAAGTCAAGGCTCAGGACAAAGGGGGCGGGACCGCCCTGATGGGGGCCGCCAAGGGCAACAATCTTAAGGTGATCATGGTGCTGTTGAATGCAGGCGCGGACGCGAAGGCAAAAGACAATATTGGAAATACAGCATCTAACTATGCGAAGTACAATTCGTTGCTGAAAGGCACCGACGCCCTTAAGCAACTCGAAGAGGCGTCGAAGTAGCGCAAGGGTATCACGGGGGGCTGGGATACGGCAGGCCCCTCGAAAGTCTCGCCACGGCCCGCTACGCGAGACGGCGTGACCCGTGACAGCGCGGATGTGTGGCGGTAGAATGGCAAGAGCCACGGAGGTACAAAGTGAGAAAGCGAATAGTATTAGTCCTTGCGCTCTACATGGCAGCTTCAGCGAAGTTCACTTTGTTCTCTAAGAGCAATAGGGGGTAGAATCATGAATGCTCTTATGGTCGTTGGGGTAGTCTTGGACGCGATTGTGGGGATCGCATATGGAGCGGCAGAGGGTACCGTTGCATTCTTGATATGTTTTATCCTAGTCGCTCTCTCCGTCGCAGGGTTGATTGTGGTCGCCAGGGGTTCAAAAAAGGCAGGTGCAATTCTTGTCATTATCGGGGCAGCCGGTTTTGTTCCACTGGGGTTGATCGCAATCTTTGGGGCGAAAAGGGTGCTCGATCAAGCCAAAGCAGGGCAGCAGTCCCACTTTGGGCAAAAGACGGCGGCGCAAATGGTGCAAACAGAGGGCCAAGAAGGGACCGGAACTCCGTTTGCTGTTCCTACGTCGACGTGGATCAACCCGACTAAACCGTTATGGCGCACAGTGCCCTCCCTTGCAAAACACGCCGCCGGTATATTCCATACTTATTGCCAAAGATGTGGCTTCCCCGGCATCCAAGATTTGAGGGGAGATGGCAAATTCATAATTCGTTGTAGCAAATGTGGTATCGAAACTTCTGAGTGTGAGTCTGAT
Source organism: Spirochaetia bacterium (assembly GCA_049515615.1). Lineage (GTDB taxonomy): Bacteria > Spirochaetota > Spirochaetia > SZUA-6 > Fen-1364 > Fen-1364. The sequence continues at coordinate 7,653 of JBEKTX010000108.1, forward strand.
TCCCTTGCATGGAACGAATGGCATGAGAAGAACACGAGAATATGAATTTATAGTCATTCTTGAAGGCAGTCACGCGCGTCGTTTCAGGGTGTTTCCCGCAGGCTCGGGGTAGAGGGGCCTTTGGGCCCCTGGCATAATGCTTTGGAGGGAAAAAAGTGAGAAAGCGAATAGCCGTTGCTTTAGTTCTCGCGGTCCTTATGGCGACTTCGGCGTATGCGCAGAAAACGGATTTCTTTGAGCTAGTGAAAACTGGCACGCCACAGAGCGTACAAGCTGCTATCGACCAAGGGGCGGACGTGAATGCTTCGAACGAGTACGGCAGGACCCCGCTGATGTTCGCCGCCGGGAACAACACGAATCCCGAGGTGATCACCACACTTCTGAAGGCTGGCGCGGACGTGAATGCTCGGAGCACGATTGAAAGTACCCCACTGATGCAAGCCGCCTCGTCCAACCCGAACCCCGAGGTGATCGCTGCGCTTCTGAAGGCCGGCGCATACGTGAATGCTTCGAACGAGGACGGCGGGACCCCGCTGATGGACGCCGCCGGGGGCAACCCGAATCCTGTGGTGAGCGCTGTGCTCTTGAAAGCGGGTGCGAACGTGAATGCTCGGGACAACAAAGGCACGACCCCGCTGATGTGGGCCGCCCTCTGCAACGACAACCCCAAGGTGATCATCACTCTTCTAAATGCTGGCGCGGATGTGAATGCTCAAGGCATTGTAGGAATGACCCCGCTGATGTGGGCCGCCTGGCACAACCAAAATCCTGAGGTGGTCGCTGTGCTGCTGAAGGCCGACGCCGACGGGAAAGCGAAGAGTAACGAGGGGAAGACCGCCTTTGATTACGCGAAGAACAACGACAAGCTCAAAGGCACCGACGCCCTGAAGCAACTCGAAGAAGCGTCCAAGTAGGGGCGGCCCGAGGTCCCTTTCTCACTCGTCATGGAGGCGATACGGAAGGCATGGCTCTCTACCAGGTGCGCGAGGAGCTCGCCCGGGCAGGAGCGAAGGCGACAGACCCCGGGGCGCGGGCTTTCTCATTGGGGCACGCGGAAGGGCTCGGGGACGCGTTGAAGCTGGTCGACAAGGCTCTCCAGGCGCAGACGGCCGCACGGATTAAAGCAGCGGCAACCGGCAGTGCCACGTAATGAGGCACGACCGATGAGCAATAAACCAAGGCCACAACAGTACCAGGAAAAGAGGGGTTTCTCTTTTCTCAGCAGAAGGGACTTCTTGATCATTTTCTGGGTGGCGGAGAACGGGCGTTTGAAACAGTTGGTGGGTGATTTGAGCCTTGATAATGCGATCCTCAAAGAGGCGGCAGGGGGAAACTGACCTGCTCGAGTACGACCGGGCCATCGGCTACTACGAGAAGGCGCCAAATGTTATCAAAATTGTGCATAGTGCCATTTTCCTGCTTCTTTGAGGGGAAAATTGAAAAAACCTTTTGCGTGGCGAATAGTTGCTCTCATTCATTCATGTGAATAAGATTGCAGTTATCATTCGTTGCCAACCAGGGTTCCCTTCCGTTTGCAGCTCATGGAGGTGCGTATGCAACGAAGTAGGAGCAAGTTGGTCCTTCTGACGGCAGAGCCTTTCTTGGTTGCCAAATTCCCCGATGATGGATTGGAACAGCCGGAACAGGTGATTCAACTGGGGCATTCCGGCTATATCCAATCCGCGGTCTTTTCTCCGGACCAGCGTTTCGTGCTCTCCGGATCTGAGGACAAGACGCTCAAGCTCTGGGATGTTGCCAGCAGTAAAGAAATGCGTACTTTCGTGGGGCATTCAGACATGGTCCGCTCTGTGGCCTTCTCTCCGGACGGGCGGTTTGTGCTTTCGGGCTCCAGGGATAAGACTCTCAAGCTCTGGGACGTGGCCAGTGGGAAGGAGGTTCGGACCTTCGCCGGGCATTCAAGTGGAGTCTTCTCAGTGGCGTTTTCTCCTGACGGGCGGTATGCACTTTCGGGTTCCGGGGATAACACTCTCAAGCTCTGGGACGTGGCCAGTGGGAAGGAGGTTCGGACCTTCGCCGGGCATCAAGAAATAATACCCTCTGTGGCGTTCTCGCCTGACGGACGGTTCGTGCTCTCGGGTTCCTGGGATGCTACTCTCAAGCTCTGGGACGTGGCCAGCGGGAAAGAGGTTCGGACCTTCGCCGGGCATCGGGCATCTGTCAATTCAGTTGCCATTTCCCCGGATGGGCGGTTTGTGCTCTCGGGCTCGTCAAGATAAAAGAACGTCAAATTGTGGGAATTGGACACTGGAGAGGAGTTGCAGACGTTTTCTTGGATCTCCGATTCCGTTGATAGCGTAGCCTTTTCCCCGGATGGACGATCTGTTCTCGTAAACGACGGGTCTGTTTTCAAACTCTGGGATGTGGACATTGGGAATGACATACGGACGTTCCCCGGGCATTCCGGTTTCATCAATTCCGTTGCATTTTCTCCGAACGGGCGCTTTCTGCTCTCCGGCTCCGAGGACAAGACGCTCAGGCTCTGGGAGGCGGCCAGCGGGAAGGCGATACGCACCTTCGGCGGCCATTCTGATGGCGTCACGTCCGTTGCCTATTCCCCGGACGGACGGTTCGTTCTCTCGGGCTCCCGCGATAGGACAATCAAGATGTGGGAAGGAGCCAACGGGAAAGTGATACGCACCTTCGGCGGCCATTCTGATGGCGTCATGTCCGTTGCCTATTCCCCAGATGGACGGTTCGTTCTCTCAGGCTCCCGCGACAAGACAATCTTGTTATGGGACACCGCCAGCGGGAAGGCGGTGCGAACCTTCGCGGGGCATTCAGGTCCTGTCACTTCCGTGACTTTTTCCCCGGATGGGCGACTCGTTCTCTCGGGTTCTTCGGATTCTACAATCAAGCTCTGGGAGGCTGCAACGGGGAAAGAAATGCGCACCATAAGTGTAAGTGCAGGCGAATCTGTCAACTCCGTAGCCATTTCGCCAGAGGGGAGATTTCTGCTTTCGGGTACCGATTCTTATCTCAAACTCTGGGAAGTTGGCAGCGGGAAAGAAATCCACGCTTTCAACGTTTATGCCGACTCCGTTGCCTTTTCCCCGGACGGGCAGTTCTTGCTTTCAGCTTCCGGGGACAAAGGGCTTACACTCTGGGAAGTGGCCAGCAAGAAATCAATATGGGGGTTTTCCACGCAATCTGGCAGCGTCACGTCTGTGGCCTTTTCCCCCGATGGGCGCTTCATGCTCTCCGGCTATACGGATAATACCATCAAGCTCGCGGAAGTGGCCGACGCAAAAGCAATTCGCACGTTCTCACGGCCTTCTGAGACCATAAACTCGGTGGCCTTTTCTCCTGACAATCGGTTCCTGCTGTCGGGCTCTAATGACAACACGCTCAAGCTCTGGGATAGAGCAAACGGGAAACTGATACGAACGTTTTCAGGGCATTCCGGCATTGTTGCCTCGGTTCAGTCTGTGGCCTTTTCCCCGGATGGGAAGTTTGTTCTCTCGGGCTCCTGGGACCAAACGCTTAAACTATGGGAGGTGGATAGCGGAAGGGAAATACGGACCTTCAGAGGGCATGAAGACATTATTGGCACTGTAGCCTTTTCCCCGGAAGGACGATATGCGCTTTCGTGCGGTGTGGATGCGATAATGTTATGGGAGACGGTCAGCGGAAAAGTAGTGCGAACATACAACCAAGATTCTGGAGGTGCCTTCTCTATAGCCTTTTCCCCAGATGGGCGGTTTGTGCTCGCAGGCAGCGATGATTCTATAAAGCTCTGGGAAACGGTCAGTGGAAAACTTTTGCAGACCTTCTCCGGACATTCGGGTTCGGTCACCTCCGTGGCCTTTTCCCCGGATGGGCGGTTTGTGCTCTCAGGTTCCGAGGATGCAACACTCAAGCTCTGGGAGACGGCCAGCGGGAGAGTGATACAAACCTTCACGGGGCATTCGGGTTCGGTCACCTCCGTGGCCTTTTCCCCGGATGGACGGTTCGTGCTCTCAGGTTCCGAGGATGCCACAC
>JBEKTX010000109.1:0-11602 GCA_049515615.1 Spirochaetia bacterium
CCCTGCGAAGGGTGCTCTCAGCGGCAGGTTCGCTCTCGTGATCGCCTTGCGCATTTCCTCGGGTGCTGTCCCGCTCTGCTCCTTGCCCTTCGTCATCGCTGTCCATTGCGTGCCGTTGATGCTCAGGCTCGGCAGCGCACCTACCCGCATCCCAGCATGCGCCATGCAGACGATCGCGGCGCTCATTTCGGGGTCTGCCATGGCGATCAGCACCTCGACCTCGGCCTCGCTCGGCACCTCCAGCTTGCGCGCTGGCTTCCTTGCTGGCCTTGCTCGTGTGCCACGGAATGGATTGTGCCCCTGCAGCTGCTCGTGCCGGCGCTCCATCCACGTCCAGAAGGTGCTTGCCGCGGCCACGTCCAGCCTCACGCTTGCGCTCGATCGACCTTGCGCCTTCAGTGCCTCGATCCAGTCGTCTGCCTTGGCTGGGGTCAGCGCCAGGGGGTTGATGTGCTTCGTGGCGCACCAGTCATCCAGGCGTCTTAAGGCTCTGCGATAGGCGTCCTTCGTGTGCATGCTTCCCGTGTGGCTTGATCGCTCGATGAAGATGTCGCGCTCTGCCTGGTAGTCGATGCCTGCCAGCTCGACCCGGCTTCGCAGGTCGTCCTTCCAGATCTCTGCCACGACCGCCTTGGCCAGGTGCTGCAGCTGCTCGTCGCTCAGCTCCTCCAGCTCGGGTGCTTCCGTGGCGATCATCCTTGCCAGCACTTCGACCTTTTCCCTGCCTTGCGAGGGTGCCTTTTGCAGCAGCTCGACCATCGTGGTGCCTTCACTCGGTCGCGTGCCTTTCGAATGTCCGCCCAAGGCCCTGAGCACCGTCTCGGCGTCTCGGAAATCCTCCTCGCTGGCATCTCCGTGCACTGCTTCTGGCTTCATCGGTTTTTCCTGCTACCTCGTACTGTCATAATACTCTGTTGTGACAGAAAGTCAAGGCAGAAAATGGGATTTCAGGGTAGCGCATGGTGGGGTTGGTGCTTCTCTTGCTCTATGCTGTACCTCAGAAATGGCACACGGGGCTTCTGGCGTGGCCGTGGCGCGTTTCCACCCCGTAGGTAGTGTGTCATTTTCTTGCTGATCGGTGCGTTCCGGGGCGCTCACGGCTCGAATTCCTTTCTCGTGGTGAGGCAAGGTTCGATCTTCCGGGGGCCTGCCGTGTGGGTCTTTGCACCGCCCGAATGACCCTTCGCGCCTACTGTGACGCTTTCTGGAGTTGTTGATAGGCGTCGGTGCTTATCCCGGGCAAGGTTGGCATGATTGCAGGGCTATTCTTTGGATTTGCGTTCGGGATGGGTGCGCTGGGTTCTGCTGCGCTTGGCAAGCTTGCTGACCTGACAAGCATTACCCATGTTTATCGGCTTACTGCATTCCTGCCCCTGCTGGGGATGATAGCGGGTCTCCTCCCGAATATCGAAAAAGGCGCACGTCGCAGCACGCCTGAGGCTATGAACGAGTTCTGAAAGGGGAATCTGATATGAGTGCCTTTGTCATATTGCTCGTTCTTGCTGTGATCTTCAATGGTCTGCTTGCAGGTACAAGCTTTGACACTGCACTTGTAAAGCTGCCCGCCCGTCGCCGAATTGGCGCCAGGGCTTACGCCGTCTTTGCCCGAGGGAACGATCTTGGGAACGGACTCTTCATTTACCCGGCGCTGGCTATCGGTGCCGCTCTTCTGGTTTTCGCTACTCTTGCTTTCGCCTTCATCAATCAGCAACCAGGTCGGCACGTTCTTCTTTGGGTCGCCTCAGTTGCCAGCGTTCTTCACTTCGTCGCGACAAGCCAGGCAGCACCACTGATGATCGGTCTACGTCAGGCTCCGGACGATGAAGAGACGCTCATGGCACGTCTCAACACTTTTGCGCGCTGGCACGTCATACGGACCGTGCTTCAGTGTCTTACTTTTCTGATCCTGGTATGGGTCATTGCTCGTATCCATTAGAAGAGATGGAAAACTGGCTGAGCCTCGATTGCTGATCAATCGGCGGGGTATGCCGACCTTGCAAAAGATGCGAAAAGGCGCTCAGCGCTTGAGTAGCTTGAAAGCGATGTTCCTACCTTGCCCTTGAACCATGGCGAGGTCGATCCAGATGCCTGCAAGGGATTCAAGAAGTGGGATACGCTCGTCGCCTCCGAGGTCGTAGCACTCTGCAAAACCCGCATCCAGCGCGAGCTGGCGGGCGATTTCTTTGGCGCGGGAACTTGAGCCAGCAATGAACATGTCCGCCGCCACCCCGCCGAACTTGGGGTTCTCCATCACGTTGAACCCCGTGGTATTGAAACACTTCACCACATCCGTGCTCTTGGTCCATGAGCGAAGAGCATCTGCGACGCTGGCGAAATCTCCCGCCTTGGTGCGTATAGAATTGGTCGCGTCGATGAGCACCTTGTCCTTCAAGTCCCCAAGGCTGTCCAGGACTTGTCGAAGGGCATTCGGGGGTATGGCGAAGAGCACGGTCTCCGCATCGCGCACAGCTTCGGCTGGCGTGTGGGCGGAAATCAACAGTTCCCCTGCTGTCAGTGCAAGGACCTTCTGGTCTTGGAGATTGCGTACCCCCAGAAAAACTCGGTGCCCTGCGCGTGCCCACGCTCGCGCCAGAGCGCCACCGACATTGCCAGTCCCAATGATCGCGATCTTCATGGCAACTCCTTGTTTGAAGAATACGAATCCCGATTCGGTGGGGCAAGCCGAACTCCTATCCTCCGGCGTCTGCGCCAATTGAAATCATCCGATCGTACGGGAAGGGCTTGCCCCCGCGATGTGCAAAGAGCACGGAGATTGCCGCAGCATCCGCTCACGCAGACATTGGAACCATGAAGGGATTCGATTCTGCCTATCTCGGCGTCCCACCTTGGGACATCGGCAAGCCGCAGAGTGAGATCGTTCGATTGGAAGAGAAGGGCGTGCTGCGGGGGTCAGTTCTTGACTGCGGCTGCGGCACTGGCGAAAACGCACTATACCTTGCCAGCCGGGGTTGCGAGGTGTGGGGCATCGATGCCGCTCCCAACGCCATCCGCAAGGCAGAATCCAAGTCGAAGGACAGAGGCATTGCAGTGAGGTTTATGACAGTCGACGCCCTGGACCTCGGAGGTCTCAGACGCACATTCGATGCTGTCATTGATTGTGGGCTTTTCCACGTCTTTTCAGATCAGGACCGGGAGCGCTATGTGTCCAGCCTTACTTCCGTGATGGCGCCGGGTGCGAAGCTCGTAGTCCTGTGTTTCAGCGACCTGCAGCCTGGGGATCAAGGTCCACGGAGAGTCAGCAAGGCCGAGATACGCCGGGCGTTTGACAAAGGGTGGAGAGTCGAAGACATTCGAGCAGCAGCTTTTGAAACGAACATGGGAAGAGACCCGGTAAAGGCGTGGCTGAGCGAAATCATTCGCGAATAGCTTACTTGAAGGAGCAGCCCTTGCCGCTTGGCCTCCCTCAGGATCACCCGGAGGCAGGAGGTGATATTGTTCACGCGCTTCGGCGAGAGGCCGCTCTCCAGAAATGAGTCCATCCATGATTCGATCGAAGGTATGGTGATGTCTTCGAGTTTCAGGTCTTTGAAGGTTGGGAGCACGTGGCGCTCAAGCGCAGCGTGCATATCATCTGCGTGCGTTCTGCTGATCGTCGGTTTCCCGGCACGGCTCCGCTTCAGCTTCCCCCGGATGTACGGGCAACGGTCCCATACCCACCAGTCCTTCGAGAAGTCCGTGAAGAGTCTTGCTTTGGCAGGAACAAGCGTACCGACTCTCAGCAGCCCATTGCAGTACCGCTCAGCGAGTGTCTTGTTTGTCAGATGGGTGCTACGAGAAATGGTGCGCCTTCGGTAGGGGTCGTAGGTGCGTTAGTTCCAGACCGAACCACCCCGTGTGGCCCCGCGTTTGAACAGAACATACCGGACACGCAACTGCTCACATTTTGATTACATCAGCCTTTGGGCTTCACGATTTCCGCATGAAACAGGCTGTTTCTGAATGGAGGCGACGGGAATTGAACCCACGACCTCTTGAATGCCATTCAAGCGCTCTAGCCAACTGAGCTACGCCCCCGCGAACGCGGAGTATAATAGGGAGCGTCCCCCCTCATGTCAAGACGAGGGAAGCGGCGCATTCACCCCTGCGACGCGCCAGCGGCGCATTCACCCCTGCAACGCGGCCCTGACCCCGTTGGCCAATATCCTCAGGCCCTCCCCCTCGGTGAGGGAGAGGGCAGTCCATTCGGGGTGGTTCTCCGCATGGATGAAGGCTTCGGGATGCGGCATGAGCCCGAACACCCTCCCTGTCGGATCGCATATCCCGGCGACGTGCCCATCCGAGCCATTAGGGTCTTCCGGGTATTTCGGCTCCCCTCCGGAACGGGATGCATAGCGGAGGGCGACAAGCCCGCGGGCATCAAGCTCCGCGAGAAGCTCGGGAGACCTCGCGACGAACCTGCCTTCGCCGTGACGGACCGGCAGGTCCATCTGGGAAAGTCCTCGGGTCCACACACAGGGCGATTCCAGTCCGAACCTGACCCTGACCCACCGGTCCTCGAATTTGCCCGAATCGTTGTGGATGAGGGACACTTCCTGGCCCATTGTGCCGGAGAGGTTCGGCAGGATCCCCATTTTCACCAGGACCTGGAACCCATTGCAGATCCCGACCACCAATCCGCCTCCCGCAACGAACCCGGCCATCCCGGCACCCAGGTTCCGGCGAACAAGAGTGGCGAACACCTTGCCGGATCCCAGGTGGTCACCGAATGAAAATCCGCCGGGAAAAGCGAGGATTCGGAACCCTGACAGGAGATCCGGCTGTGCGATCAGATCGGTCACGTGCACCCGCCGCGCATCTCCACCGGCCATCTCGAAAGCCTGTGCGAGCTCCTCGTCGGCGTTGATTCCGAATCCCGTTATGACGCACACGCGCGGCCGGCTCACGGGCCGGCTCAAAAGCCGGCTCACGAGGCGCCCCCCCGTTGACCGGACCATGCGGCGCGGACCTCTTCGAGAGACACCAGGGCACAGACGGTTCCCGAGGCCTCGATCCTGATGTCCTGCTCAGCATCCACCTCGCCGAGCAACCCGAAGGCGGCACCCGCCATCGAACGTTCCCAGCGGGTTCGGAATCCCGGGGCCACGCTGACGAGAAAACGGGACGGAGTCTCGCAGAACAGGAGGCGGGCGGCGTCCCTCCCTGACATTCCGGAAGCGGGTACCGGGTCCAAAGAAATGCGTGCGCCCCGATCTCCGCCAAGACAGCTTTCCGCGAGGGCCGCCCAAAGCCCGGCATCGGAGAGGTCATGGCAGGAGCGCACGAGGCCCCGGCGCAGCGCGCCATGCAGCTTGCGGTACACGCCCCATGCCTCAGGCAGCCGCACCGAGGGACAGGGACCGAGGCGCTTCTTCAACAGTCGCTCGAGGCACGTGCCGCCCAGCTCTCCCCGGGTCTCTCCGACGACGTAGATGAGGTCCCCCGGTTCCTTGAAGTCGGTCGTCTGGGCCCGGCGCACATCGGTGATGATCCCCATCAGGGACACGAGAAGCGTCGGACGGATGGAGATTTTTATCCCGCCAACCCGCGCATCGTTCTTCATGGAATCCTTCCCCGAAATGAGGGGAAGCTGGTAGGCGCGGCAGGCGTCCGCAAGGCCACGGCAGGCTCGAACGAGCTGGGCCAGCTTGAACGCGCCGTCCGGGTTCGCGGGTCCCTCCACGGGATCGGGCCAGCAGAAGTTGTCCAGCGCCGCCATCTGCTCGGGATCTCCACCGAGGGACACGTGAGCCCGGACTGCCTCATCAACGGCGCATTGCGCCATGTGGTACGCATCATGATCGCCATAGCGAGGGCAGATCCCATGCGTGACGGTGATACCCCGCGTGGAATCGTGGCGCACGCGCAGCACTGCCCCGTCCGACGGCCCATCGCGGCGCCGGCCGACGAAAGGCTTTACAACGGAGCGGGCCTGCACCTCGTGGTCGTAACACCGGACCCATTCCTCTCTCGAACAGACGTTCTGATCAGCGATCAGGTCCAGCATGACGCGGTGAAGCTCGCCCACATCAAGCGCGTCGGCCGGGGCCGCCTCCGGGAGGGGCCATTCGGCGCGGAGATCCATGACGGGGAGGCCCCCGTGGAGGAACTCGAGGCCGAGCATCCCGGCCAGCTTCCCGTGAGCAAAAATCTCTGCGCGCCCGGTGTCGGTAAACTCCCCGACAACCGCCGCTTCCACGTCCCTCAAACGTGCCAGCCGGAGAAATGCATCGATGCTCTCCGGAGGGACGGCCAGGCTCATGCGCTCCTGGGACTCGCTCACGAGGATTTCCCATGCCGCAAGGCCCTGGTACTTCAGGGGGCACTTGTCGAGGTCGATGGAAACACCCCCGCTCAATCCCGCCATCTCGCCGAGTGACGAGGAAAGGCCCCCGGCCCCGTTGTCGGTGATGCCCCGGTACAGACCCCTGTCGCGCGCTTCCAGCAGCATGTCCAGCATCTTCTTCTGCGTGATCGGGTCCCCGATCTGGACCGCGGAGGTCGGCGAGGATTCACTCAGCGCCTCGGAGGAAAAGGTCGCGCCGTGAATTCCATCCTTCCCGATTCTCCCTCCCGTCATGACGGCGAGATCTCCCGGGCGCACTTCCTTGCGGCAGGCGTCGCGGCCATTGATCCTCGCCGGAAGCACGCCCCCCGTCCCGCAGAACACCAGGGGCTTCCCGAGATAACTCTCGTCGAACAGGAAGCCGCCGGCCACGACAGGGATGCCGGACTGGTTGCCGCCATCGACGATCCCGCGATGCACACCCTCCAGGACTCTCCGCGGGTGCAGGAGGCCCGGAGGAACCTCGGAGCCGGGTGTGTCCGGGGACGCGAAGCAGAGGTAGTTCGTGTTGAATATCGGGCGCGCCCCCATGCCCGTACCCATGATGTCGCGGTTCACGCCGACAATGCCGGTAATCGCGCCTCCATAGGGGTCCAGGGCCGAAGGGGAGTTGTGCGTCTCCGCCTTGAAACAGACCAGGGTTTCCCGGTCGAACGCAATCACCCCCGAATTGTCGTGAAACACCGATCGAAGGAAGCCGCGCTTTATCGCCACCGCCTCCGTTGTCGCGCGGATGTACGTTCGGAAGAGGGAATCGATCCGCTCCTCCTGCCCATCCTCGGTATAGTGGATGGTTGCGTTGAAGATCTTGTGCTTGCAGTGCTCCGACCAGGTCTGGGCGATCATCTCCAGCTCCACATCCGTTGCCCCGGGCGGAAGCCCGCGTGCCGCGCGTGAGCCGATCATCCTCTCATCGCCAAAATATCTCTGCACCGCCTTCATTTCGTCCAGCGAGAGCGCGAGGAGTCTGCCGCGGGAGCACTCGATGAGCTGCGGATCAGAGAGCCCCGCAATGTCGATGACGGCAACGGCCTCCGGGCTCGCCGAGACGGCGTGGGGATAGCGGGAGGGCGGCCTGGCGCCCGCGGCCCATTGCGCCCGGGTGATACAGACCGCGGACTGGACCAGGGGGTTGTAGAAGAAGCGCGCAAGCTCGTCCGCGTCCATGGCACCGCCGGGGGCCATGGCCACCAGGTATTGTACCGCAGTCTGGATGAGAGCGTCGTGGGGCACGCCTCCGGGAAGACACACCCCGAGGGCGTCCCGGGCCGTGAGCGCGACGGGATCCGTCACTCCGGGACGAGCGGTCACCTCGACCAGATAATCCCATTCGCCCGCGAATGCCCGGTCAGCGGCAGGGGCGTCCCACAGCATCTCCTGCGCCACGGCATCACAAAACACCTCTGAGGCGATCTCGGGAGTAAGAGAAGAAATCCCCGCGATCAGGCAGATGTCGACGATTGCGCAGCCGCGTATCTCTGCAGAGAGCGCCCTGCGGAGCGACCCGAGAATCCTCTCCGCTCTCCCGTCTCGATAGCGCCGGCGGGTGAAGATCTCCACGCGGAGGCAAGGGGCCTCGGTCACCGCGGACGGTCTTCCGGCCGGCCAAACACGATGGAAAGAAGGCACATGTCGTCCTGGGGCGGCTGCCCTCCGAGGAACTCCCGGACCTTGCTGACCAGTGCATCCGCGTCCACGCTCCCGGTGACCTTCTGGATTCGCGCAGCTTCCTCCATGAGCCGCTCGATACCAAAGCTCCTCTGCCCGTTGCGCACCTCGATCACCCCGTCGCTGACGAAGAGAAAGGCGTCGCCGGAGCCGAATTTGTGGTGGGAGGTCACATACTCGTGATTGGCCACGTGGCCGATGGGGAAGTCCGACTGCGTGAAGAGCGCAGAGGGTGTGCCGCCCGAGAGGACAATGGGAGGCACGTGCACGCCCGCGGAAGAGAACTCGAAGGTGAGCTTCTCCATGTCGAGGACCCCGAGGAAGAGGGTGAGGTATATCTCCGGATCGCCCTGGTTGATCTCGGAGATGAAGCTCTGGTTGATTGCGGTGAGCACGGCCCCGGGGGGCTTTACAATGTACTGGCGGTTCAGGAAGATGCGCTTCACTTCCGTCTCGATGAGCTTTTTTACGTAGCTCATCACCATGGCCGCGTAGATACCGTGACCACAGACGTCTCCCCCGTAGACGCCCAGGCGCATCTCGTCGATCTGGAAAACTCCGGTGATGTCCCCGCCGAGCTCGTCGCAGGGTATGTAGTCCGTGCTGATCGTTATGCCCGGGTATGTCTTCCTCTTCTCGGGCAGGAGGTTGCGCTGGATCGTCTGCGCGAGCGCCAGCTCCCGTCGCACCCTCGCGTTCATCTCCTCCAGCTCGCGTGTGTGCTCGCGAACCTTCCACGCAAGCAGCTTCTTCTCCACGCGGAGGGTTTCCATCCAGCGCTTGTTCAGGCCCTGGAGCTGGAGGACCGTCCCCGAGAGAATATTGCGGATCGTCTCGGGGTACTCGTTCAGCAGGAGCGTGAAATCGCGGGCCGCGAGGGAGAGGACCTTCACCGGGCTCAGGGCGACGACGCTTGCCGAATGCCGGGTGGCGTCGATGATGACGGCCATTTCCCCGAAAAAGCTGCCCGGCCCGAGCTCCAGGATGTCCTCCGGCGTTTCGCCCGGCACGCTGCGGCGGACCTGCACCCGTCCCTCAACGAGGAGGTACACGCGCTGCGGCGGCTCAGCCTGGCGGATGATGGACGTCCCGGCGGCGAACTCCTCGCTCTTCAGCAGGGCGAGCACGCGCCGGAGCTGCAATTCTGTCAGGCCCTGGAGGAGCTTGTTCTCCATGAGAATGGGAAGCAGAGAAACGTCCATGGTCGTGGGGCCAGAATCCTCCGGGTTTCTCCGTGCTGTCAAGTGCGCGCCCCCTCGCATCCCCTCGCACACCCGCGGCGCGGCCATTCCTTGACCAGCCGTAGTCGGCCCCGTATCTTGGTCCTGATGGCGGACATACTTGTTTTCGGAGCGCATCCCGACGACGCCGAGTTCGGAATGGGCGCGAGCATGGTGAAGTTCGTGCGCTCGGGGGCGACGGTGGCCCTGTGCGTGCTCACGCGCGGAGAATCCGGCACATTCGGGACACCAGAACAGCGCGAGCGCGAAATGAAGGCCGCCGCGGAGATGCTGGGCAGCGAGCTTGAGATCCTTTCATACCGCGACTGCCAGGTTTTCGACACCTTCGACGCGCGGGTGCGACTCGCGGAGGTTGTGCGGAAGTTTCGCCCGAAGATCGTCTTTGCCCCCTATCATACCAATCCCAGCTTCCACAAGGACGGGGCGGCGCATCCCGACCACACGGCGACCGGGACCATCGTCCGAACGGCGCTCCGCTACGCACGGTTCGCCGGGCTGAAGGAGGCCAAGGGCGAGCCGTGGAACGCCGAACACCTGCTGTACTACATGGTTCCCAGAGGGCGAACGCTGAGCCTGCTGAACGATGTCTCGAAATACATGGATGAATGGCAGTCCATTGCCAGCTGCCACACCTCCCAGCTCAGCCTGCGCGACGGCAAAGTCCTTCAGAACCTCCGGCGCTTCCGTGAAGCCTACGGCAATCAGCTTGGCGTGGAATGCGCGGAGGGATTCGTCTCCGAGGAGCCGATCGCCTTCAACCTCGGCTTGTTCCTGAATCAGGGGAGCGGGTAGACCAGGATCCCCGCCCTTCCGACGTCGGTGAAGTCAATTTCCTCCCAGGGAATCACGAGGGACCTCCCCCACTTCACGAGATCGGTGTAGTGAAAGCCCTGCGGCAGACGGGGAAGCGCAATCCCCCGCGGGGCGCTGCCGGATTCCGCGCTCAAGATGCGGCCGTCCGGCAGCAGAGCGAACAGCTTTCCGTCCTCTTCGAACATAGGGACGGCGACCGCCGTCTCGCTTTCCTTCCGTGAGCGGTAGTTGCGCGTGACCGGGCTTTCTCGCGAGCGGAGAGAGAACTGAAGGGATGCCCCCGGCGGGAGCGGCGGCATTTCCCCACGGCAGGAGGCGAAGAAGGAGACAAGGGTCGAGGGCACGGCCGGACCCTCGATGGCGGGCACGCCGAGGGCCGCAAGATACGCGTCCCGGTCGGCCGGCTCCTCGGCCTTCGTGTCCGCGTGATACCGGGTGTACCGGAATCTTGTTTCCGAAGCGTCGGTGTATTTCCATTCGAAATCGAAGCTGTTTTCCGACTCTGTCGCGAAGCCTACGGCTTCCCAGTCAGGGTTCGCCCTCTGGAAAGGCGGGATGAGAAATGAATAATCGGACTTTTGAGGCATGAAAGACACGAGGCTGATCCCGCTTATCGAAAGGTCCTGCGGCCGCGCATCGTTGAGCAGGGCGTTGAAGTAGAGGTGGATGGCAATCGATCCCTGGCGCGGGATCAGCGTGGTGATCGTGCGGTGCCCGAAGATGAGAGCATCGGAATGATATTCGAACGCGATCTTCCCCGCCGAATCCCGTCCTATGGCCGCCAGTCCGGACCCGTTCACCCCGCAGTACAGCGTGCCGTCCAGGAAGGCCATGTCGGCCACTCGGGATTGGACCGTCCAGGGCCGTCGTGCCACGGGCGCCGCCGCGCCAGGGTCCGCCACGGGCTGGAACGCTCCCGATTGAAGCTGCAGCCAGGAGGCATCGCGAACCGCAGCCGGGTTTGCCGCGGGGCCCGCGGCGGGGCCCGGCCCACGGCCCGAGCACCCGGAGAGGGCCGCCAGAAGCCCCAGGATCAGTACGCCCGGCCGAAAACCGCGATATCCCGAGCGCTCTTTCCGCAGACCACGCACGGAGCACCTCCCGTGTCCATCCTGTCGAGTGGGAGCAGCCGGATCGTGGCCTTGGTTTCCTCCTTCACCCGGGCCTCGCACGCGGCATCACCGCACCAGCCCGCCTCCACGAAGCCGCCCGGATCATCGAGAAACTTTCCCAGCTCCGCGTAGTCGTGAGCGCGGAAGGTGTTGTCCGTCCTGAACTTCAGCGCGCGCTCGTACAGCGAGCGCTGGATGTCCAACAATAGGGTGCGCAGCATCGTGCCCGCCTCCGCAACGGGAACAAAGGCCTTCTCTCCCGAGTCACGCCGCACGGCCACGACCTGGCCCTTCTCCATGTCGCGCGGGCCGACTTCCAGGCGCACCGGAATCCCCTGCACTTCGTACTCTGAGAACTTCCAGCCGGGCGTGTTCTGGTCGTCTTCATCCAGGAGCACGCGAAACTCGGGAGCAAGGGAATCCCG
>JBEKTX010000110.1:0-11581 GCA_049515615.1 Spirochaetia bacterium
TCCCGGAGACGGATGCCGAGGCCTGGAATGAGATGCTCATCCCGACCCGGATCTACGCGGCGGAAATGAGGACGCTCACCGGATCCGGGAGGGTGCTGGCCGCCGCCCACGTCACCGGGGGGGGCCTGTGCGGTAATCTCCAGCGCGTGATACCGGATCCTCTGCGCCCGGAGCTCTCCTTCGACTGGCCCGTGCCGCCCATCTTCCCGAAGATCCAGTCGGCAGGCGGCATTTCCGATGAAGAGATGCGCGCGGTCTTCAACCTGGGCATCGGAATTGCGGTGATCGCGCACCCGGCGGATCGGGCGTCCCTCCGAGGGCTCGCCGCCGCAAATGGCTTCGCGCTCCTGGATATCGGGGTCCTGGCCTGATGGCTCGGCTGGCGGTCTTCGCATCGGGGACGGGGAGCAACTTCGTTGCCATCACCGCGGCCGTGAAGGCGGCGCACCGGCATGCAATAGAGTCCCTCCTCTGCGACGTGGCCGGTGCAAAGGTCCTGGATCGGGCCAGGGAGCTCGGCGTGCCCGCTGTTCTCATGAGCTACAAGGGGCTGTCACGGGAGGCCGTTGAAAAGAAGATGGTCAGGCACCTGGAGAGGCGGGGCGTCGATCTCGTGGCTCTTGCCGGCTTCATGAAGCTCCTCACCCCGTATTTCCTGGAGGCGTTCAAGGGACCGGTCATCAACCTTCACCCGAGCCTTCTCCCGAAGTATCCCGGCACCCATGCAATCGAGGAGAGCTTCGAGTCCGGGGACTCCGAGCTGGGAATCTCCGTGATCCGCGTGGACGGGGGCGCGGACACCGGGCCGATCCTTCTGCAGAAGTCCTTTACGCGGGACATCTCCGAAACGATCGTGGAGGTCGAAAGGCGGATTCACGCGCTGGAACACCAGTGGTTCCCGCGTGTGATCCTCCAGATGCTGGACGCAATCGATGGAGCGGCCCCGTGAACGCGCTGGTGCTCGGCTCCGGAGGCAGGGAGCACGCCCTCGCGTGGAGGCTCGCCGCGAGCAGGTGCGTCGATCGCGTGTTCGTCGGTCCGGGCAATGCGGGAACCTGCCTGGTGGCAACAAATCTCCCGGACGTGAGCCTGGATTCCTTCGAGACGATCGAAGCCGCCTGTCGGAAGAACCGGATCGATTGCGTGCTCGTGGGCCCCGAGACGCCGCTTGCGGGCGGGGTCGTGGACTTTCTTCATTCGCACAAGATCGCCGCGATCGGTCCGGGAAGGCTGTCCGCGCAGCTTGAATCCAGCAAGGCGTTCTCCAAGGCGTTCCTCGTCCGGAACGACCTGCCGACCGCGGGAGCGAAGGAATTCTCGGAGACCGCTCCTTTCGAGCGGTACATCCATGGTCAGGCCGGGCGCAGGCTCGTCGTGAAAAAGAGCGGCCTCGCCGCAGGAAAAGGCGTCCTGGAATCATCCGACACGGCCGAGCTTCTCGTCTTCGGAGCTTCCGTCCTTCGAGGAGATACGCTCCTTGTTGAGGAGTTCCTGGAGGGATGGGAAGTTTCCATCTTCGGCCTGAGCGACGGCAAGGACTTTGTCGTGCTTCCCCCGTGCGCCGATTTCAAGAAGGCAGGTGAGGGAGACACGGGACCGAACACCGGCGGAATGGGCTCGATTTGTCCCGTTCCCTGGGTGGACGACGAGCTCATGCGGCGCATCAGAACGCGCATTGTCGCCCCCACGTACGCCGCGCTGCGTCGGGAAGGGCTCTCATACGCGGGCGTCCTGTATTTCGGGCTCATGGTCACCACCGAGGGTCCTCGGGTTCTGGAGTTCAACGTGCGCTTCGGCGACCCTGAAGCGCAGGTGCTCCTGCCGATGCTGGGCACCGATCTTGGCGAGCTGTGCGAGGCGATGACAGCAGGGAGGCTTGCGGGGGTCGCGGCTGCACTCCCAGAGCCGGGCGCCGCGCTCGGAGTGGTGATCGCCAGCCGCGGCTACCCCGAGACCGCCGAAAAAGGCGCCCTCGTCGCGCCGATCCCTGCTCTGCCGGATTCAGAGTCGGTGATATTCCACGCCTCGACGGTGCGCGACGCGGGAGGCGGCGTGCGCACAGGCGGCGGCAGATGTTTCACGGCCGTCGGCATGGGCCGGGGCCTTTCAGAAGCGGCAACCCGGGCGTATGCCGCCGCGGAGGCCGTACGCTTTGACGGCGCCTGGTTTCGGCGTGACATCGGAAGGAAGTTCATGTAATGATAGATGTTCTTTTCATCATCGGGTCCGAATCCGACACGGAGGCGATCGAGCCGGGGCTTCAGCTTCTTTCGGAGAAGGGCATGAGCTTCGAGCTCAAGGTGATGTCCGCGCACAGGAACCTCGAGCAGCTTATGAGCTTCCTGAAACAGGAGCAGTCCGGCTACAGGATCGTGATAGCCGCGGCCGGCCTCTCCGCCGCGCTCCCCGGGGTGGTTGCATCCCTCGTGAAGCTTCCCGTGATCGGCGTGCCGCTGGCATCGGGGTCTCTCTCGGGGATCGACGCCCTGCTGTCCATCCTGCAGCTTCCCCGCGGCGTGCCGGTGGCCACAATGGGCATCGGCACGCAGGGAGTACTGAACGCCGTGCTCCTGGCGGAACGGATCCTGAAGATGCCCTCTGCCTGAGCCTTGCGGACCGCGCACGCACAGCCTGCCAGGCCCGTACCGCTTCCGTCAGTTCCTGCCCAGGTGGGGGAAACCCTGCTGACGGCGCGCCTCGAACATGAGGATTCCGGCGGCGACTGACACGTTGAATGAATCGACGTGCCCGGATGCGGGGATGCTCACCAGGAAATCGCACTTCTCCCTGACGAGCCTGTGCATTCCCGAACCCTCGCTTCCCAGGACAATGCACACCTTGCCCTTGAGGTCGAGGCTGTCCGTGGACTTTCCCTCCGCATCCGCGCCGAAAATCCAGAACCCGTTTTCCTTCAGTATTTCGAGCGCCGAGGCGACATTCGGCACCACGGCGAGCGGGACATACTCGCTTGCGCCGGAAGACACTTTGCTCACAGTCTGGTTTTCCTGTGCCGACCTGCGGGAAGGGATGATGACGAGCTGGACCCCGAACTGGTCCGCGGACCGGAGTATCGCCCCCAGGTTCTGGGGATCGGTTATGCCATCCAGGACCAGGACAAGGCTTTTCTCCCCTTCCAGGTCCTTCATGTGATGCTTGAGGCTCGAACGCTGTGAGGAGGAGGGCCGTTCCATCGCCAGGAGCACGCCCCGGTGCGCCTCGGAGCCGCACAGCCGGGTGAGCTCGGCATCCTCGACTTCGGACACCGGCACACCCTTGCGCTCCGCGAGCTGCCGGACCTGTGAGATCCGGGCGCTCTGGCGCGAGATCAGGAGAGTGCCTGTGCCCGCGCCCTTCCGAAGAGCCTCCTCGATGGAATGGAATCCGTAGACATGCTCCGCCATGCCTCAGTTTACGCCGAAAGTGCGCACCACGTCTGGCGTGCCGCTCCCCGTCGTGTCACGCTCGTAGCGCTGCACGTATTTGCCGTCGTTCGTGAGATAGACCCAGGTGTCGATCCTGCCATTGCCCTTCGAATCGATCTCCACCCTCGACAGCACCCCATCCTTGTAGTAGTAGAACGTGTCTATCCTGCCGTCATGCCTGGAAGCAAGCTCTTCGTGCTCGACTTTCCCCTGACGGTCGTAAAAGACACGGTAGTCGACGACGCCGCTTCCTGAGTTGTCCTCCACGACCCCGTTCGGCGGCCCCTGTGGCGGGATGGGCGGACCCGCGGGGACAAGCGGATCAGCAGAAACATTCGGCAGGGCGAGAAAGACCATGAACAGCGCCGCGAGCAGCGAGAGTGGGAGTGTGCGCATCAGTTTCCACATCGACAGCGCCGCGCATAAAATTCAACCCGCGGTTTCCTTGCGAAACACCAGGACATTCTGATGGATCAATGAAGGGATGTACGAATACTGGTAGCCGTACAGGTGCAGTTTCTTGGAAACGTCGTACCAGACGAGGTCCGCCTTCCAGACCAGCCCCGGGATGAGGCGAAGCACCGCGGCAAGCTCGGCGGAGAGGCAGTGATACTCGTTGTCACGGTACATGTCGCCGATGAAGGAGAGTAGATAGCCGGCCGGCCGCAGCAGCGCCGCTGCCTGCCGAAAGATCCCCCGCATCTGCTCGAGCCACTCCCCCTTTGATGCATACTCCTCGGAGGTGAAAGCGGAGAGCTTGCTCGCCCGCGCGGGCTTCGCTTCCCCGCCTGCCCTCTTGAACGTTCCGCGCGAGCGGGAGGCTTTGTCCATTTTCCAGTAGGGGACGTCAGTGAGGACGCAATCGAAAGCCCTGTCCTGCAGCGCCGGCAGGGCGTCGCGGGAGTCCGCAAGGATCGCTTCCTGTTCGGGCAGGCCCTCCCTCGCGCATACCTCCCTGTAGATTCCAATCCATTTCGGATTCACATCGATCCCGACTGCGCGCCGGCCGCAGAGAGAAGCGCCCAGCAGCGTGCCCCCCACTCCCATGAAAGGATCCAGGACGACCTGGCCTTCTTTCGTGAAGACGCGCAGAAGGTCGGCGCAGAGATCGGGCGGCTTCTGGCCTCCGTGCTGGTTTCTCAGGGCGTGATGCATGTTGGGCGGATAGGGCTTCGTGATCACCGACCGGGTCCAGAAGACCCATTCCCGTCCCGTGAGATCGTTGACCCGGTTGTCTTCGGAGTAGAACCCGCGTGAGCTTCCGTCGGATTCCAGGATCTCTCTTTTCGGCCTACGCATCGGGCCTGCAATGGAAGAGGTACTCGGTGACGCTTCGGCGGAGAGAGACGCCCGCGCCATTGCCGAACACCGGGTAAGGGATCTCCATCTCACGCGTCCTTCCGCGCGCGGACAGGATCGCCATGATCTCATTCGGCGTGAGGATTCCCTCCGAGCTGTAGGAAAGAAACACGTGCCGGGCGCGCACACGCTTCATGAGCAGGCGGAGGGCCGCCGCGGCGTTCTGTCTCTGCGAAAAGGGGCTCTTCAGGCCCGTTCGATCGAACTTGCGCGTCTTGCCGAAGAGAGGCGGCTTCTCCCACCGGGCGAGATTTTCCAGCACGTGGTAGTTGTCACAGTACTGGCGGTGGTTGTAGGGAGGATCAAAATATGCGACGTCCGCTTCTATCTCCGAGGCAAGGGAGACCATGTCTCCTTCTCTCACGTCAAACGCGGCATTGGCGATGACATCAAGGGGCTGGAGGACAAACGGCGTGCGGACTCTTTCATCGAGGATATGCCGGCCGCCTATTCGGCTGCGGTCCCCGATGTGCTTGAGAAACGCGTCGTACTGGCCGATCGTGTTCGCCACACGGTCGGCGGCCAGGAGGAAGCTTGCCAGGAGAACGTCGTGCTCGCTTCCCGAGATCTCCCCGGCGCGAAGCATCCGCGCGATCTCTTCGCGGATCCCGTCCATCTTCCGGCAGTTTTCGCTCGTAAAATAAGTCCCGGAGTAGTTCTCGTCGACGTATCCTTTCAGAGGCAACGAGGCATTCGCGTGGTCGATCAGCTCGGCTGCCCGGGGGCTTGGCGTGGTGAAGCCGCGCAGGATGACGCAGTTTGACCGCAGGGTATCCACGGCGGCGATCCTTCCTGCGCCGCGGTGCGCCATTGCCAGGCTCACAGAGCCGGTGCCAAAGAAGCCATCGATGAAGGAGCCGGGCGTGCCGGCAATCGCGCACATGCTTTCCGACAGCCAGTCCCGGAGCTGGCGCTTGGATCCGAGGTACTTGCGGTTGTAGGGAAGAACGGGCGCGTCAGCCCGCGCGCGCTTTGTCGATGTGCTCAATGAGTTGGTTGACCTTTTCCGCCAGATCTGCGAGCGCATCCTTCTGGCGAAGGGTCACCCGTACCCCCCGCTCGCCCGCCAGAACCCGATCGATGTCCTCGGCGATCCTGTACACCGGCCCCGCAATCCGGTGGGACATGCGGATTCCAACCACAATGACCACGACCATGATCGCCAGGTCGTTCAAGAGCAGGGGCGGGAGAATCACGAGGAGGATCCGCGGATCGAGTGCCTTTCCGGCCGCTCTGGCAATGGCGTAGGAGAGCGCCGCAAGGCCGGCAAAGAGAAGAAGGCCCAGCAGGATCATGGAGAGCGACAGGGCGATCAATCGGTACTGAAATCGCCCGTCAACCACCTTGATGCGGCGGGCCCGTTTCCCCGTTCTGCTCATGCCACTCCCTTCATCCTTCGTAGACGCGTACGGGGGTCTGTCCGAGGAGCGCTTCGCGCGCCCCCAGTGCGAGTGCTTCCAGCTCGTTCTCACCGGGGTAGACGAGCACGGGCCCGAGGAAGGACACCCGTTCGCTGATCTCCTTCACCACTCGTTTGGAGAACGCCAGCCCCCCGGTGAGCACCACTCCGTCCAGCCGTCCGTTCGTGAAGGCCGCAAGCCCCAGAATCGACTTCGCGATCTGGTAGCAGAGCGTATGGATGAGCTGGTCGCAGAGAGCCCTGTCCAGTGCGCCGGCCCCTTCGGCCGATTGCTCGATCGCGGGAAAATCGTTCGTCCCGAGGTAGGCCACGAGCCCTCCTCTGCCCGTGAGCATGTGCTGCAGGGCCTGGGGATCGTGCTGGTGAGCGAGAACCCAACGCATCCAGTCTCCCGCCGGCACTGTACCGGCGCGCTCGATCGCAAAGGGCCCTTCCCCGTCGAGCGCGTTGTTCACATCGACAACCATGCCATTCACGTGGATCCCTATGGAGGTGCCGCCGCCCATGTGGGCGACCACCAGGCTGCACTCCGTATACTGCCTGCCCAGGCTGCACGCGGCCTTCTTCGCGATTGCTTTCTGGTTCAGGGCGTGGAAGATGGACCTTCGCGGGATCTCGGGGATCCCCGAGTAGCGGGAGACCGCCGCAAGCTCGTCGACGACCACCGGATCCACGATGAAAGCGGGTATTCCCAGCTCCGAGGCCAGGGAATCGGCAATGAGCGCCCCGAGGTTTGAAGCGTGTCTTCCGTACTTCTCGGCAATGAGATCGGCCTTCATCCGATCGTTCACCTCGTACACCCCGCCCGGCAGGGGCTTGAGAAGCCCTCCCCTGCCCACAACGGCAGATATTTCAGAAAGGGGCACGCCTGCCTCGGCCACTCCTTCACGTACGGCCGCGTTTCGATATGCAAGCTGGTCCTGGAGCCTTCGAAACCGCGCAAGATCCTCGGGCTTGTGCGAGACCCCCTTTTTCCATGCCTCCTGCGTGTCCCTGTAGATGGCGCACTTGGTCGAAGTGGAACCGGGGTTGATTGCGAGAACAGTGAAGCCCATCCGCGCCCATACTAACAGCGGAACACCCTTCCATCAAGGTAGATCATGCCGATGCCGTCCCAGGAGCGTAAGACGTGGTGTTGGAAACGGCTCCGCAGCGTGTTATAATGTTTGGGACAAGCTGATCGTTCCCCGGCATGGGGGATCGTAAGGAGGGAATCAGATGAAGAAGCTTTTGTTGCCTCTGGCAGCGATACTGCTTCTGGTGCTTGCAGTCCCCGCGGCCTTTTCCGAGCTGGAGCTGGGCGTTGGCTTGACACCGGGGTCGGTCGCAAATCCGCCGGATCCGACCAACGTCGACCCGATACTGAACTTCCACGTGGGCTGGAGCTGGACGATACTGTACCTGTCATGGGATTCGTATGCGATGCCTGACTACTGGGTGTACAACAATACTTCGTACGTCGATGCGACAACGGGGATCTATCACGATGGCTATTATGTGCCCGGCTTCTTGAACCTGTTCGATGCCGGCCTGAAGATCGTGCTGCGGCCGTTCATCCTATACGCGGAGATAGGCACAAACATGCTCTACTTGAGGGGCGGTGCGACCTACGGGGGAGGGTTAGGCGTGAATGCCAGGCTGGGCGCGGGTCTGAAGTTCGGTTTCTGGGGGATCAACCTCTCGGGAACCCAGGTATTTGCCAGCTCCAGTGACTTGAGTGCAGCCTTGCATCAGGCCGCTCACGGCAATTGGTCCGACCTGACTCAGGGCATGGTTCCCACCCTGAATTTCGCCATCTACTTCTAAGGGAGGCAGAAAATGAAGACGCGAAAACTACTGCCCTTGGTCCTTCTCGCGGTGGGAGCTCTGTTCCTGCTCTCAAGTTGCGATGCGATATTGGATGCAATCTTCCAAAATAACCAGATAAAGGTCGATGTCTGGGTTTATTACCTCGATCATCCCGACTACAACTCTGGAGGTACGGTGACTGTAGTCCTCACCGATAACTCCGCCTTCTCGCAGATGATTGCAACTTCCGCTTGGCAGTATTTTGACGGCTATTACGTCCACTACTACCTGAACTTCCCGAAGCTGAAGAACGACAATTTCTCGATTACGTCGGCGTACTTCAATCGGTTTGGCGTTCAAATGGGAGCAGCGGCTTCAATAATCTATGATTCTTCTGGTACAACCTACGTTGGAACTGGCTTCAACTTCACAATGCCCTATTCAAACTCGGCTGACTCCACAGGTCATTCCATTACAGTTGTTCAGTACTTGCCCTGATCGAAGTCATCTGCGACAACCAGAGCGCCCCACCCGGGGCGCTTTTTTCATGTCCGCGCCAGCCGCGGGCCGGTCTCATCAGGTTCGATAGCCGCGGGCAATGCCAGAATGAAGGCGCTCCCTCCCTCCAGCGGCTGGTACTCCAGGCTTCCCCCGTTTGAGAGCGCAAGGTTGCGGGACAGGTACAGCCCCAGCCCGCTGCCACGTGAGCCAGAAAGTGAAGGCGCAAAGAGCCTGTGTCGAACGATCTCGTCCACCCCGCCGGCGGAATCACGGACCTCAATGACCGCGCACTCATCCTCGGTTTTCCCGAGGATTTCGATCGTTCGGTTCTCTTCACTCGGCCTTGTGCGATAGCTCTCGGCAGCGTTGTGAATGAGATTCAGAATGATCTGCTCGACATCGAGACGGCGCGCACGGAAGGTCACCTCGGCGCCGAGGTCCATCTCGAGGATGATGCCCTCCGCTCGGAGGGCAGCTCCTGCCCGGCGAAGGGGCCCCGTGAGATCCCGGGCGGCATCGAGGGTGCAGGCCTCCTCCCCGCCCGTTGCCGCAATCCTCTCGAGCACTTCGATGGCTGAATCCCGCGCGGTGTTCGTTTGATCCACGATGAGACGCAGGCTAGCGTCCTTCTCCCCCGGCTCCTTCCGTGCAAGCCCGTGATCGGCGGCGAGCCTGACCAGGGACAGGGTATTCTTGAACTCGTGAGCCGCGCCCAGGGCGAGGAATCCCGCAGCGGTAATCCGTTCCTGCCCGACAAGGGCATTCTCGGTGGCAAGCAGCCGCGCGTGCAGGGAATGCATCATCCCTTCCCTCCCCGTAAGCCCGGGCAGGCTTCCGCCCCAGGCTGTTCTTTCGGGGTATGCTTCCTGAAAGACGAGCCAGCCTGTGCAAAGGGCAAGGAGAAGCTCAGGCGCGCGGGCAAGCAGGCCCCGGGTCGCGAGTCCCCGGCATCCGACCACGTCGACCGCCGCCAGGCCAATCCAGAGAGAGACTGCGACGAATGTGGCCACCACAGGGAGTGAGCGCGTCTTGCGTCCGAAGCGGAAAAGGATTCCCAGTGGAACCGCGGCAAGGAGCGCCGTCCCGAATGAGCGCAGCGCCGCAGAGGAAACTGAGCCCGCGTAACCAAGCGCGCGGGCAAGCAGGAGCGCGCAGACGAGAGTGATGGCCGCGCCTGACCACATTCCGAACTGCTTTCCGTTCGATGCCCGGATGAGAAATGAGCCTCCAGCCCAGATCAGCGCGAGCAGGATCGGATCATGAAGAACTGAAGTCCGGGGGAGAAGCGCGTGGACCGAGAGCAGAATCAGAAAGCCTGCAAGGAGGAGGGGCACTGAACGCCTCACGCAAGAGAGGGTGCGTACGAGTACCAACGCGGCCTGGACCGCAAGCAGACATGCAGCCGCCAGGGCTGGAACCGAGATGACATTTTGCATGAGGAAATGCTATCCAACGGCCCAGAACGATGTCAATTCCCGTGAGGATGAGGACCAGCTTGGCCGGGGGATGCCATTGAAACAGCTTGCAGGCGTGTGTTGAAAAAGCGCGGGGAAGGCGACAAGGAGGTATATCGCCCTTCCCCGCGAAGAAAGCAGCTTCCGATTTCAGCGGCGGAGTCTTGACCCTGTCCTACATCCAGTTGCCCCCGCCTTGTGACCCGGGCATGGGTCTCGGTCCCCACCGCCTGCCCTGGAACCCGCGGACGAACTGATGCCTGATGTGCCTCATGTACATCTGCAGCTTGTCCGGGCCCATGATCTGCTGCAGCTGGACGCGCGCCGCGAGAAAGGTCTTCTGCATGGAGGCGCGGGTCTGGGAGAGCTGGTCCACCAACCCGTTGACCGCCTGCATGTCGACCGTGTTCGCGACCATGGCTTTCTCGATCTGCGCCCGCAGCACTCGTGCCTGGGCGGCATCCTGGCGCATCGCCTCCCGCGTCTTTGACTGGATGTCAATGACCTGGCTGACCTGCGAGTCCGTCAAGCCGAGCTGTTGCAGCATTTTTTTCTCCGGGGCCTGCTGGGCCTGCGCGAAGAGCGCGAGGGGCATGGCAACCAGCAGAACCGTCAAGGCAATCCGTTTCATGTTCGAACCTCCGTGCATGTATTCAAGGTTAGTGTGTCCGGCATTGGAATCCCATGAATGCGGTATGAAAGGCGGAGAAAGATGTGTTATATAACGCGCCGACCGAGAGCACGCAGATGTACGCCTCTACCATGGTGTGTACCTCGTTTCAAGCTTCTGCGGGAGGCGGAAATCATGCCAGTTGACAGGTATTGACCCTGCGGTGTTATTATTGGCTATCTATGCATAGACAGTCTATGCATAGATAGCCAATATCTTTTGGGGAGGGTCGATAATGCGGAACAGGCTTTTCGTACTTGTCCTTTTGGGATTTCTGGCGATCGGTCTGCCGATGACTGTCGCTGCCCTGGGGATAGACGTCGAGGCAAAGGCAGGGGCAGGGATTGGGCTTGGCGCGACCGACAACCCCAGCATCACGGGTGCGGCCCGCTTTGCGGCAGGCGGTGGAGTGGGCGTCGACCTGTACCTGCTCACCATCGGGTCGATCAATCTCGGTGTTTCCGTGGGCGCGGAGTACTCGTACCTGACTTTCCACAGCGTGTGGAGCAATTTTCAGTTCCCGGGAGAGGATCAGACCACTGATGCGACCTACAACTACATCGACGTGCCCATCGCGTTGGTCGCAAGCATGCCGATCAGTTCCTCGATTCGGCTCGTGGTACGAGGCGGGGCGTTCATCGGGTATTTCCTCAGCGGTTCAGCGAACAATACGTACAGTCTCCCGGCGATCCCGAACAACACGACAACGCTGGACTCGAGCAACACAATTCAGATGGAGTACGGCCTGCACTTTACTGCCGGGACGGACATAGCCCTCGGCGGCAGCCTCAGCATCGCTCCTGCACTTCAGTTCGACATGGGGCTCAGCGACACGACGGTGAACGGCCCGATAGTCGGCAACTTCAACGACAGAATCTGGGGGCTCACCCTGATGGTGGGAATCAAGTACAAAGTCATGTAAGCGCGTCAGGCTGCGCTCATCGCGCGGAAACCATCGAACCGCCCG
>JBEKTX010000111.1:0-11551 GCA_049515615.1 Spirochaetia bacterium
CCCGAGGTGATTACTATGCTCCTCAAGGCTGGTGTAGACCTCAAGGCTCAGGACAATTCCGGCATGACCGCGCTGATGTACGCAGCCCAACAGAACCAGAACCCTGAGGTGATCGCCACGCTTCTGAAGGCTGGCGCAGACCTCAAGGCAAAGGATGAGGGCGGCGAGACCACGCTGATGTTTGCCGCCCAGTACAACCCGCATCCCGAAGTGATCACCACGCTTTTGAAGGCCGGCGCGGATATCAACGCTCGGGACAATAGCGAGGCGACCGCTCTGACGTGGGCAGCCGCACACAACGAGAACCCAGAGGTGATCACCACGCTGTTGGAAGCCGGCGCTGACATCAAGGCAAAGGATATGGGTGGCTTGACTGCGCTGATGAATGGTGCCGCGTTCAACACGAACCCTGGAGTAATCACTGTGCTCCTGAATGCTGGCGCGAACGCAAGAGCGAAAAGCAATGAGGGAAAGGCCGCTTTCGATTACGCTCAGGACAACCCAAAGCTGAAAGGCACCGACGCCCTTAAGCAACTCGAAGAAGCGTCTAAGTAAACGAGAAGGGTCTCACGGGGGCCTTCTTCGGGGAGGCGCAAAGTGAATGAGCGAATACGGATGTGCATGGAAAGCAAACCATATCGCGCTCTGTTGGTGTCTGTCGTTGTTGTAATTCTCGCCGCGGCACCACTTTTCGGCCAGGCCAAGCGCATCGCCCTGGTGATCGGCAACAGCGCGTATGCGAAAATACAGGCATTGAACAACCCGGTGAACGACGCGGCGGACATGACCGCGGCGCTCCAACGTCTGGGCTTCACCGTGTTGACGAAGACCGACGCCGACCGCAAGACGATGCGGACAGTTATCGATGACTTCAACGAAGCCATCCAGGGAGCCGAGGTGGCCCTTTTCTACTACTCGGGCCATGGCGTACAGCTTGACAACGAGAACTACCTCGTGCCGGTCAGCGCCGAAGTATCGGTGGCCGGCGATGTGCCGGATGAATGCGTGTCTCTTTCCAGGATCACCGCCCGCATGAACGAAGCGGGCGCCGGAACCAATATAATCATCCTCGATGCATGTCGCGACAATCCCTTCAAGGCCGTGACACGGGGAATTGAGCGCGGACTGGCGGTGATCGCGCAGAAGCCGCCCGAAAGCATCATCGTGTACGCGACCGCCGAGAACGAGAAGGCCGAGGACGGGGGAGGCAGGAACGGCACATTCACATCGGCCCTGCTCAAGAACATCGAACGCCGCGAGTCCTTCATCGACATTCTGACTGATGTGAATGCCCAGGTTCGAAAAGAAACGAGCGAGAAACAAAAGCCAGCCATGTATGCAAGCCTGTCACGCCGTGTCTACTTGGCCGGATCGGGCTCCACCCCTGCGCCAGCCGTGACGCCCGAAAAGAAGCCAAGTCTCACGGTGGAGAAAGCGTACGGATCGGTGACGATTGAGGTACGTACCGGGGGAACGCTTTATCTTAATGGCACGGCTATGGGACAGCTCATGCCCGGGTCCTCCGCTCGACTGAACGATATCGAAGCGGGACAGGCGAGCCTGGAGATGCGCTACGCGGACGGGAAGTCAGAGACTCTCACGGCTGATGTCACAAAGAACGCTGTCACAGCGGTCTTGTTCTCCTACAGTGCCTCCGTCGAGCGGCCCAAAGTGCCTGAGAATATGGTGTTTGTGGAGGGCGGAACCTTCACGATGGGCTCTCCGAACTCGGAGCGGGGGAGGTACGACAACGAGGTCCAGCACCAGGTGACAGTGTCGAGCTTTCACATGGGGAAGTTCGACGTGACACAAGGATTGTACCAGAGCGTGATGGGAAGCAATCCCTCGTACTTCCAAGGCGATCCGAATCGACCGGTTGAGCAGGTGAGCTGGTACGATGCAGTTGAGTTCTGCAACAAGCTTTCCCAGCGCAATGGCCTTGCGCAGGTCTACACCATCAATGGGACCGATGTGACGGCGGACTGGTCGGCAAACGGCTACCGCCTGCCGACTGAGGCGGAGTGGGAATATGCGGCGCGCGGCGGGCAGCAGGGGGCATCCGAGTACCACGTGTACGCAGGCGCAGATGACCTGAGCAAGGTGGCTTGGTACTCTGGCAATTCGGGATCAACGACGCATCCGGTGGGGCAGAAGGCGCCGAATGCGCTGGGGCTCTGTGACATGAGCGGGAACGTGTGGCAGTGGTGCTGGGACTGGTGGGGAGACAATTCGGGCAGCGGGCAGAATGACCCGCGGGGCGCGTCCTCGGGCGACTCCCGCGTGGATCGCGGCGGGAGCTGGATCGATGATGCGCAGTACAACCGCGTAGCCTATCGCTACGACTACACCCCCGCCACCCGGGGCCGCTACCTGGGTTTCCGGATTGTCCGCCCGTAAGTTCAGTTGAGGGCAGGTCCTGCCGGAGGCGGGACCGGTAGAAGGTGAAGGGAATGAAACCGCCCGACCGCCGGGACGGCTGCGGCGAGCGGCCCTCACTTCTCCAAGAGTGAACAGAAGAGCACGGAAGTCTTGACTTAATCCCTTGTCCCATGCACGATGACGAACAGATTGACGTGCAACAGCTACAAGAGGAAATGGGCGCTGAATGGGTTCAATTCCCGTCGCCTCCAGTAAAATCCAATGGACAAGGAAAAACAAGCACCAGCGCAGAACGGACTCGATCCTGATATTGCCGAGCTCCTCGATATAGAGGAGGCCGAGCCCGTCCCCGAGCCTGCGCCGCAATCCCCGTTCGCGGGCGGAGACGCCGCCGGTGAACCCGATTTCCACACGCTGTTCTCCGAAGAAAAGCCCCGGCTGAAACCGGCCGAAGACATCGACACGACCAAGCTGCGTTTCCCCACGATCATCAAGATCCAGGACGATCCCAAGCCCTTCTTCCAGGACAAGGACTATTACAAGAAGGTCCTCACCGGGGAAGGTGATGATGGCACGCGCCTTCACGACCTCCTGGGCAAGTACATGAAGGCTGAAGACCCCGAGGAGAAATCCAAATACCGGGCCCAGCTCATCTCTGCCTTCTGGGAGCTCGGCTCCCGGGTCGCCTACCGGGCCGGCCGCGACCTGATCATGCCGAAGAGACTGCTGCTGCGCTTCGGCATCCTCTCCCCCGGTTTCCTGTCCCCCGAGCTCCAGGACATGGTGTCCCGGATCATCTACGAGAATACGACCGGCGAGCCGGTCTATTACGTGGATGAGTGGCTGGAACGCATCTCCAAGGGTCTGGTGCGGCCTTCCACGACTGACGAGGTCAAGGCGAAGAACAGGGACACCGGGCAGAAGATCCTGGACGCGGTGGAGAAGAAGAGAGGACAGCGGGACAGCGAGATCACGCTCCTGAAGGCCAAGATTTCCCAGATGGAAGAGAGGGAGGCCCAGCTGAAGGGGCAGGTGGACCTCCTGATCCGGCACGAGTTGAACGAGGACTACGGCGGCCTGAAGGCCTGCTTCAATGCGGGGCAGAAGGCGGCTCTCTATCAGATCCAGGAACTGCTCCGCCAGCTCTCCACCCTGGACGCGCAGGTCGCCGCTTCCTACGCCTCCCTCGGCAACATCGACAGGGAGCTGGAATCGCTGGGCAGGAAGTCGGAGGGCGTCAGCGTCGGCAGCGTGGTGGACCAGAAATCGCTCGTGGCGGAGTGGATGAGCCTGCGGCAGATGGCCAAGATGTGCGTCGGACGGCAGGGCAACCACTTCCCCATCTTTCTCACCCAGTTCGTAAAAGCGGCCATCCGTGAGATCGGCACGAGGGAAAACGTGATCCGCGAAATGGCGCAGGTGGAGGCTCTGGATCCCGGGCTCTTCCAGCGAACGTACAAGACCCAGATTACGCGCATCGTTCCGAATATCATTCTCCTGGCCAGTTACGGAGACACCGGCGTCTGCTGGGAACCGTTTGAAAAGTTCAACAGGGCGACCAGCCGCGGCCGCGTGGCAATCCCCATGTTCCCCAAGAGTCTCCCCGTGGCCGTCATGACGGCGATGGCCGACCTTCGCTGGCAGGTTGCCAAGGAAAAGGCCCAGTACTACTGGATGGAAGAAGGGATCACCGGCAAGTACTACCAGTGGTTCACCGAGCACAAGCTGCGCGGCGACGTGCGGGAGTACTTCATCCGTGACTACGCATTGTGGATCAACAAGGAAAGCCAGGGGATGCAGAAGCTGGACAAGGACATCCGCGGCATCTTCTGGCGCATGATGCCCTTCCCCCAGCACATCAAGGACTCCCTGCGCAATCGCGGGTTCGTCTACAATGACCTGTACAAGAAAGACCTGAATATCGCGAAGTCAGACGGGTACTGAGCGCGGTGCTCCGCGCGAGTGAGAACGACATCCCTACAGGTATTTCACGACATCACTGAGGGCCTTGCGCTGCCTCTGTCCCTTCTTCGCGAATCCCGGGCGGGGGTAGCCCAGCGGCGTGATTGCGTAGACTCTGTCTTCCGATGAGAGGTTGAGGGCGGACCGCAGAACCGCCATTTCGAAATTCGAGATCCAGCAGGTCGCGACCCCCTCGTTTTCGGCTGCCAGCACCATGTGGTCCATGGCGATGGTGAGGTCAGTCTCGATGGAGTTCCACCCGTCCTGCCGGGCCCATGCCTCGCCCGTGCGGCCGGCAACGACCAGCACGTGCGGCGCGTCCTGGAACCACGGCTTCTGGTACGACCGCCGCACCTGCGCGAGCATTTCCCGGGAGGAAATCAGGAGGAAGCGCCACGGCTGCCTGTTGGCTGCCGACGGTGCGATGCGGCCCGCGTCCAGGATCCTCTCCAGTACGGCCTTGTCTACCGGTTTGGTCGGATCGTAGCTCCTGATGCTTTCCCGCCCCGTGATAACCTTCGTGAAATCCATGCTCCCGTCCTGTGTCCCGTTATTTCCTGCGATTCTTGAAGAGCTGGGGAATGTTTTTCTCCAAGGCGAAGCGCACCGTGACCCATTTCATGACGCGTCCGTATGCGAGGAAAGTGAGCACGATGGAGGCGATGAAACCGACGAAGAGGATGATGAGGCGGAGATTCGGGGCGGGCACCAGCGAGGCAATCACCCAGAAGAGTATCACGAGTATGCCCATGAGCAGGATGTTGAAAACCGTCGCGAGAACGAAAAAGAGGACCAGCTTGGAGTTTGAGCTCACGGAGCGTCTCCTGCTGGCTTCTTAGAGGGGAGGAGGAACGAGATGAAGAGGAGGATTCCGGCCACCACGACAGTCGCGTCGGCGAGATTGAAGGTGGGCCAGCGTTCCATGCCGAGGAGACCGTAGAACCGGAAATCGAGGAAATCCACGACACCGTCGGGTCTGAAGATCCGGTCCACGTAGTTGCCCAGCCCGCCGCCGACCAGGGCCCCGAAGCACCACTTCTGGAAGCTCGTCAACGGGTCTCGGGTGAAAATGTAGTACAGGAACAGCACCGCGATCACGATCAGGGGGAGGAGCATGAACAGCGGCCGCCGCGTTCCCGCCTGGATGCCGCGGCCGATGCTGAAGGCGATTGCGGGGTTCTGGACATGAATGAGCCGGAAGAAATCGCCGATGACGCTCACCGCTCTCCCCTTCGGGATGGTGCTGATCACGACGATCTTGGCGATCTGGTCGACCAGGATCACGCCGGCGGAGAGAAGAAGCGGCGCAAGCCGGCTCCTGATGTCACGCTTCTTTGTGTTCAGAATCATTCACAACCCCGTGGGAATATCGAGATACGCCACTACCAGGCCCGTCTCCCGGGCGAGCAGGCCCGCGAGTGATTGCACACCATAGGATTCAGAATGGTAATGACCAGCAAAGATAGCATGGATATGCTGCTCGAGGCAATGATGATAGATCTCGTGCGCCGGCTCGCCCGTCACGTACGCGTCCAGACCCTCGGAAGCCGCCTGTGCGGCGCCCCATGGCGCGTCGCCCGAGATCACGCCGATCGATTTCACCAGGGGAGGGCCGAACGGGAGGGTTGTGAGGGGCTCACCCTGCCGGCCCGTGAGCCGTGAGACGATTTCATCCAGGGGCAGGCCTTCCGGAAGAACGCCCTTGCATCCGAGTGCCGCACCTCGGTACGTTCCGAAGGGCTTCAGGTCGACAAGCCCGAGCTGCCGCGCAAGTCCCGCATTGTTGCCGACGACGGGATGCACGTCCAGGGGCAGGTGCGCCGCGTAGAGGGCGAGATCTCTCTCCACCAGGAAGCGAACCCGGTCGTAGAGATTGCCGGCGATCCGCTGCTGCTTGTCCCAGAGGATCCCATGATGGACGACCAGAAGCTGTGCGCCCCAATCCGCGGCGCGGTGGAAGCTTTCCAGCGCGGCATCGACCGCGAAAGCCACCCTGCTGATTTCCGGAGCCCGGCTGGCAACCTGCAGGCCGTTCAGGCTGGAGTCCAGGGCGGCCATGGCGGAGAGGTCCAGGTAATCGCCAAGCCACCTGTCGATTTCGGAGAGTGTCATGCGTGCTCCTGGAAAAACAGTGTAGCCGCATTGACAGGCGCGGTACAATCTGAGGCACCATGCCCCCTGTGCCGGATTCTCTCCATGTCCTCCCCGTGCGGGACGCCCGCGATCGCCGGATCTTTCTCGAGTTTCCGTGGAGGATCTACAGGGATGATCCGCTCTGGGTGCCGCCGCTGCTCCGCGAGAGACGCAAGGCGATCGATGTCCGCAAAGGCGCCTTCTTCCAGCGCGGAGAGGCGGAGTTTTTCATCGCGTGGAGGAAGGGGAGGCCGGTGGGCACGATCTGCGCCGCGGAGGACCGGACGTACAACGCGGCCATGGGGAAACGCGAGTGGATGTTCGGTTTCTTCGAATGCGTGAACGACCCGCTGGCCGCGCGGGCGCTCATCCGACAGGCAGCCCAATGGGGCGGCGCCCGGGGCTTGCTCACCCTTGGCGGCCCGTTCAACCTGGACTACGAGGATGCGTACGGCGTGCTCATCGACGGCCGGGACCGGCCGCCGGTGATCCTCTGCGGTCACACGCCGCCTTACTACCAGGGGTTTTTCGAGGGGTTCGGATTCGTCCCTTTGCGGGGCGACAACATCGCATACGAGGTATCCCTCGACGAGAGCTCTCCGGGGCTCAAGCGAACCGCCGTCCTTGCCGAGCGCATTCGCCAGAAGGGCTGGATCACGATCCGCACGCCCGACATGTCCCGCTGGATGGACGAGGTGGTGGTGGTCCAGGAATTGTTGAACCGCTCGACGGCGCACCTTCCGGACTTCCGCCCCTGGGAGCGCGAGGCGGTGGCCGGGCTCCTGGAGCCATTCAAGTCCATCGCGGATCCCGATCTCATCCTCTTTGCCGAAATCGAAGGAAAAACCATCGGGTGGTTTCCCGGCGTAGCCAACATGAACGAGGTGCTCATCCACCTGGACGGTCTCCGGCGTCCCTGGGACATTCTGCGGGCCCTGCGCTGGATGCGGTACAAGCCGCGCTGCCTGTCCGCGAAGAGCGTCCTGATCCTTCCGGAATACTGGGGAAGCGGGGCGGCCCTTCTTCTCATCGACGAGTTGGCAAACCGGGCCCGGGCAAAAGGATACACATGGGTCGATCTTTCCCTCACTTCCGACGACAATCCCTACACGCCTCAGCTTGCGAAGCGCATGGGCGGCCGCTCTACAAGCGCTACCGTGTCTATGGAAGGAAGGTGCAGGATATCCTGGCCTCTTGACTTCGAATCCCCCGTTGGGGCAGAATAAAATCATACCGAATCAGTAAGAATTCCGTCGAAAGGAGGGGCCAAAGGTGAACTATTTCCTCACCGATGACCAGAAAATGATCAAGGATCTTGCCGCGCAGGTTGCGCGCGAAAAGATC
This sequence comes from Spirochaetia bacterium, assembly GCA_049515615.1. Taxonomy (GTDB): domain Bacteria; phylum Spirochaetota; class Spirochaetia; order SZUA-6; family Fen-1364; genus Fen-1364. The sequence goes on from JBEKTX010000111.1 coordinate 7,819, forward strand.
GCTCCCATCGCGGCAGAGCTGGACGAATCGGGGGAATTCCCCTGGGACGTCGTGAAGACCCTCGCGCAGTCCGACCTGTTCCGCGTTTTCATCCCCACCGAGTACGAGGGGCTGGGCGGCGGAATGTTCGAGATGTGTCTCGTCGTGGAGGAGCTGTCCCGGGCGTGCAGCGGCATTGCCCTTGCCTACGCGGCATCCGGACTCGGGACAATCCCGATCATCCTTTTTGGCAACGAGGAACAGAAAAAGAAGTACCTTCCGAGGCTCGCCGCGGGGGAGATCCTTGCGGCATTTGGACTGACCGAATCCGGGGCGGGAAGCGATGCGGCGGCCATCAAGACCACGGCGAAACCCGACGGTGACTGCTATGTCATCAACGGTACGAAGCAATGGATCACCAACGGCGGCGAGGCATCGATCTACACGGTCGTTGCGTTGACGGATCCCGTCCGCGGCGTGCGCGGCTCCTCCACGATCCTCGTCGACAAGGGCCACCCCGGTTTCACCTTCGGCAAGAAGGAGAACAAGATGGGCATCCGCGCATCCGCCACTCGTGAGCTCGTGTTCCAGGACTGTCGGGTTCCCAAGACGAACCTCCTCGCCAGGGAGGGGATGGGATTCCTCGTGGCGATGAAGACCCTCGACCAATCGCGTCCCGGTGTCGCCTCCCAGGCTCTGGGGATCGCGCAGGGCGCGATGGATCACGCCATCCGCTACTCGCGCGAACGCAAGCAGTTCGGCAAGCCCATCTCCTCGTTCCAGGGAATACAGTTCATTCTCGCGGACATGGCCACCCAGGTGGAGGCGGCGCGCGCGCTGACCTATGCGGCCGCGCGCAGCATCGATGCGGGAGAGAAGGACGTGTCACGGATGTCGGCGATGGCAAAGGTGTTCGCCTCCGACACCGCAATGAAAGTGACCACGGACGCGGTCCAGGTGCTCGGCGGCTACGGCTACATGAAGGAATACCCCGTGGAGAAGATGATGCGGGACGCGAAGATCACGCAGATCTACGAGGGCACCAACCAGATCCAGCGTGAAGTCATCGCCCTTGGGCTCATCAAGGAAAGTGTCCGCGCCAAGAATTGAGGATCGCGCCGTGAAGATCATCGTCTGCATCAAGCAGGTCCCCGACACGACGAATGTCCGGATCAACCCGGATACCAACACCCTCGTGCGTGAAGGGGTCCAGTCCATCATCAACCCTTTCGACGTGTATGCCATCGAAGAGGGCGTGCGGCTGAAGGAAAAGCACGGGGGAACGTTGACCGCTCTCACCATGGGCCCGCCCCAGGCGTCAGAGGCGCTCCGGGAAGCGATCGGCCTTGGCGCGGACACCGCGTACCTGGTGTCCGACCGGGCCTTCGCAGGCGCGGACACGCTTGCGACGGCGTTCGCCCTGGCGTGCGCCGTTCGTCATCTCGGTGGGGCCGACATCATCCTCATGGGCAGGCAGGCCATAGACGGAGACACCGGGCAGGTCGGACCGGGAGTGGCGGAGAACCTCGACATCAGCCACATCACGGACATCAGGAAGATCGAGGAGATCGCCGACGGCCGCATCGTCGTAGAGAGGCTGCTGGAAGAAGGCTACGCGCGGATCGCCGCACGGCTGCCCGTGGTCCTCACCGTGGTGAAAGAAATCAACACGCCGCGGCTGCCGTCCCTGAAGGGCAAGCTTGCGGCGAGAAAAGCGGAGATTCCGGTCCTGAAGGCTGCGGACATCGGCGCGGATGTCGAGCGCCTCGGTCTCAATGGATCCCCGACGCAGGTCATGAAGATCTTCACGCCGCCGAAGCCGGGCGGGGGCAGGAAGTTCACGGGCGAGCCAGCCGAGACGGTGAGCGCCTTCCTGTCCGAGCTCACCGCGGCCGGCATCTCCATCCGCAAGGCATAAGGACACGCGCATGGACCCGATCCGCGTCATCGTGCAGAACTGCGTGGGCTGCAACCTCTGCGTCAAGGCGTGCGCCTATGACGCCATTTCGCTCTCGGGCCCCGTGGGCGCCCGGGAGGGCAAGCCCACCGCCGTCATCGACCTGGTGAAGTGCACTCTCTGCGGCGCGTGCGTGGAGTCGTGCAAGCGCTACAAGGCCATCGTCATCACCCGGAGCACGTTCAAGGGCCAGGACATCGCGAAGTACTCGGGCATCTGCGTGTTCGCCGAGCACCGCCGGGGCAGGCTCGCCTCCGTGGTGCCCGAGATCATCGGCGCCGCGCGGGAGCTGCAGAAGGACCTTTCCGCGCCGGTGAGCGCCATCCTGGTGGGCAATGGCGTGAGAAGATACACCGACGAGCTGCTGGCGCTGGGGGTCGACGAGATCTGGATGATCGACGATCAGTCGATCGGCGATTTCGACGAGGACGTGCAGGCCGAGCTCGTGGCGCAGATCCTCATGGAAAGGAAGCCTGAGATCTTCCTCGGCGGCGGCACCGTGGTGGGCCGCTCCCTGCTGCCGCGTGTGGCGGCGAAGATCCTCACGGGCCTGACCGCGGACTGCACGGAGCTGTCGATCGACCAGTCGACCATGCTCCTGCGGCAGACGCGCCCCGCCTTCGGCGGCAACATCATGGCCACCATCCTCACGCAGAACCACCGGCCCCAGATGGCGACCGTGCGGCACAAGGTCATGAAGCCCGCGGAGAAGGTGGCCGCACCGAACGGCACGGTCGTGGAGATCACCCACATCCCCGTTCCGAAATCGAAGCTTGAGTTCATCGAGTTCGTGGAAGAGAAGACCGCGACCGTGAACCTGGTGGAAGCGGACGTCATCGTTTCCGGCGGCCGCGGCATCAAGGACCCGAAGAACTTCGCCCTGATCGAGAAGCTTGCGCTGGCAACAGGCGGGGCGGTTGGCGCCTCCCGCGCCGCGGTGGACTCCGGCTGGATTCCGTACTCTCACCAGGTCGGCCAGACGGGCAAGACCGTGAAGCCGAAGGTCTACATCGCCTGCGGCATCAGCGGGGCCATCCAGCACCTTGCCGGCATGAAGGGTTCCGACATGATCGTGGCGATCAACTCGGACCCCAACGCTCCCATCTTCGACGTGGCACACTACGGGATTGTGGGCGATCTTTTCCAGGTGATTCCCGAGCTGGTGAAGCGGCTGGAGAACGGGGCGTAGCGCCGGCTACAACCGGCCCCGTCATATCGAAAACTGCATTGCGAGTCTACGCGCGAATGACGCTGCGCGGGGCTCCATTTTGTATGCCTTTCTTGACGGTCCCCGGGGTCCCGAAGAGGCCGAGCTGGTCGAGGAAGTTCGCAGGATTGCCCGCGCCGCAACGGGGTTTCACGAGCTTCGGATCGTGGAGAGAAAGAGAAATTTCGGACTCTCCGGAAACGTGATTGACGGTATCACACGCGTCCTGTCGGAGCACGAATCCGTTATTGTGGTCGAGGATGATCTGGTGGTGTCGCCGGCGTTCCTGCCCTACATGCGTGAAGCGCTGAAGTTGTACCGATTCTCCACCGGAGTATTCAGCGTGAGCGGGTACAATTACCCGCGGAAAATTCTGCCCGCGCGCGGGGATTTTCCCTACGATGCCTTTTTTGTCATGCGCCGCATGTGCTGGGGATGGGGAACGTGGAGAGATCGATGGCGGAAGGCGGACTGGGAGATCCTCCTGAAGCGGGTATGGAAGAGACCACTGAAGCCGCGTTCTTCATGACGTCGGAACAGGCGCCTCCACCATCCGCATATGCTCCCATGCGCCGTGACGGTATCGCATG
>JBEKTX010000112.1:0-11490 GCA_049515615.1 Spirochaetia bacterium
AAGCCGCGGAAATATTCATCCAGAGTTCTGCCGAAAACGATCTTGATCTGCGGGAGGGCCAGCTCCTTCTTGATGTACTCCAGGAACCCCGCTACTTCGGGCCGAATTCCCGCAAGAATGTTATAGTTGATTTCTCCCTTGGCAATCTTCTCCCGCAGGCTGCGCGCCACCTGGTAGGAGATGCCGGTCTGAGCTCCCGCCCCGCCGACGCCGAAGGTCAGCGTCAGCACGCGCTCCCGGGCAAACCGGCAATTCTTCGCGCCGAGGAAGTGCTCGACGTTCAGGCCGTGCAGCGGCCAGAACCGCTCCGAGGGATCGAGGTAGCGCAGCCGCTGGCCGAAGTCCCATTTCAGCACGGAGATGTTTTCGTCGCCGAGGAGCTCGAGCGGAATGGGGAATCCCGTGAGCCAGATGCGTTCGTTGGGGATGCCGTATTCATTGAGCCGGCGTACGGCGCGGCCGCAGGGGGCGAGGTAGGTGATCTTGCTCTCACGAGGGTTCTCGGCCACCCAGGCCCTGTTCACCTCTGCATCGCAGATGACGCAGTACACGCGGCCAAAGCCCGCCATGTCCGCGGCAATGGCCGGCGCGTAGAAAGATGTCACGAGGGGAAGGGGCTTCTGCCTCATTTTCTCCAGAAGCCCGGCGCACATCCCGCTGTTGATGAGGCTCTTCAGCCACTTCACCTGGTAGGAGGGGTGGGAGAGATCCCGCATGGGATAGAATGGCGGGATGTTCTGCAGGCGGTCCAGGATGCCGAACACGGCATTGCCGATGACCGGCCAACTCTTCGTGCGGGAAAGGAACTCGTAGCTGCGGCGAAGCCGCTCCCAGAGCTTGTGCTCGCCATTGGAGTTGTTCTCCGCCTTGCCCAGGGTGATGAGCCCCCCCTCCGCGATGTCGCGCAGGGGGTATGCGGCGCGCTGGTGTCCGAGACCCATGTCAGCGGTTGCCACCCAGGCGCGCAGGTCGACCTTGCGGAGGGCGGCCGTGGGTTTCGATCTCGGGATGAACGCCTTGCGGGGTGCGCGGGCAGGCGCCCGTCTCGATGCCTTTTTCCTCGGTTCAGGCTTTGTGGACGATTTCGGGCTCATTTTTTCTCCTCTCCCTCAATGCTTTCGCGTGCGCGGGAAATCCCTCGTAGTCCGCGAGCGTGACCGCCCCTTCCCGCAGCGCGTCGAAGCCCGCCCGCGTGAGGCAGGCGACCGACGAGAACTTCATGAAATCCCTGACCGAGAGCGCAGAGCACGTCCGGGCCCTCCCGCCGGTCGGCAGGACGGCGTTGGCGCCGATCGCATAGTTGGCCAGCGAAAATGGAGTATTCTGGCCGAGGAGGATCTCCCCCGCGTTGCGCACCAGCGAGAGGGTCTGGAGCGGCTCCGCCGTGGCGATCTGCAGGTGCTCGGGGGCGACGGCGTCAGCGATTGCCGCCGCTTCTTCCATGCCGCGGGCGAGGATGATTCCGCCGTAGTTCTCCAGCACCCTCGTCACGTAGGAGGCCCGCGGCTCGGGAAGCTCGCGCACGAGGCCGGGGAGAAGCTCCGCGACCGCTTCAGCCGTGGCAGCGCTGTCGGTGACCAGGAGCGCCTGCGAGTCCGGCCCGTGCTCCGCCTCGATCAGGAGATCGAGGGCGAGCCGGAAGGGATCGGCCGACGCGTCAGCGAGGATCATGGACTCGGACGGGCCGGCAGGGAGACCGACGTCAATATCAGCCGCGAGAGCTCGCTTGGCCGCGGTGACGTACTGGTTGCCGGGGCCGAGGAGCTTGTCGACCCGGCGGATGCTTTCGGTTCCATAGGCGAGGGCTGCCAGTGCCTGAACGCCTCCGACACGATACACTTCGTGGACGCCGCAGTGACGGGCCGCGAACAGGGTGGCAGGGTCGCACCGTCCCGAGGCGTCCGGTGGAGTCACGACGACACGGCGAGGGACGCCTGCGACTTGCGCGGGCACGGCCATCATGTACGTGGAGGAGGGGAAGCTTCCCTTGCCCCGCGGAGCGTACAGGCCGACCGAGGAGATCGGGGTGGCGCGCTCACCCGCGTAGACGCCCTGCTGCACTTCGCCGAGCGTCATGGGAGACGGCAGCTGCCTCTCGTGGCAGATGCGGACGTTCCGCGAACAGGAGCGGATGGCCTCTTTCAGTGCCCCGGGCAGGCCCGTTTCCGCTTCTTCGAACTCCCGCTCTTGCACGGCAAGAGGGATGCGGGAGAGGTCCGCCTCGTTGAACTGCCTGCTGTAGGCAACGAGGGCCGCGTCACCCTCGGCACGCACCCTCTCGATGATCTCCAGCACGCGCGGCACCATGGCGGAGATGTCCTGCTCGGACCGCGAAAGGATCTTTTCCTTTTGCCGGTCTTCAAGGGAGGCCCAGGCCAGGACGGGCACGCGCATGCCTGCTACTGTAGCGGGCCATGCGGCCGGCGTCAACGCGTTCAGCCAGCGCGGTCTGCGCCTTCCCTGGGCTCGCTGTCGTGCATCGCAGCCGCTCCTGGCGGCGTTCCCTGCACTCGCTCGCCCTCGCACGGCGTACCGTGCTACGGTCGGCCTTTCGGCCATCGCGGCCGCTCCTGGCGGCATTCCATGGCCTCGGCCGCCCCTCGCACGGCGTACCGTGCTCGGCTTGACTTCGGGGGCTTCTCTATTTACATTTTTTTCAGTTGAATGTCTCTCGCATCCACCACGACACGAAAGTGATGATGGGTTTCACAGGCGGCATGAGAGCGGGAGAGCCGCGCGCCTGGAACGGCCGAATGCCACGGATCTGCACGGAGTACCGTGCAAGCTACCGTGGCCGCCGAATGCCACGGAATACCGTGGCCGCGGGAGAGCAGGATTGACAAAAGGAGACACATCATGGGACGAATCATTGGAATCGATCTCGGGACCTCGAACTCCGCCGCGGCGGTGATGGAAGGCGGCCGGCCGGTCATCATTCCCTCCGCTGAAGGCGCCGGGGTCTCCTCAGGAAAGGCATTCCCGTCCTTCGTGGCGTTCACGAAGGAAGGAGACCGCCTGGTGGGAGAGCCCGCCCGACGCCAGGCAGCGATCAACCCTGACGGCACCATCTACGCGGCCAAACGCAAGATGGGGACGGATCACAAGTTCAAGATTTTCGGAAAAGAATACAGCCCCCAGCAGATCTCGGCGTTCATCCTCCAGAAGATCAAGCAGGACGCTGAGTCCTACCTCGGGGACACGGTGGAGGAGGTGGTAATCACCTGCCCCGCTTACTTCGACGACAACCAGCGCACCGCCACGAAAGACGCGGGTGAGATCGCGGGACTGAAAGTGCTGCGCATCATCAATGAGCCCACCGCGGCGTGTCTGGCCTACGGCCTTGAAAAGGCCGGCAAGGAGTTGAAGATCCTCGTGTTCGACTTCGGCGGCGGCACCCTCGACGTGACGATCATGGAAATGTGGAAGGAGGGCGGGTTCAAGGTCGTGGCCACCAGCGGTGATACACAGTTGGGCGGCACCGACATGGACAATGCCTTCGTGGACTACATCGAGAAGGAGTTCCTGCGCCAGACCGGCATCGACCTGAAAAAAGACACGATGGCCACCCAGCGCGTCCGCGAAGCCGCGGAGAAGGCCAAGGTCGAGCTGTCCAGCACCATGTCGACGGACATCAACCTGCCGTTCATCACGGCGGACGCCACCGGGCCGAAGCACCTCACCATGACCGTGAACAGGGCAAAGCTGGAAGAGCTCATCGGGCCCATCGTCCAGCGCTGCCGGGGACCGCTGGAGACCGCCATGCGGGATGCGAAGGGCGCTCTGGCCAAGGACGGCGTGCAGTTCAACGAGAACGGCGCCGACGTCGACAAGATCATCATGGTGGGCGGTCCTACCCGCATGCCGATCGTCCAGAAGTTCGTCGAGGACTTCTTCGGCAAGAAAATCGAGCGCGGGGTGGATCCCATGGAATGCGTTGCCATGGGCGCGGCAATCCAGGCGGCTATCATCAAGGGCGAGGTGAAGGACGTCCTCCTTCTGGACGTCACGCCGCTCTCGCTGGGAATCGAGACACTGGGCGGAGTGAGCACGAAGCTGATCGAGCGCAACACCACGATCCCCACGAGGAAGAGCGAGATATTCTCCACGGCAGCGGACAACCAGACCGAGGTGACGATCAGGGTCCTCCAGGGCGAGCGGCCCATGGCAAACGACAATGTGGAGCTGGGCAGGTTCAACCTGGTCGGTATCCCGCCGGCGCCTCGAGGAGTCCCGCAGGTGGAGGTATCGTTCGACATCGACGCGAACGGCATTGTGAGCGTCGCGGCCAAGGACCTGGGGACCGGCAAGCAGCAGTCCATCAAGATCACCGCGCCGAAGAAGCTTTCGAAAGAAGAGATCGAGAAGATGGTGCGGCAGGCCGAGCAGTTCGCCTCGGATGATGCCAAGAAGAAGGAAGAGGTCGAGGCCACCAACCAGGCCGACACGCTTGCCTACTCCGTGGAGAAATCTCTGAAGGACTACGGGGACAAGGTGAGCCAGGCAGAGCGGGCCGACATCGAGGCCAAGCTCAACGACCTGCGCTCCGCCATCAAGGACAAGAATCTGGACAGGATCAAAAAGGCCACGGACGATCTGACCAAGGCATCGCACAAGCTCGCTGAAGAGGTCTACAAGCAGTCGGCGGGCAAGCAGGCGGGAGGGGCGCAGCCGGGTCCCGACCAGGGCGGGGGGCAGGCAGGCGGGCCGACCGACGCCGGGGGGGACGGGCGCAAGAAGGATGACGATGTCATCGATGCGGAGTTCCGCGAAGAAAAGAAATAAGGCGGTTCATCGCGGGCGCGGAGGGCCCCGGGGAAGACCAAGGGCGGCCTCTCGGCCATCCGAAGCCGTGCCCGACGCGCGTGCGCGTCATTGGGCGCGGCAGGCCTCGGGCGACCTCGCCCTCCCTGTCTCCAGGCCCTCTGTGTGAGGAAGAGCGATGTCATCGAAACGCGACTACTACGAAATACTCGGTGTTCGGAAAGGCGCCACGCCGGAAGAGCTGAAGAAGGCCTACAGAGAGCTCGCGCTGAGGTCGCATCCTGACCGCGTCCCCGCTGATAAGAAAAAGGAAGCCGAGGACAGGTTCAAGGAAATATCCGAGGCATACGCGGTGCTCACGGATCCTCAGAAGAGGGCGCTGTATGACCAGTACGGTCATGCGGGAGTCGATCAGAAGTTCCGCCAGGAGGACATCTTCCGCGGGACGGATTTCCGCAGCGTCTTCGAAGGGATCCAGGAAAACGGGTTCGGGGGAGGCTTTTTCGAAAACATCTTCGGCGATCTCGGGTTCGAGATCTGGAGCCCGCGCGGGCGGAAGAGAAGGCGCGGCGCCGGGGCGGAAGCGGAAAGCCGAAGCCGCGACCTCGAATCTCCCCTCGATGTAACTCTGGAGGAGGCCTACCGGGGGACGCAAAAGACCGTTTCCATTCCCAGAGACGATCCGTGCGCGGTTTGCGGCGGCACAGGAGCCGTCGGAAACACGCCCTGCGCGGCCTGCGGCGGGACCGGGCATGTCCGCACAACGCGTTCCCTCTCGGTCACCGTCCCGCCCGGCGTGAAAACAGGCTCGCGCTTGCGGATGAAAGGTGAAGGGGAAGCGGGCGGCCGCGGCAGGGGAGACCTGTACCTGGTCGTGGAGGTGCTCCCCCACGCGAGGTTCCAGCGCGAGGGCAGGGACCTGTTGACCGAGGTGTCCGCGACCCTGCCGCAGGCGATGCTCGGCGCGGAGCTCAGCGTGCCCACCATGGAGGGCAGCGTGATGATGAGGATCCCGGCGGGCACCCAGGGCGGGACGACCTTCCGCCTGCGCGGAAAGGGGATGCCGGAGCTGCGCGGCAGAGGCGTGGGAGACGAGCTGGTGAAGGTGAGCGTGGAGATTCCCCGAAACCTGAGCGCCCGGCAGAAGGAGCTGGCCGAGGAGCTCGCGCGAACCCTGGAGAAGGCCCCTACTTCCCGCTGAGAATCCCTTCGTAGATCACGAGCTCGACCCCGTGGAGCGTCACGGTGAACCCGTCCTCCAGGAGCGACATCGCTCCCGGCACCGATCCGATGGCCGCGATGTCGGGCGCGACGCTCCGGATCTGCTCGGGGCTGAGATAGGAGGACTCTTCGAGGATGATGCCGCGCAGGCCCTTCAGCAGGGGCAGAAAATCCGGAGTGAGAAACCGGGTGAGCAGGACCTCGGTGTCGTCATGCTTCAACCGAAGCTCCGCGTCCAGCGAGTCCTCCGCGCGCACGATCTTCCCCGACCGGTAACCGCCGAACCCCCGCTCGCCCTTGGCGAGCACGTTGCCGATGAAATGGACCTTGATCGTGTTCAGCATGATCGGGGAGTGCACCGGCATACCGGCGACGATCACCACCTTCTCCGATCTCCGCACCAGTCCCTTCTCCAGGGCAACCGCCAGTGCGTTGTTCACCATCATGTCCGAATTGTCCGCGATGTCGCAGAGGAGGGGATGGACTCCCCAGAAAAGGAGAAGCCTCCGCTGCACCGCCTCCGAAGGGGTGACGGCGAGGATTGCCTGCGAGGGGCGATACTTGCTGATCAGGCGCGGGGTGTTGCCGTGAAGGGTCGGGGCGATGATCGCCGAGGCACGGATCTCGCGGGCCACCAGGAACGCGCTGCGGGTGACCGCCTGCGCGATGTCCTCCCCGATGTCGTCCAGACGGAAGAACCGCCGCACCCGCGATTCGTATTCCGGCGACTCTTCCACGGTGCGGGCGATCGAGTCCATGACCTGCACGGCTGCCGCGGGATATTTCCCGCTGGCCGTTTCCCCGGACAGCATCACGGCGTCGGATCCATCGAAGATCGCGTTCGCCACGTCGGTCGCCTCGGCCCTGGTCGGCCGGGGGTTGTGAATCATCGAATCCAGCATCTGCGTGGCGGTGATGACCGCCTTGTTCTGGTCGTGGCATTTGAGGATGATCCGCTTCTGCACGAGCGGGATTTCTTCCGTGGCCATCTGCACCCCCAGGTCGCCGCGGGCGACCATGATGCCGTCGGAAACACGGATGATCCCGTCGATGTTCTCCACCCCCTCCTGGTCCTCGGTCTTCGCAATGATGTGCATGTGGGATTTTTCAGCCAGAAGGATCTGCCGGATTTCCAGGATGTCCTCGGGCTTGCGGACGAACGAGGCGGCGACGAAATCCATCTCCTGACGGACCGCGAAGCGAAGGTTCTCCACGTCCTTCTCCGTGACGGCAGGGAGCCTGCTCTTGACGCCGATGATGTTCACGTTCTTGTGGGACCCCAGGGGGCCGCCGGTTTGCACGACGCACCGGGTCTCCCGGTTTCGCGCTTCACTCACCTCGAGGTCGATCAGGCCGTCGGCGATCAGGATGTGCATGCCTCGAACAGCCTGGTCCGGAAGATCCATGTAGGAGATGCTGACGCGCTCTGCGGTGCAGGGGGCATCATCCACGGTGAGCACCACCTCGCTGCCCGCGCGCAATTCCACCGTCCCGTTCCCCGGGACAATCCCCGTGCGGACCTCGGGCCCCTTGATGTCGATGAGGAGCGCCACGGGGATGCCGGTGCTTCGGCTGGCTTCGCGCAGCCGCTTGATCATGGCTGCGTGGTAATCGTGCGTGCCGTGGGCCATGTTGAATCGCGCCACGTTCATGCCGCTCTGCAGGAGCTCGGCGAGTATGGACGGTTCCTCCGTCGCCGGACCGAGAGTGCAGACGATCTTGGTCTTACGCATCATTTTCGCCACTCCTGCAGCCTTGGCGCGGCCTGCTCGACGAGCTGGAGACACGATTCACGGGCAGGCTCCCCGGCCGACCCACCCCAGAGACGGGAGAGGAAAGCGCGCACGGTTTCGCCGCGCCCCTGACCCTCTGAAATGGCATATACCGCGGCTGCCGCCGCGCCAAGCGCCAGGCCCTCGGGTGCGATGCCTGCCTGGAGGCAGAGCCGCATCGCGCCGAAGAACCGGTCCTCCCAGCCGAGCTTGCGGACAGGATCGCGGATGATCCGGTCCACGCGGTCGAAAAGCCACGGGTTCACCATGCGCTCCATGAGGTCCTCCGCATAGGCGGCGAAGCCGGCCTCGGTGAAAAGGCTGTCGCGGGTTCCGGCATGCCGGGAAATGAGGGCGGCGCCCGATTCCTGCAGGAATACCCTGCGGCCCAGCGCCATGAGCTTCGCGTCCTCCCGGATCCTGCTCATCGCGTCGTAGCCGCGGAGCCGGGCGAGGTAGCCCAGGAGCGCGTGCACGGCGTTGTGCCCGTACAGCTTCGCCTCTTCGAAGGGGAGGAGGTCATCCTTCTCTTCGAACACCCGGATCCCGCGGTTGAAGCCGGGAAGGGTGATGCGGGAGATGAGGATCCTGTTGAACTCCTCCACCAGCACGCACTTGTCGAAGCCCGGGACCAGGGGAGCAACCCCGAGCCTGTTCATCTCCTCCGGAGAGGTCACAACGCCGCTCATCTTCCCGATCACGGTGTTGAGGCACTGCAGGTCGTCAAACGGCTCTTCCGGGGCGCACTCCTGAATCGCCTTCCTGAGGATTTCAGCGGCGAAATTGTTGTTTTCAGCCGCATAGAGGATTCTCTTCCGGCCGGGGCGCGCCCCGCGCGCAAGAGTGGCGGCGACCGAGGCGTCCCCACCGGACGCATAGAGCTCGACGCTCGGGATTGCCGTGCCCAGCTCCCCGGCCTCGGCGACGGCCGACACGATGGCGTCCCGGTCCACCGCCACCCGCGGATTGAAAACCTCTATTGAACGGAGCCGCCGGGTGCGAATGCCGGTCCTGCCCGCGATGTTGATCGCGACCTCGCTGCCGGCCGAACGGACCCTGTCCACCAGGCCCTGGTCGACTTCCGCCACGACGAAGCGGTCGAAACTTCCTGATTCGACCGCTTCAAAGAGCAGCAGACCGGCTTGTAGGGGTCCGAATCCGAAACCCACGAAAGTCGCGGACATGGATCTGCCTCCCCGCAGCGAGAGGAAAATACCATGTCACCCGACACATCACCAGCCCAGGGATACCCCGGCCGTGAAGGTGACCTGGAAGGCTCCCAGCGGATCGACCGGTATCGAAGTCACCGGAATCTGGGCCTTGTACGGCGTATAGGCGACCTTCGCGCCGACGAGCAGACCGTCAAGGTTGAGAGACAGCCCTCCCGCAAGAAAGGGAAACAGGGCGAGGTATAGGGATTCGTTGACCGCGGGGGCGGGCGTTCCCGAGAGCAGCACGCGGCCCGCGGACCCCATTCCCACTTCCAGATACGGGTCGAGGGAACGGCGGGCGCCCAGGGGATGGAAGCTCAGAAAAAGTGCCGGCGCGTACCAGTCCAGCCACCACGCCGAGACGGCATCCTGGGAGAAGCTCACCTGGTAGCTCCCGCCAAACCCCGTGTGGTACGGAATGACCTCCCACCCGAATCCCCACAGCAAGGGCTGGTCGGCCACGGCAAATGTCGCTATGATCTGCCCGGCAGAGGTCCCCTGAAGAAAGTCGGCGGAAAGATCTGTCGTGAGATGCACGGCGCCCGCAAATCCGGGCACGGACAAGGGCGCCAGCGCCAGCGCGAGAACTAAAGCTTTCAACTTCATCGGATCGCCTCCTTCGTATTCATTGGCAGGTATGGAACACCGTGCGCGGGGAGGGGCGTCACCGCCAATGAAAAGACCCACAATGGGGGTGTCACCGCGGCGCGGCGCGCGTGTTATAGTCTGTGATGAGCGGGAGAAGCTGGTGCCATTGGACATCGATGCCCTCTACAGGAAGTACGGACCCATGGTCATCCGTCGATGCCGAACCCTTCTTCTCGACGAGGAACAGGCCCTCGATGCCGCGCAGGAGACGTTCGTGAAGCTCATCCGCTACCAGCACCGGCTGACGGACGCCGCCCCATCGAGCATGCTCTACACAATGGCCACGAATGTGTGCCTCAACATGATGCGCTCGACGAGGAGGCGCCCTTTGAATGCGAGCGAGGAGACCCTCGAGCGCATCTCCTCCGCGGACAATGTGGAAGGCCGCGTCCTGGACCGCTGGGTCCTTGACGACATCTTCGGACGTGAGCGCGCGTCAACGAAGACGATGGCGGTCCTGCATTACGTGGACGGCATGACACTGGAGGAGGTGGCCTCCCACGTCGGGCTTTCCGTTTCCGGGGTGCGCAAGCGCCTCCGACAGCTCAAGGAGCGCACTCGCGCCCGGGAGGAGGCATAAGAATGCCGCGGAAACAGAGAATATCCGCGTCTTTGACACGGCCTGAATCCATGCCTCAGGCGCGGCGGGCGGTTTCAGACTTGACCCTGGAACAATACCACCTGGGCGAGCTGAGCGCGAAACAGCAGCGTGCCATGCGCGAGGAGCTCGCTCATGACGAGGTCCTGCGCGGCCGTCTCGCCGCGATCCAGAACTCCGACGTGGAGATCCGTTCATCCTATCCTGCCGAGCGGCTTGTGCCCTTGATCCGCGAGAGGATGCTGCGGGAAGGCGCGGGAGCTGAACGGCGGGCACGGAGGCTGCCGACTCTTGCCTGGGCGGTCCCGGTCGCCGTCGTGGCGCTCATCCTCCTGTCGCTTCCGCTCGTTCTGCGGGCGCCGGACGTCACGCGCCTGAAGGGAGTCGCCCCGCACCTGCTGGCGTTCCGAAAGACGGAGGCGGGCGCTGTAGAGCTGCGCTCCGGGGCGGTCGCGCGCAGGGGAGACGTTCTGCAGCTCAGCTACGCGGCGGGAGACGCGAAATACGGAGTGATCTTCTCCATCGACGGACGAGGCAGGATCACCTGGCATGTTCCGGCCGGTTACGCCGGCGGCGCGCGCACGGCCCCTCCGCTGGACCCAAAGGGACCCGTTGTCCTTCCCTCGGCATACGAGCTGGATGATGCACCGTATTTCGAGCGATTCTTTCTCGTCTATTCTCCTGCGCCGTTCGACGTGTCCGCGGTCGACCGCGTCGGGCGCGGCCTGGCATCGCGCATCGCCGGAGGCGGATCCGGCGCTGCCGGTGAGAGCGGCGCGCTCGCGCTCCCGCGAGGCCTGGGGCAGTTCTCCCTCCTGCTGAAGAAGCAGGGATGAATGCGATGAGCGCCATGAAATGGAAAAGTGCAGCCGTAATCGTCCTTTTCGCGCTGCTCGCGTGGAGTGCTTTCTCTGAAGCGTCCGTGCCCCTGCGGCGGTTCGCATTCGTGATCGGCTCCAATGACGGGGGCGACGGCCTGGTGAAGCTGAGGTACGCCGAGAGTGACGCCCGCTCGTTCGCTGCCGTGCTCCAGGATCTCGGGGGAGTGAAGCCCCGGGACATGGTCCTCGTTTCAAGCCCCACGCTGCAGCGCTTCGAGGACGGCCTGCAGAGGGTCAGGCAGATGGTTGCGTCACCGCGGGAAATGGATGAGCGGCGCGAGTTTGTCTTCTATTATTCCGGTCATTCCGACGATGACGGCCTCATCATCGGCAAGGACCGTGTCCTGTGGGAGGATCTTCGCAGGGACCTCAACGACGTGCCCGCCGATGTAAAGGTC
>JBEKTX010000113.1:0-11344 GCA_049515615.1 Spirochaetia bacterium
GGACAACCCGAACGACCTCCTGGATCGGCGGGACCTCCTGGTGGGCCAGCTCTCCTCGCTGATCGATATCACGATCCGCACAAACGATCCGGCGGGAGAGTTCGTCGTCACCTCGGGCGGCGTGCATATCGTACAGGGCGCCCATCACGAGCAGCTCGCCCTTCAGGCGGACAAGTCGAATGAAGGCTACTCGGTGCCGATATGGAGCGACACCCGGCAGGCGGCCATCTTCCGCGGCGGCAGGATCGCCGCGCTGCAGGAGTTGCGCGACGGGGATGCGCGGCAGGAGATCCAGAGCCTCGACCTCCTGTCCATCAACTTCACGGACCTGGTGAATGAAGTCCACCGCCGGGGCTTCGGGCTGAACGGGGAAAAGGGAACGGACTTTTTCGTGGAGCGGCCCTTTGTCACGAACGTGTCGGGAAACTACGACTCCCGTGGGACCGGCGCATTCGATTCGACATGGGTGTTCCGCGTCACCGGAACGAATACGCTCCAGGCCAAGGAGCAGATCGGCCTTGCAGGCACCATCACGCTGCCGGGCCGGCAGGGAAACGTGGCGGTGGACTACAGGCCCACGGATACCGTCGAGGACCTCGTCACGAGGATCAACCTGTCGGGTTCCGAGGTCGTCGCCCGGCTGAACTCCGAGGGGAGGCTCTCCCTGAAAGCCACCCCGGCAGCGGACAAGGCAAATCCCGATTTCGTCATCCGAGGAATCGAGGATTCCGGCCAGTTCCTCGTCGGGTACAGCGGGATCCTCACGGCTTCCGGCCCCGCCGGCGCCTACACCTGGCAGAAGGCTGATGCGGTGCAGGCCCTTCGGCAGGCAGACGGGACGCAATTCGCCGTGGCTCCTCTCGCGCATCCCGCGGGCTGGATCGAGGTGAACCCGAAGCTCGCCCTGGACCCGGGATCCATCGCGGCGGCGTCCGGCGTCGACGGGAGGTCGGCAGGTGTCGGTGACGGGACGGCGGCGCTCGCCATCGCGCAGCTCCGCACGACCCCGGTCATGGTTGGGGTGACGTCGACGTTCGACAGCTACTTTGCCGACCGCGTTGCGGGCATCGGGCTGAAGGGTGAGGAAGCCAACCGCAGCATGGACACGACCAAGCTGGTCATGAAGGACCTCACGGACATGCGGGAGTCGCTTTCCGGCGTCAACATGGACGAAGAGCTTTCCGCGATGATCACCTACCAGAACGGATATGCGGCGATCGCGCGGTTCGTGAGCACATTCGACGGTCTCCTGAACACCATCATCAACAGGATGGGCGTATAGCGCCGGAGGGGCGCACAAGGACGGAACGCGATGAAGAGAATCAGCTCACAGATGCCGACACTGGACAGCAGCTACTACCAGCGGCTGCGCGAGTTCGACATGAACCAGATGACGAACAAGATGGGGGCGCAGTCCCGCATCAAGGACCTGCGCGACGACCCGCTGGCCGCCGCCCGCTCCACCCGTTTCCAGTCCGAGACCACGCGGCTGGAACGATACGGGAAGAACATCCAGGACGTCCGCAGCACGCTTTCCAGCGTCGAGGGGAACCTCCGCAGCGGAATGGACATCCTCCAGCGAATCCGGGAGCTCGGCGTGCAGGGGGCCAACGGCACACTGGACAAGTCCCAGATGGGGTATATCGGAGACGAGGTGAACCAGCTCCTCGACGAGCTGCTTGCCATTGCCAATTCCAAGGACCAGAACGGCAATTCGCTGTTCGCCGGGTCCCTGGCAAAGACGACCGCGTTCCGCACGACGCAGGGCAGGGTGCCCGGCGGCAGCGGGGACATGGTCGTCTCGATCGACTACCTTGGCAATATCGGGACGAACGCCGCGGAGATCTCCGAGGGTTCGCAGGTCGAAGTGAACCTGCCGGGGAACGTCGCCTTCTGGGCGGAGCAGCAGCAGATCTATTCCACCGTCGATGCAAGCCAGTACCGGGTGCAGAACAATTCGACGATCCGCGTCGACGGCGCCGAGATCCGTCTCGCCCCGGGGGACACGGTGTCCGCGGTTGCCGCAAAGATCAATGACGCCCGCGCGCCGATCCGGGCCCGCGTGGACTCCGTGACGAACTCCCTGGTGCTGGAAACCACCCTGCCTCACCAGATCTGGGCGGAAGATCTCGGCGGCGGCACGGTGCTCCAGGACCTCGGGATACTCGCGCCGGGCGGGAGCCGCCCCCCGCTGAACGTGTCCCAGAGCGCGCGCGTGTTCGGCGGGTCGATCTTCGACATGGTGATCAACCTGCGCAATGCCCTGTTCGAGGGATCGAGTGAAAAGGTGGGAACCGCCGGGCTGCGGGGACTGGAAGACTCCATCACGAATCTCGCGGGAGTGCTGGGCGCCGTCGGCGCCCGGGACGCGAGGCTGGACACCGTGGCCAGGAGGCTGGATTTCCAGCAGCCAGAAATGGTCCGCTTCGATTCCCAGGAACGGGATCTCGATATGGCGGATGCGATTACCCAGCTGCGGTCGCTGGAAACCACCCATGAGGCCGCCCTCTCCGCGACCGCCCGGATCCTCAACCGCCCGAAATTGCTTGATTTCCTGAGGTAGTCAATGAAGGTACGAACAAAGGCCTACGGCGAGATCGAAATCGAGGACCGGCAGCGGATCAGCCTGCCCCATGGTCTGTTCGGCTTCGAGGATCTGCGGGACTTCGTTCTGCTGGACGCAACCCAGCCGCCCTTCTACTGGCTGCAGTCCATCCAGCGCGTCTAGGTGGCATTCGTGCTCATCGATCCGAAATTTTTCCGACCCGACTACACGCCGGATGTGGACCCGGCGGAGCTGGAAGAGATCGGGATCGCGGGCGCCGACGACATGCTCGTTTTCTCCATTGTCACGATCCCCCCGGCGGACCAGAGGATGACCGCCAACCTCCAGGGCCCCCTCATGATAAACAGGCGCACGCACGTGGCGCGGCAGTCGATCAGCACCAATCCCCGCTGGGGAGTGCGCCATGGCATCCTGGACGAAATGGCGCAGGCGAGAGGAAAAGTGCCGCAGGACGATCCGGCGCCGCAAAATCCACCTTCGGCGGCGCCCCAGAATCCGCCTTCGGCGGCGCCCCAGAATCCACCTTCGGCGGCGCGAGAGCCCCGATGCTGATCCTCGCCCGCCGCATCGGCGAGAGCATCATGGTGGGCGACCAGGTGGAGATCTCCGTGGTCGACATCAAGGGCGACCAGGTCAAGCTGGGGATCAAGGCCCCGTCCCAGGTCAAGGTCTACCGCTTGGAGGTGTATGCGGCGATCCAGGACGAGAACCGCGCGGCGGCCGCCGCTTCGCCGCAGACCTTGCCGAGACTGGATGAGCTCATTCCAAGGCATCCCGATCCCGATAAGCCATCGACCTGAAGATCGGTTTCTTGATTATTGTGTGTCGGCCATCTCGGCGTAGATGTCCCGGAAAGCGTCTGCCGTCTCGACGAACCTGTCTATCAGGTACGGATCGAAATGCGTCCCGCGTTCCGCGGTGATGTTCTCCACCGTCTGCTCGTGCGTGTAGGCTTCCTTGTAGTTTCTTCTCATCCGCAGAGCGTCGTAGACATCCGCCACGGCCACAATGCGCGCGGAGAGCGGGATCTGCTCCTGGACCCAGCCGTGAGGGTAGCCTGTGCCGTCCCACTTCTCGTGGTGGCGCAGGGCGATCTCCCGCGCCATCGGATTCGGGTACGTCGACAGGATGTAGGCGCCGTTGGTGGTATGCTGCCTCATCACGTCCCTCTCCCAGTCCGTGAGAGGCCCGGCCTTGTTGAGAATGTCGTCCGGGGTGCCGATCTTGCCGACGTCGTGCAGGGCCGCCACCAGTCCGATGCTCTCCACGAACTCCCGGTCCACGGGAGGCGCCCCCGGTCGGTCCATCAGGTCGGAGGCCAGGGATTTCGCGTACCTGTTCACGCGCTCGATGTGGTTGCCGGTATCGTTGTCCTTCAGCCGCGCGGCGCCGAGGAGACTGGTGAACGTGCTCTGCAGGAGCTGTCGGTGCTCGTCGGTCATGTCGAGGCAGACGGCGCCATAGGCCTTCGGGGGGGCCCCGGGGTTGTCGCCGAGAGGAACCACCCACACCTTGGAAATCATGAGCAGGCGTTCCATGCCGATCTTTTCCACGCGTCCGTGCCAGGTGTAACCCGACGCGGGTGAAAGGATGGCGCGGAAAAGCTCGGCGCTCTTGGCATCATCGAACGAGGGGGCGAAGAACTGGGTAAAATAGATCCCCGAAGCAAGGGGCTCGCACCCGAACATTTTGCAGAAGCTGGCGTTGGCCTGCATGATTCTCAGGCTGTGGTCAAGGAAAAGGCTGGGGATTGCCTCGTTGAGGTAGCAGATCTTCCACATGGCGAACTCCGCCGCCGACGCGGCCGGCGGCTCCGCCGGCTCTGCGGCGTCGAGCTCTTCTACCATCTCCAGCTCTGCCGGCTCCTCCACGGGGAGCTCACGCGGGTCATCGCTCGTGCTCATCGTCCGCTCACTCTCTCGGCTTCGCTCTTCCGAAGATAGAGGGGCCGCAGGGAGGCCGGATCCGCTCCCCGTGTATGATACTCTTCCACTCCCCGCCTGAGGAGTGAACGCGGATCAATGGAATCCGCAATCGCGCAGTCGCGGGACGAGTC
Source organism: Spirochaetia bacterium (assembly GCA_049515615.1). Taxonomy (GTDB): domain Bacteria; phylum Spirochaetota; class Spirochaetia; order SZUA-6; family Fen-1364; genus Fen-1364. The sequence continues at coordinate 4,623 of JBEKTX010000113.1, forward strand.
ACCGAGGAGCTCCACAATGCGCGGGGAATCCGCACCGACGAGAAGAGGAGACTGGGCCCCGGCAAGTAGCTCGGCCAGATCGGCCGGGGAGACGTCGCGGTATTCGCTCAGCCGCGTTCCGCCGCGGTAGCGCGCCGTATAAATGTTTCCCCTGCGCGCATCGATGACGGGGTATACGTCCCCTCCGTAGGCCGCCCAGGATCCTGCCAAAGCGTCCAGAGTGGAGACTCCGACAACCGGGATGCCGCGCCCATGCCCGATGCCCAATGCGGTGGCAACGCCGATGCGGATGCCGGTGAACGAGCCCGGGCCGATCGAGCATACGATCAGCTCGAGGTCCCCCACCGTCATTCCCAGATCCTGCAGCAGGCGTTCGGCGAGCGGCAGGAGGGCAGGGGAATGCTGGAGGCCCCGCTGGACGCTGTATGCCGCCCATGAATCTCCGCTTTCCGCGGAGAGCGCGAGAACTTCCGTGGCAGTGTCCATCGAGAGCACGTTCATACGGCGGCCGCTGTCGTTCACGCCGCCACTTCTTCCACGACGATGTCCCGGCCGCCGTCGGGCGCCAGGGAGAGAGTGACCCTCAGGTGCGCCCCCGCTTCGGGCGCGGAGAGGGAAGGTTCCATCTTTTCCCCCCATTCCACGAGCACGTAGCCGGTGCCGGCCAGGATGTCGTCAAGGCCGAGGTTCTCCATCTGGTCGCGGCCCTCGATCCGGTACAGGTCCACGTGGTAGAGCACTCTGGCTCCCGCTCGGTACTCGGAGATGATCGTGTAGGTGGGACTGACCAGCCGCTCATCGATGCCCAGGCCCCTCGCGATCCCTCCCGCGAGCACGGTCTTTCCGGCGCCCAGCGGACCGACGAGGAGGACGACCGCGCCGCGTGGGAACTCGGAGGCCAGCCGGGCGCCGAGCCTCTCTCCTGCCGCGAGAGTCTGCTCGGGGCTCGTGCTGTGGATGGTGAGTGACAGGCGCACGATCACCTCTTCAGGGTAGTGGAAAGAGTCCGACAGGTCAACGCGAGAAGGTGCCGCCGGCGCCTCCGCGGGGGAGGGACGGACCGCCGGACGCCCGTCCGGTCGACATTGCACGGCCGGGCACGGCCCGATCCATCTGCTGGCGCACCTGCGCCGTGGTCGTCGGCCGGCTGAAGTCGTAGACGAACTCGCTGATCCTGTTCAGATACTGGCGGGTCACCCGGGTGAACATGACGTGCATGATTCCGCCGCGGCCCTTCTTGCGGTGGACATAGAGAACTTTCCCGAAGGCGCGGACGGGAGCTTTCTTGTCGATGTCGAACTCCACCATGGTGAGCTTGCCGCGGTCGAAGGGGTTCATCGTCTGGATGGCGCAGCCGCCGGCGGAAAGGTCCACGACAATGCCGAGTGTGCGCATGTTCTGCTCCACGGACGCCTTCCTCTCCGTCTTGCGGCCCTGGCCGGTCTCCACGATGCGGATGGGGTAGTAGAAGCACTGGCGCATGATCTCCCGCCGTCGATTGCGGCGGCGCTGTTCCCGCCGCAGGGTCCGCGAGTGCTGGATCAGGACGCTCGGGATGCCTTTCACCGTGTCGTAGCCGAGGACCTTCGAAACGAAGGAGTACCCCGCGTCGTTGTCGCGCCAGAGGTAGACGGAGAGCTTCGTGCCCCGCATCCACCTCGTTTCGGTCCCCGCGGGCGAGGCAGGGGCCGAAACGGTGAGGAAGTCTTTCATGTTGGAAATAACCTTGCTCGAATAGGCGGCCGCGCCCTCCGGTGTTATGGTGAGAAGCTGTCCGGGCCGCAGGAGCGCCGTGGAGCGCAGGACGGCGCCCTTTCGCGCGTTGCGCTCGATGGTCTGCTTGATGTTGAAGATGGTCCCCCGGCGGCTTTCCCGCTGTTCTTCCGTGAGATCGCGTGAGCTGTCCAGCGAGTACAGCCCCTTCTTCAGTGTGTCGTCGAGAAGGCTCGCGCTGGAGAACACCAGCAGGGGCTGCTTGACCTTGCACATCCGCACGAGGTTTTCCAGCACGTCGATGGAGGCGCCGGTGAGACCCACTCGCTTGGCCTCTCGCCGGAAGACGCCGCTGCTGATCCTCTCCGCGGTCGACGTAGCGGAAGGCCTCGCGCGCCGGCTCAGGAGCACGCCGATGAGGATCAGCGCGGCGACGCCGCCGATCCCGATGGCGAAATACAGGAACATTCCCGGCGCGATGCTCGCGGCGCCGAGGTTCGGGCCGCCCGCCTGCAGGAGGATCATCTCTCCTCCTTTGGGAGGATTTCAGCCTCCTTCGGGAGGATTCCGGCCCTGTCCAGGAGAGGCGCGATCTTTTCCATGCGAGGCGCCACTTCGTATTCGAGCAGGTCGCCTATGAGCACCGAATCCCGGGAACCGAACGCTGCCACGAGCTCCCGGAGCACGGGCGTGAGCTCAGAGAGGAGCCGCGCGCGCTCGGGATCGGGGGCGAGGAACGGCAGGACATCCATGAGCGACTGCACGATATCGGTGAACCTGATGACGATCTCCATGGCGGGCTTGTCCCGGCCCGTCTGCAGGAGCAGGGAAACTTCCTTGAGCTCGGCCATGCAGCCGCGCAGCAGTCCGGCGCAGCGGGAGAGGGACTGTAGAGGATGAGCGGCATCGTCGATCCGGGCCTGGACGAGGCTGCGCAGCCGCTGGATGAGGCCGACCGCCTCTCTCCGCTCCTCCGTGCCCCAGGACCGGACCGACGGAGCCGCCAAGCCGGCGAATGTCGCCGCGAATCGCTTTCCCGCGTCGGAGGCCGGCGGCAGGAAGGGGTTGGCCGCAATGCCTTCCAGCGTCTGCGGAAGCCCCTCGAGAAGCTCTTCCAAGGGGTCGGGGGATCCTGTGTTCGGCGGCGTTTCCAACGGCGCCCTCATGAGTTCCTCTTCGAGCATTGCCAGCCACCTGTCCACGGTCCGCCAATGCGCGATCTTCATGTCCCCGGTGTGGGTCGCCGTGACGACGAGGGACGAGATGGCGTCCACGCGCGCTCCTCCCCAGGATACGTCTTTGGACTGCAGGAGGTCGCGGTCGTCCGCGCGAAGGTCCGTGATCACGAATCCCGCGGCGGCGAGCCACGTGCGGATTCCATTCACGACCTCGCCGAGAGTCCTCTCGTTCTCCAGGGAGTAGCTCACTTCCTCGTCGTTGATCGTGAGGCGCACGCTCGCTCCTCTCCTACTGAGCCGGATTCTGCTTGTTGAAGTTCTGGATCGACTGCGAATTGTGCTGCATGTTGTCCAGTGCGCTGCCCATCTGCGCGTACTTCCTTTTCAGCTCGGCCTGGTAATCGTCGAGCTGCACCTTGTAATCCGCGATTTCCTTGTTTGATGCCGCGATCTGCGAATCCAGCGTGGTGACGCGCTGGGGGAGAATCCCGCCGGTCTGCACGTAGGGCCGAAGGAGAACATCGAGCTTGAATGCCGCGCCGGAGTCCACCACGAGATCCCCGGTGGTATCGTTTCCGAACAGCTCTTTCAGGGCTTCCGCGTGTTGGGCGATCGCCTCGGTGAGCTTCGGCTCGTCGACCTCCAGGTACCCGCGCAGGCGCGTCCGGTCGATCCCGGCGGACCCCGGGGCGCGGGTGTCCGTGGAGATCCCTGCCTGCGCAAGCAGGCTCAATTCCCTGCCCAGCGAAGTGGGATAGGGGTTCATCATCACGTTCTGCATCGACCCCTTGAGCTGCTGCAGGGAGAGGTCTCCGAAAAACAGCCCGAGGTTCGCCTTCGCCTTCGTTTTTTCGTCGTCGCTCAAGTAGGCGGCATCGGTGATGACCGTTTCGTCCCTGCGGGTGAGCACGTCGATGTCCGTGATGATCCCGTCGTAGGCGCCCACCAGACTGACGAGCTGCTTCTTGATCCCTTCGACGTCATGCTTGATGGCGAGCTCGACCGGCGACGAGCTCGGGGCCTTCAGCGTGAGAGTGACGCCCGGCAGGAGATCGCTGATCGCGTTGGTCGCCCGCGTCACCTCGATTCCGTCCATCTCGACTTTCGCATCACCTGCTTCTGCGAGGGGCTTCGTGGGCACGAAGTCTCCCCGCTGGGTCTTGTCGTAGATCGTGATATCCTTCACGTCGATCTTCCGATAGGTGTTGCGGTTCCGCAGGTCGATGGAGTCAAGGGTTGCCGCGAGCTCTCCGATCGGGACCTGGACCTTCTGAAAGTCCTGCGAATCGGGGACGTCAGGAAGGGGGATCACAGATCCAGCGCTCTCCGCGAAGAGAACCTTCAGGTCGGTGATGTTCTCGGGCGGTTTTGGGGGCTGCCACTCGGGCAGCGGCGTCTGTGAGGGATCGCTCTCGATGTGGATTCCCTTGTAATCAATTCCGCCCGTCGAGGGAATGGCCGGCCCCGGCGGCGGCTTCGGTGCGACAAAGGGTGTTTCGGGAAGCCTCTCCACTTTCACCGAGAACTCCATGATCATGTTTTTGTTCAGGGCCATGGATGGGCTCAAGGGGATCTTCAGCTCCTGCCCAGGGTCCACCACCAGGGTGCCATCCTGCACCTGCGGGCCGCCCGGGGGGAGGGGGGCGTTCCAGGCCGACAAGGAGCCCTTGCCCAGGGGCACGGACCGGGAGCCCGTCGCGGATCGGGCAAGCATGCCTGACTTCACGCCGAGATCGACGGCCTTGTCCCGGAACGAGAGCCTGTTCCCGCTCCCGGTGAGCTTCCCTTCGATAAGAAGCACCTGCGTGCTGGTCGTGTCATTCACGACCGACGCGGAGAGCACGGAGCCCCCCTTGGCGTTCAGCGCTTCGACGAACGCCTTGAGGGACCCTCCCTTCCAGGAGAGGCCCACTTCCTTGTCTCCGACCTTGAAAGTGTACTGCCCCGCGTCCACGGCGAAATCCAGAGGGAGGGAACGCGAGAGGAAGCGGTCAGCGGTTGCCACCTGCTTCACCACGATGTGCTTTGTTTCCTCGACGGCCTGGCGTGTGGCGGTAGCGACGAGAGCGGCTTCGTCCGACGACGCCGCGACCCTGTCGTTGAAAGGATTCTGGAAACCGTAAAGGGCGCGGGCGACGTCGCGGAGGCCGGTGAGCTTTCGGGTGATTTCCTGCCAGACGGTCTTCTTCTGCTGTTCAGTATCGAGCGCCTTCTGCATGCGCGTCAGGGGCTCTCGCTTCACCGCCATCAGGGCGTCGATGCTTTTCTGAGTATTGTACTTGTCCGTGACGCCCGGGATAGAAAGGTCAGACATGGCGGCCGCTGCTCCCTCCCGAGGCGTCACTGTCAGATCTTTTCGTCGACCAGAAGGCCAATTGTCTCCTTAATCCTGGCGATCAGATGCTGGATTTCCTCGGCGGGGATCTCCTTGATTACCTTATCGGTTTCAGCGTCAATCACCTTGATGATGACCTGGTTGATCGTGTCGTTCACTGAGAGCACGACCCTGCGGTTGAACGCGAGAAACGTCTGTTCCAGTATCTTTGCCTGCTTCTCGATGTCCTGCCGGGAAACCTTCTGCTGCGGATCTGCGGGCAGATCGGCCTGCCGCGGCTGCCGTTCGGGCAGCGCCCGCGCCTCCTTGAGGAGGACATCCTGCACGGGATTCGACTTGAGAATCCCCGGTATCTCCATACCCATGTTCCTGTACCTCCGTGTACGCTGCCTCCCGGCGCGCCTGGAACACGCGGGGAAATGATTCATGGCAACTCCGCTGCCATGCCCGCCACGGTATTCCCGTGGATTTGTCTTCGCGGTACTCCGCGATAGACCGGCACCGAAGGCGCCGGTTGTCCGGAATGGCGGCACGATACTCCGTGCACTCATGACGGACCGAAACAAAGGGGAGCGGGTCGTGCGCGACCTCCCCGCCCCATCACTGTTGTTGAAGAAGCGACGTCCAGAAGCTTCTTCGCCGCCACGGTTTTGCACGGTACTCCGCGCAGTTCCGTGGCATTTTTGCCGCCACGGTATCTTGCACGGTGTGCAGTCACGTGGCTTTGTGGGAACGGTGCGTCCTGACTGCCTGTCCTCTACTGCAGGAGCTGCAGGACCGACCTGGGTTTCAGGTTGGCCTGCGCCAGCATTGCAGTGCTGGACTGCATCAGGATCTGGTTCTTCGTATAGTCGACCATTTGTGAGGCAATGTCCGTATCGCGAATCAGCGATTCGGCGGCCTGCATGTTCTCGGCCGCCACCGCGACCCCCTTGGCCGCCATCTCGAAGCGGTTCTGATAGGCGCCGAGATCGGCGCGCTGTTTGGAAACCTGCCTCAGGGCGGTGTCCATGGTGCCGATGACCGTGTTGGCCTGGTCCGGGGTGGAGATCGAAATCCCCTTCATCCCCAGTGCCTGAGCCGTCATGGTGCCGATGAACACCTGCTTTCGCTGGTTCATGTTTGCCCCGACCTGGAAGAACATCTCCGCCGTGGCGGTTCCGCCCCTGCTGGGGTTGGCGAACCGGCCGGTGAGCATGTTCAACCCGTTGAACTGGGCATGGGACGCGATCCTGTTGACCTCGTCGACCAGCTGGGAGACCTCGACCTGGATCTGCGCCCGGTCTTCATTCGTGTAGATGCCGTTTGCCGACTGGACAGCCAGCTCACGGACCCGGTGCATGATGTCCTGCGTCTCCGACAGATAGCCTTCGGTGGTCTGGATGAAGGACACCGCGTTTTCAATGTTCCTGCCCGCCTGGTTGAGCCCGCGGATCTGCGATCGAAGCTTCTCCGACACCGCCAATCCCGACGCGTCGTCTCCGCCCCTGTTGATC
>JBEKTX010000114.1:0-11340 GCA_049515615.1 Spirochaetia bacterium
CCCTTGTCAGCTTCCAGCTCCCCTGAAAGGATTTTGAGAAACGAGGACTTGCCGGAGCCGTTCGCGCCGATGATGCCATAGCAATTGCCGGGGGTGAACTTGAGGTTGACATCCTTGAACAGGATCCGATCACCGAAGGAGAGAGTACAATCGCTGACGGTTATCACGGTTCAACAGTTCTGACGGAGAAGCGCAGTGTGATCAAGTGGTGAACAACGCGACGGGGCTTCTCAACCCTCGATGTTGCTCCGGACCAGGTCGGCAAGCGCCGTCGGGTTGGTCTCATCCAGGCGCGCGAGGACCCTTTTCCACCTGTAGGGGAAGCTGCCGGGCTCCTGGGCGGGAAGGTGCAGGAAAAGCGATTCGAAGGCCTTCCTTCGCCTCCGATAGTCATCCTGGATCCTCTGGAGCCGGTCCTCGAACGCGGCGCAGTACGCGCGCGCGAACGCGGCGGGGTCCGGAAGGAAGCTCCGCCGCCGTGTGACGGGCAGCGCATACTTCGTCGCGAACTCCGCAAGCGGAGAGGCATAGTCGTTGAAAGTGCCCGTGTGGTCGGCCACGACGATGACGTGCGGCAGGCCCTCGGCATCAAGGACCATCACCTCGTCACCGTCGTCGAACAGGGGACTGCCGGTCCTGTCGCACCTTCCCGCCACGATGTTCGGGGCCGCGGCCTGGCCGAGGAGATGCGCACACCGCACGGCAAACTCGCGTGATCCGAACAGCGCGGGGGAAAGCTTGTCGGTGGCGATGCCCGGTATGTATTCCCTTTCGAAGTAGGGCGTCCAGATCGGGTGCGCCGCGCCCTTTTCCGGCGCGTAGCGCTCGCTGATCTTCTTCGCCGTCACGCGCACGGGGAGATTCATTCCCAGCTGCCGGCAGCCCAGCCGCCTGTTGAGAACGTACTCGGTGTATTCCTCGGCGCTGATCATCGCATCCAGGATGGAGAGGCCCTGTTCGAGGTATTCGCGCACGCCCTGCTTCTGGAGCCTGATGATCGTCACGATCTCCGCCGGGTTCTGCCGCTGCTTGAGCGCCGCGATGTACACGCCGCGGCGCCCCGGCGCGGCGGCGCGCCTCGAGAGGGAGCCGATCACCCTGCCGATGTTCACGAACTCCAGGTCGCCGTACTCGCGCACGAAGTTCAGAATGAACTTGCGGGATCTTTCATCCCGCAGGCGCTCGCCCGGCCCGCCCCTGGCTTCGGCGACGTCGAGGACCGGGTCGAGAATCAGCTCGCCTTCCTCGATGCGTCCGCCGGGCAGCCACTCGATCTGCATGAAGAACTCCGCGCTCAGCCCGAGAAGGCTCTCTTCAGTCACGAGCTCGTTCTCGCGTCCGATGAGCGCGGCCACCATTGCATTCTTCCACTCGAGGTTCTCGGGATCGTCGCTGCGGAGCTCGGGAGCCGCCGCGGCCCGGAATTGCTCGACAAGGCCGTCGAACGCCGCGCGAAGATCTGCGGAATCAAGCGTCTCGAACTCAACCCGGGTGAAGTCCGCCCGGGTGATTCCCGAGCCGGTCCCGAAGAAAGCCACCTCGGGATTGCCCGCGGCATTCCTCTTTCCGAGGTGCCGGGCAATTTCCGCCAGGTGGGAGCGCAGCTCTGCGTCCGGCAGCCGCCCGAGTCCCTGGAACTCCTGGAACGTCAGGAAGCGGGTTCCCGTCAGCTCGCCGTAGTAGTAGATCTCGCGTCCGACAATCCCGATGCGGGACGTTTCGATCATTGCCCGCATTTCCTCGGGGGTTTTGGGAAGCGGCGTGATTCGCCACAGCTCACCCCGCCGCTTGATCGCCTCCCGCACCCGTTCGTTCAGGACCCCGAGAAACCGGATCCTGTGCTTCGCGAGCAGGCGCTGCAGCAGCTCATCGGCGAGAAAGGCAAGGGCCATGTTGCCGGGATCGGGCCGGATCTGGATCGCACCTTCGACGATGATGAGATCCACCGCCATGCCCCACTCCCTGTCCCTCTCCTCCCGCGTGAAAGCAGGCTCCCCGCGTTCGCGTCTCAGATCGTCCAGGTGGTCGACGAACGCCTTCCGCTGGGTGACATGGATTCCCGGCAAGGTCACAAGTGTGTCGTGACCGGGGAAGGCCGTTGCGATCCGCGTCTTCAGCTTGCCTGCCGCGGTTCGGGCGAAGGGGGGGTCCCCCAGGATCGTCACGCCGGGGGTCGGAAGTTTTTCACTCGTCCTCATCGATGCCGATGGGATTTCATCTCACACGGCGTGCACAGTGTCAACGGCGCTTCATGGGGCCGCCACGCGGGCCGGCCCCAGCCGCTGGCAGGCCCGCGGCGTTTCTGCTAAAGTGGTTGAAAGCAGGACTGCATGCCGCCGATCCTTCCCGACGAGCTGGTCACTCTCGCGCCCGGCGTTGACCGGCGGCTTGCGGCAGAGCACGTCCATCGGCTGGATTCACGCTATTTCGAGCGTTTCGACGCCGCCGAGATTGTGCGGCACGTCGGCGCGATCTCCCGGCTCGGCCCTGAGCTGCCCGCGGCGGTGCTCGTGGACGCGGAACCGTCCGGCGTGCGGGTCACGGTGCTCGCTTTCGACCACCCCGGCGCTTTCTCCGCGATAGCGGGCGTCCTCTCCTCAATGGGCTTCAACATCGTCGGTGGAGACATCTTCACCTGGACTCGCCCCGGTTCGGATTTCCCCCGGGAGGTCGAGCTGCGGAGGCGCCGTATCATCGACACGTTCACCGGAAGCGTGGCCTCGTCCCGCTGGGATGACGCATGGCCGGTGCGCCTTGCCGAACGGCTGGCCGAGGTTTTCGCCCTCTTCGAGCGCGGCGGGGAGTCGGTGGAAAAGGCGCGCCAGCTCGTCAACGAGATGGCAGCGGCCGCCCTCGGCGAGCTTGCCCAGAGCGGGAGCGGCACGCTCCTCTATCCGGTCCGCATCGAGGTGAGCGACTCGGGCGCGGGAGGCGCACGCATCCGCGTGCTCTCGCAGGACACGCCCTTCTTTCTGTTCACCTTCTCCACGGCCCTCACTCTCCAGGACGTCTCAATCGAGCACGTCACAATACGAACGGAAGGAGATCGGATCGAGGACGAGTTCGAGTTCGTCGACGCGTCGGGCCGGGCGATCTCGGACCCTGCCGTCATCGACAGGATCAAGCTCTCCGTGCTCCTCACGAAGCAGTTCACCTCCTTCCTGCCCAGCGCGCCGGATCCGCTGGCCGCCCTTGTCCGCTTTGAGCAGCTCGTGCGGGAGGTTCTCGCCATGCCCGGGCAGGGCCGCTGGGTGCAGATGCTCTCCGACCAGGGTGTCTTGCGCGACCTCGCGCAGCTCCTCGGGGCGAGCACGTTCCTCTGGGAAGACTTCGTGCGGCTGCAGTACGAAGAGCTGCTTCCCATGCTCGCCCCGCAGATGGGAGGGGGCCGCTTCTCCGAGCCGATCGAGAGTCTCCGCGAGAGACTGAATGCCGTGGTAGCGGGCGCCGCTCTCCCGGAGGATTTTGCCCGGAGGTTGAACGAGTTCAAAGACAGGGAGATCTACCTTTTCGACCTCGACCATATCCTCACGTCCCGCCGCCCTGCCGCGCCGAATGCTGCCTCGGAGGAGGCATTCGAAAACGATTTTCTCCTCCTGAGCCGGAGGCTCACCGCCCTCGCCGAGGCGGTGGTCGAGGCGGCCGCGTCGTACGCGCAGCGGACCCTCGCGCAGAGATTCGGTGAGCCGCGCACCGTGGCGGGACTGCCGGTCCGGGTGGCGATCATGGGACTCGGCAAGATGGGGGGGGTGGCCCTGGGATATGCGTCGGACATCGAGATCCTGCTCGTCTACAGCGACAGCGGGTCCACCGCGGGGCCCGAGAGAATCGAGAACGCGGAATTCTTCGACAAGATGGTCCGCGAGCTGCTCCGGTTGGTGCACGCCAAGCGCGAAGGCATCTTCCACATCGATCTCCGCCTGCGGCCGTACGGCGCCGCAGGCCCGCTCGCGTCCAGCCTGGAAAGCTTCTGCACCTACTACGCGCGCGGGGGCCCCGCGCACTCCTACGAAAGACTGTCCCTCGTCCGGCTCAGGGCGGTCGGGGGAGACAGCGAGTTCGGCGGCCAGGTCGAGAGGCTTCGCGACGAGATGGTGTACACGGCGGAGAGCATCGACCTGCGGGAGCTCCGCGAGCTGCGGGCGCGCCAGGTGCAGGAAAAAACCGCCCCTCAGTCCTCCGGGATGGACGGGCGCGAGCAGCTTGTGCCACGACGGCCAGGAGACGGCCTGAATGCGAAGTTCAGCCCCGGGGCGCTCGTCGATCTTGAGTACGCGGTGCAGATCCTCCAGGTCATGCATGGCGCCACGGAGCGCCGGCTGCGCACCCCCCGGATCCACGAGGCGCTCCACACCCTTGCTTCGATCGGCGTCGTGGAGGAATCGGAGGCGGGGGAACTGGTGGCCGCGTACCGTTTTTTCCGGCGGCTCATCAACGGCCTGCGGATGCTGCGCGGCTCCGCCCAGGATCTCGTTCTGCCCGGGATGGAATCCCACGAATACGTGCACCTGGCCCGGCGCATGGGCTACACGGCGGAGCCCGAAAGCACTCCGGCGCAGAAGCTGCACCTCGATTTCGAGACGCACACCGCCGCGGTGCGCGCATTCGTCCAGCGCCACTTCGGAAGGGACAGTCTGCCGGGCGCGCCCGTGGTCACTGTCGCGGACCTCATTCTCTCCGACGAGGTGCCCGACGAGCTGGCCCACCGTGCCCTGGCTGAGCGCGGGTTCGCCGATCCGGCGCGCGCCCTGCTGAATCTCCGACGCATTGGCGGAGAGGACCGCACGCTCTTCGCGCGGCTGGCGATCATCGCCTGCGACGTCCTGGCCCGCCGGCCCGACCCCGACATGGCGCTCAACAACTGGGAGCGGTTCCTCCAGGCGCTGCCGGATCCCGCGGGGCACCTGCGCCAGATCCTCTCCCAGCCGATGCGGCTGGAAATCCTTCTCAGCATTTTCTCGGCGAGCCAGTTCTTCGCCGACACCCTGGTGCGGGATCCTGTCCTCCTTGAAGCGATAGGGAGGCCCGACGTCATCAACGCCCGCCGCGGCAGCCCCGACATCGTCAAGGAGATGCGGGAGCTCTCGCGCTCAGCGTCCGGCACGGATGAGTGGCGCGATTCCCTGCGGCGGTTTCGCCGGCGGGAGATCCTGCGCATCGGCGCGCGCGACATCTGTCTCGGCGTGGCCACCCCGCGCATCATGGAGGAAATATCCGATCTCGCGGACGGGGTGATCGCGGCGGCGCTGGAGCGCCGACAGGAGGATGGACGGCGCGCCGGCGGCGAAGTATCCCCTTTCTGCATCGTCGCATTCGGGAAGCTGGGAGGCCGGGAGCTGAACTACAGCTCCGACGTCGATCTGTTGGGGGTGTGCGCGGTGAACCCCGGAGCGGACAACCGGGAGAACGACCCCGTGGAACCGGCGAGCCGTCTCATGGAGGCGCTGAGGGGGGATCTCTCCGCCCACACGACGGAAGGATACGCGTACCGGGTAGACCTGAGGCTCCGGCCCTACGGCACATCGGGGCAGCTCGTTTTCACGCTTCCCGCCCTGGATGAATATTACGGCCGACATGCCGCCCTCTGGGAAGTGCAGGCGCTGCTGAAAGCGCGCCCGGTGGCCGGTGACCCGGCGCTGGGAGGGGCCTTCCTCGATGCCGCACGCAAGCGGCTTCTCCTGCCCCGCGGGCGTGCCGAGGTGGCCGCGGCTATCGACGGTCTCCGACGGGAGGCGCTGCGCGGCCTGTCCCGCAGCGTCCTCTCCACCACGGACATCAAGACCGGCCTCGGAGGGCTTCGAGACGTGGAGTTCCTGGCGCAGGGGCTCCAGCTCTCACATGCGCATGATCATCCGCGCCTGCTCTGCGGCGGAACGCTTCCCGCGCTGAAGACCCTGGCCGAGGAAGGAATACTCTCGAAAGAGGTCTCCGGCATGCTCGCGGAGGACTATATCTTCCTGCGCCGCGTCGAGCATTTTCTCCAGATCTACGAGGATCGGCAGACTCACAACCTGCCGCGCGACCCTGCCCAGCTTCGGGCCCTCGCCCGGCTCATGCTCGGAAGCGGCGCCTCATCCGAGCAACTGCTTTCGGCTCTGCATGAGAGGTTTCAGAGAGTGAGGTCTGCGTACGAAGCGCTCCTGGACCGGTAAGGCAGGAAGGGCGTTCAGGCCCTGCGGGGTCCCCCGGCCCCCTGCGGTCCGTTGTGCTGGCGGTCCTGGCGCTCTTTCTTCATCCATTCGTCGAGATACATCAGTATGAGGCCTTCGAAGCTCAGCTTCCGCGACTGCGCTTCGACCTGGAGGAATTCGTTCATCTCTTCGGAGACCCGAAGCTCCAATCGAATCGTGACCTGCTTCATTCGCTTCCCGGCCGAACGATAGGAGAAAAGTCGGCGCGCGTCAAGAATTGAACGCTCGGCCCGCGCGGAGCGTGACAACCCCGCCTGTTGACCCGGCCCCGAGGAGAGAGTAATCTGCTTGAAAGAGACCACAGATGAGCACCATCATCCCGATGACTGAGAAAGTGCTGCCCGCGGCCTGCTTCGTGTTCAAGCACTCCACGACCTGCGGAATCTCGGCGGGAGCGGCCAAAGAAGTCAGGGCGATGACGACGGAGCTTCCCATCTATTGGATCAACGTCCGCGAGCAGAGGGAGCTCTCCAACTGGGTGGCCGAGACGTACGCGGTGACCCACGAATCTCCGCAGCTCATCCTGATCCGGGACGGCAAGCCGCAGCAGGTCTGGAACCACCACGACGTGCACCGTTCCAACGTCACCGCGTGATCGCACAAGGATTGAAGTCCGGCCCCCGACCGTACCAGTCCTCCTCGCACGAAGCGCTGATCGAGAAGCTCGTGAGACAAAAAGGCGCCCCCGGGCCGACGGCGTTCCGCCGTGGCCCCGGAGCCCCCTGAGCTACATCGCAACGGTTTCGAAAACCTGCACTTCACCACCGTCCGCGATGATGGGACATCCCTTGGCAACCGCCGCGGCAGCCGTGAGATTTTCCGCCTGAATGATGGTATAGCCATTCGAAGCATTCGCGCCGTCGTGAATGCCCGACGCGGTGACCGTTTTCCCCTGACCGAACGGCTTTCCGCCGTCGACGAGGGTCTTGCCGAGCTTCTCGAACCAGCCCATCCAGACCTTCATGATCTTTTCGACTTCCGACGGATTTGATCCGGCCTTGCCGCCCTTGTACAACAGGACATACGTGTTCATGGTGTGTCTCCTTGCGCGGAAAATAGTCACATCCTCAGGTCGAGTACAGAGGAATCCACGGGAAGGAGAGCGATTGTCAGATTTGCCTGCCTCGCATGGCGCGTTTGACGCCGAATACCTGCCGATTCCCGCGATTCAGCTTCCGACGGTTCCCGCATCGAGGGGCCCCTCCCCGCCTTGACGACCTGCCGGCGCGCGCCTACAGTTCCTTGCGGGTGGCAATCACTCTGGGTCTCCTGATCGACCAACTCGTGTCCGGCTACGCCCGCCGCATCATCGCCGGTGTGTCGAACGGGAGTCGGAGCCAGGATGCAAACCTCATCGTCTTCTCCGGAAGGGTCCTCGGGACTCCGCACGGATACGATTATCAGAACAACGTGATCTTCGACTGCATCACGCCGGGAACGATCGACGCCCTGGTCATGGCAACCGGAACCCAGGGGTCGTTCCTTCCATTCGAACACCTCCTCTCTTCCCTCGGGAGGTTGAAAGGGATGCCGCTGGTCAGCATCGGCATCAGGATCGAAGGGGTGCCGAGCATCCTGACGGACAACCGGACGGGGATCCTTGAAGCCATGGATCACCTTGTCGATGTCCACGGACTGCGCCGGATCGCTTTCTTGAAGGGGCCCGAGATGCATCATGAAGCGCAGGAGCGCTTCGCCGCGTACCGGGACTCGGTACGGGCTCGGGGACTCGACGAGGATCCCGGGCTGTGGCTGCAGGCGGATTTCACGAGGGCAGGTGCGCGTCGCGCGCTTGCCCAGCACATCCAGAGACACGGGGGGCCGGATTTCCAGGCCCTCGTCGCCGCCAACGATGAGATGGCCATCGGAGCTCTCGAGGCGCTTCGCGAGCGGGGCTGGGTGGTTCCTCGGGACCTGTCGATAGTCGGATTCGACAACATCGATGATTCGCAGTTCGTGGTGCCCTCGCTCACGACGGTCGGGCAGCTCCTGCTGGAGCAGGGCCAGGCCGCGGCCACCTGTGCCGCGGCGCTCGCGCGCGGAGAAGCGGCGCCCCTCACGCCGGTCTTGTCCGCGCGGCTCGTTCTCCGGACCTCCTGCGGCTGTCTCCCCCGGAGCGTTGCCGCGTTTGATTCAATGCCAACCCGGCCCCGGAGGAGAAGATCTTCGGCAATCGACGCGGGAAAGATCGTCGAGCAATGCCTGGCCCGCTTCGCAGCATCGCAGCCCGAAAAACCGCGTGACGCCATCCGACGCCAGTTGCACGCGCTCGTCGAGGAGGCGGGAACAGATGCCTTCCTGCACACCCTGCAGGGGGCGTTGAGCGAGGAGGTCGCCGCGGGGGTCGATATCACCGGATGGCAGTCCCTCCTCACGGTGCTCCAGGGCGAGCTTCTGTCGGCGGCGCGAACGTCGGAGGCCGGGGCTCTCCTGCAGCGGTGTTTTCAAAAGGCCCTTGCGCTCCTCTCCGAGATGCTCCGTATCGAACAGGGAAAGGCGATGAGCGACCTGCAGGGACACATGGCGAATCTGCGGCGCGCCACGGAACGGCTGGCTTCGGAGGCGTCCATGGAAGAGCTCATGGACGAGCTGGCCGACGAGCTGGGTCTCCTCGACATGAGGACCTGCTTCGTCGCCTGTTATCCCGAGGTTCAACGCCACCTCCGCGGCGAGGGCTGGGTCGTGCCCGATCGGGCGGTGGCGGCCCTGGCGTGGGTTGACGGAGAACGCATCCTGCCGGCAGGAGATGAGAAGGTCTTCTCCCCCGCGGAGCGATTCGTGCCGGAGCACTTCCTGCCCCGGAAGCGCCGGTACATGCTCGTCGCCACGGCCACATTCTTCCGCGAAGACCAGATCGGCTACATCGCATTCGAACCCGGGCAGCGCGACTTTGCGATCTACGAGAGCTTCTGCGTCCAGTTGAGCAGCCTCCTCAACAGCTCCCTTCTCTTCAGCGCCCGGCAGCGGGTAGTGGAAGCGCTGGAGCGCGAACGGGCTCTCATTGCCGTTCTCATGGACACCATCCCGGAACACATCTATTTCAAGGACGGGGACAGCCGGTTCATGCTCGTCAACAGGTCCCTGGCGAACGCACTCGGCCTGGGGGACCCGGCAGAGGCGGCCGGACGGACAGATTTCGATTTTTTCACGCCGGAGCACGCCGGGCCCGCGCGGGATGCCGAACGATCGATCATGAGGTCGGGCGAGCCCCTCGTCGACTTCGAGGAGAAGGAGACCTGGCCCGACGGACGGGTGACCTGGGTCTCGACCACCAAGATGCCGCTGCGTGACGCGAAGGGTGACATCATCGGCACGTTCGGACTCTCGAAGGACATCACGGAGCGCCGTCAATCTGAGGAGCGGATCCTGAGACTGGCAACGCTTGTCGAGTCTTCCCGGGACGCGATATTCGGCGTGGATATGCGGGACCTCGTCACGAGCTGGAACAAGGGAGCCGAGGAGATGTACGGCTATGGCGCCGATGAGATGGTCGGAAGGCCCGTCTCCGACCTTATGACGGCCGCGGCGCGGACGGCGGCAAAGCCTTTCTGGGAAAACGTGAGAATGGGACAGGAGGTTCAACACTTCGAAACGACCGGCAGAAAAAAAAGCGGCGCGTCGGTCTCCATCTCGTTTGCCCTTTCGCCGATCCGCGAGCAGAGCGGAAAGATCGTCGGGATTGCGGTCATCGCGCGGGAAATGACCGAGGAGAAAGCCATCCAGGCCCGCCTCATCCAGGCGCTGCGCCTGGAAAGCCTCGGCACGCTGGCAGGCGGAATCGCCCACCAGTTCAACAACATCAACACGATCATCAAGGGCAATCTCGACGCATTGATGGACTCCTCCGGAAGTTCCGCCGCCGCACGGTCATTCGGAAGGGAAGCGCTGAAAGGGGTGGATCGCCTGGTGGACATCACCGAGCGTCTGCAGGGGCTGACCGTCTCATCGGAGCCGGGAGGGGAGACCTGCTGCCTGAACCAGCTCGCCCGTTCGCTCCTTCACCTGTTCGAAAAGCGGTTCGAAGAAATGGGAGTGGCGGTCGTGCTGGAGTTGCAGGAAACGCCCCCCGTCCTGATCCACCGTTCCCGGGCCGGATTCGTCCTCACCTCCCTCCTCGGCAATTCCCTGGATGCCATGCTGGACCGGTCGGTTCGCACTCTGAC
The DNA here is from genome assembly GCA_049515615.1 of Spirochaetia bacterium. Taxonomy (GTDB): domain Bacteria; phylum Spirochaetota; class Spirochaetia; order SZUA-6; family Fen-1364; genus Fen-1364. The sequence continues at coordinate 10,355 of JBEKTX010000114.1, forward strand.
AATCCGGACCGGCAACGGTCCGCAATCCGCCTTCCTTGAAGTCAGAGACACCGGCTGCGGAATCCCCCGGGAGGACATTCCGCGCCTGTTCACGCCTTTCTTCACGATGAAAGGAGAATGGGCGCCCTCTGATTCCTCGCAGGCGAAAGTAAAGGGCGTGGGCCTGAGCCTGGCCGTCTGTCGGAGCACGGTTTCGGAATCCGGAGGAAGGATCGAAGTGGACAGCGAGCCGGGGGTGGGTGCGACGTTCCGGGTCTGGCTGCCGACCGTCCCTTGAACCCCGACCGCGAAAAGGCAGTATATTACCCCGAAAGGAGAACCATGCCATGAAGCGTCTTCTCACGTATGGATTGATCGCGCTCTTGCTCTCCGCCGGCGGCGTGCTGTTCGCCGCGGACTCGGGGAAGCCCGTGGTGGTGGGTTCCAAAATCGACACGGAGGGTTCACTCCTGGGCAAGATGATCGTGAAGCTCCTCTCCGCAAAAGGAATTCCCGTCGTGGACAAGGTCGGCTTCGGCACGACCCCTGTGGTGCGAAAGGCGATCACCGCGGGTGAAATCGACATCTATCCCGAATACACGGGCAACGGCGACTTCTTTTTCAAGGGCACGGATCCCACCGCATGGAAGGACGAGAAGCGGGGCTACGAAACGGTGAAGAAGCTCGACCTGGAGCAGAACGGCATCGTGTGGCTGACGCCGGCACCGGCGAACAACACGTGGGCGATCGCGGTCCGCAAAAATGTGGCCGACCAGCAGAAGCTCGTCACACTGGACGACATGGCGCGCTACGTCAACGGCGGCGGGAAGCTGAAGCTCGCCGGATCGGAGGAGTTCATCACGACCCCGGATTCTCTTCCAGAGTTCCAGAATGCATACGGGTTCACCCTGAAGATTGACCAGCTGCTCTCCCTCTCGGGAGGAAACACGGCCCTGACCGAGGTGGCAGCCGCGCGCGGCACGGACGGGGTCAACTTCTGATTGGCG
>JBEKTX010000115.1:0-11338 GCA_049515615.1 Spirochaetia bacterium
CTTTCTTCGGCTCGTACTGCGGCGGCAGTGAGCACGGGGTTGGTCGTGACGCCCGTCGCCCGCCAGGTCCTTGCCAGGGCCAACTCCCTGGGATCGGCGGAGTCGTGCCACCATGCTGTCGGCGTCTCCGCTGACAGCCACTCAAGGTAGTTCGTATGTCCCATTCGCTTTCACCTCTGATTTTCGCTGCGCCCATCCAGGTTTTCCAGCCCGCCAATGATGTTTTGCTCCTCGACAGTGAAGACAACTCGGCATCGGCGGGCCATTGTCAAGACGCCGATCACGGATTTATGCAGCTTCCCAAGTTCTTCGGGTGAAATCTGCAGCTTTTCGAATCCCTTCCGCCCCGGAGAAACTGGCTTCCTCGATGCATAGCCAGTTGTCGAATCTCCTTGACTTCAGGTAGCGGAAAATTTGCTCAAACGCGACCACTCCGGTGCCAACAAGCACGGGCTGGAATGTGCCCTTTTCGGCTGTGTCCGAGACGTGAACAGTTTCAACCCTGTCATACACCTGGGCCAGGACGGTCAGCGGGTCCTGGCCGAGAGCCGCGATGTTGGCAGTGTCGAAGTTGATGCGAATGCCCGTGTCGCGGATGCCTTCCAAGATCTGCAGGAAGATGTCTAAAGGATAGCTAAAATCATAGTAATCCCAAGCGCCGGGCTTGGAATGGTTCTCATAGAGGAGCTGCATTCCATACTCCCGCGCTGTTTCATCGGCAAAGGAGAGATTCTCCACCGCCCATTTGATGCCAGCGCTGCGTGAAGTGGCCGGGTGGGCCTGCCCAGCAAGCACCCGAAGATAACGAATCCGCAATTGCGAACTCAAGGCGATGTCTCTGCGCAGATAGTCTAACTCCCTTTTGCGCTGCACAGGGTCGGGGTTGGTGAAATCCGGATAGGCCGTGGCCATGATGAGTGGCACACCGGTCTTTTCCAGGGCCTTCGACAGTTTTCCCAGATAGGCGGGACAATGATTCTCAAGGAACAAGAGACTTATATCGACGCCGTCAAGCCCGATTTTCCTGCCGAGTTCAGCCCACTCTGCGATGGTCAACCGGCGGTTGATGATATCGCTGAAAAGCGATACCGGAAGACAACTCAACTTCAATTTCCCATCCTCAACGAATCGATTTTTCTGGCCCATTATATTCGACTTGTGCTGCGTCGAGAAGTTCTCCATTGACATATTCGACAAGCCAGGGTGGGTGAGGGACCTGCTGACGGGACGGGTCAAATGTCCCCCGCCCAGATCGAGGAGTTCATGCGCGGCGGCACGTACAGGTGGACGAGCATTGGCATAACGCTGTATCCTTCTAATCACGAAATGTACTGATGGGTATCTTCCGCCGGACTCGCAGAAACCACATCCTCAAGCAATCCCTGCTTCCCTCTGACGTCTGGTCCTGGCTTGTCACGGACCACCCCATACTCGAAGGGCTCTCTTCTGAGGAGCTTTCCAACCTTCGCGAGAAGTCCACAATTTTCCTCCACGAGAAAGTGTTCGAGGGAGCGGACGGCCTCCAGCTGGACCAGGGGATGCGCGAAGTGATCGCTGTCCAGGCCTGCCTCCCCATCCTGCACCTCGGGCTGGAATGGTACGAGAACTGGAAAACGATCATCGTCGTGCCCGATGTTTTCGTGGAGGAGCACACGTCGTTCGACGCAGCCGGGGTCGTGCACGAGTGGAATGAGGACAAGAGCGGCGAATCGTGGGACTCCGGACCCGTGCTGCTCTCCTGGAAAGATGTCGAAGCCTCGGGGTGGGGAGAGGGCTACAACGTCATCATCCATGAAGCCGCGCATCGGCTGGACCTCCTGGACGGGGAGGTCAACGGAAAGCCGTCCCTGCACGAGGGGATGGACCCCGACGAGTGGCGCGACGTTTTCACGAAGGCCTTCAAGGACCTGAAGCGCAAGGCCGGACGGAAGAAGCGGGGACTCAAAATCGATTCCTACGCGGTGGAAGACGACGGAGAGTTTTTCGCGGTGACCACGGAGTATTTCTTCGAGCGCCCGGGCCTGCTTTCCCGTGAGTACCCGGAAGTCTACCGACTGCTGGCTGCATTCTACAAACAGGATCCGGCCCGCAGGATTCACGCCCCGTGAGAACGAGCCGCATGCGCCTTCGGCAGGGCCGTCCCCTGCGTCGGCGCTTGACTATTGCCGCAGCGGTTGCGCTGCTCGTTTCCTGCGCAACGTTCGTAAACAGCAGGTTCGCGGGTACGCTTTTGCAGGGCGCAATGAGCTTCGAAGCGGACACGGCCGGTATCACAGGGACGATCGTGGACAGGACCGGTGAGATGCTCGGCCCTGATCGTATCGCCCTCTGCCCGCCCTGGCTTCATCGATCACATGTCGTATGATTTTTCATCGATCCTCCGGTATGTCGAGGATCTTTTTGGCGTGCCGCCGCTCACCGCGTGGGACCGGGACGCGGCGTCTGCCGCGGGCATGCTGGATTCCACGCTTCACCCTGAACCACTTCCCCTTTCGTTGCCGTGAACTCGGGCTAGTTTCCGGCTGGTGGGCCGAAGCCGAAGAGTTTTGCAGTGGTGCCGATCACAGCGAGGCTCCAGACAATGAAGATCACAATGGTAATTCTCCTGCTGCCCGTCCGCTCGAGGAAATGGCGCTGCACCGTGGTCAGGATTACAACGGTGCCGAACAGCCAGAGCACCAGAGCAAGGGCCCAACCCAGGCCGATCCAATGCAAAAAGAAGCTCTCGAGCTGCCTCAGGATCAAAAGCTGCCTGCGGTTTTCATGGGTGAGTGATAGTACGGCAATTTCCAGATGTCAATTCTATTTCCTCGGGTCCGCACTGTCACCCGCATGCCAAAATGCCGCAGCATGTACGCCTCTAAGGGACCCCAACTTCTGTCCTCCAAGAGGACCTTGATACGCTCCGTGTGGCTTTCTACCCTTTCCAAGTCTCCACGTCGATAAGGCCAATCCGTGCTGCGTATCGTACCAGATCGACCGTCGTCTTGAGCCCGAGCTTGTGCAGGATGTTGGAGCGGTGGTTCTCCACCGTCTTGACGCTTATGAACAGCCGTTTCGCAATGTCTCGCGGAGGAATGCCTTCCGCGATCATCCGAAGGACCTCCTGTTCGCGAGAAGAGAGCCGCCCGTATTCGCTGTTGGTCACCCTCTTGGCTTTGGAGCCCTTGTCTCCCAGGACAGCAAGCAGTTCCTGGGACACGGCCCCGTCCAGGTAGAACTGCCCATCCGCGACCACTCGGATGCCATGGAGGAGGGTCTCGGGAGAGGAGCCCTTGTTCACGTAGCCTGCGGCGCCGGCCTCAACTGCTTCCGTGACGAGTTCGGGCCTCGAAAACATGCTCACCATGATGATCCGCGCGTCGGGGAGCTTCGCGCGGATTTCCCGCGCAAGATCTATCCCGCCCCTGCCGGGCAGGGAAATGTCAAGAAGCACGAGGTCGGGTTTCACCCGAAGCGCGGTTCGTATTCCCTCTTCTGCATTCTTCGCCTCCCCAACCACTGTGAATCGACTGTCCCGGCGAATAATCATCTTCAGGCCTTCCCGGAACAGGTTGTGATCATCGACGAGCAGGATGCTTTTCGGTTGTCCCATCCAATTTCTCCTTGCTATCGATTGGCATCGTCAGCTTGATCTGGGTTCCTTTCCCCGCCCTGCTGGTGATGGTCAAGGCGGCGCCGAGAATGGCGGCCCGCTCCTCCATGCCGAGCAGGCCCATGCACCTGTGATCGGCGGCCTCGGCATGCTTCTGCTCGACATCGAATCCGACCCCGTCGTCGGTGATCCTCAGGATGAGGTCAGGGTGAGAATGCACAAGGGAGACACTCACCGCGCGCGCGTTCCCGTGCCGTTTTGCATTGGTCATGGCCTCCTGCGCGATACGGTAGATATTCACAGCATGCTCCGATGCGATGGGGATTCCATCCACGCCGGCAGACTGAAATGCGACCTCCAGAGAGTGCGTGCGGCCGAAAGACTCGCAGAGCCTGACGAGTGAAGAGACGAGCCCGAAGCGGTCGATGTCTTGAGGCCTCAGCTCGTATGCAATGTTGCGAATAGACTTGAGAGCGGACGCGATTGCCTCAGAGAGTCGCGATACGCGTGTACGGAGAAGGGGTGCATCCCCCTCGAGCCCGTCGAGCAGGGTTTCGCACGCGATGCGCGCGGCGGACAGGTCTTGCGCAACATTGTCATGGAGATCGCGCGAAATGCGCAAGCGCTCGATCTCCTGCACCTCGACAATTGCATCCGCCTGTTCCTTGATCCGACGCTCTCCCGCGACTCTCGCCGAGATATCCTGCCCGATGAAGATCGCCCCGGACACCTTGCCCGCGGAGTCCAGCCGCGGCGAGCCGCTCACCAGGAGCGTGGAGGAGCCTCGCACGGCTGTCTGAATTCTCAGCTCCTTGTCCGTAATGCGCACTCCGGCGAGAATCTTTGCGAGGTTGCTGCCGAACTCGGCCCTGCCCTCCTCCGAATCGACCAGGGCGGAAGCAGGCAGACCCATCACCCGGCTCTTCTCAAGCCCGGTGAGCGTCGCGATTGCCCGATTCCACTCGTTCACCCTCATCTCGTCGTCGACCCCCCAGATGGGGACGTTCGCGTGTTCAACGAGGTCCCTGTATTCGAATCCCAGCCTGTTCATTTCTCGCATCGCCCATTTCTTTGCGAACAGCTCGATGACGAGGCTCCCGAGTATTCGGGGCAGCGCCATTTCCCGTGACCCCCAGGGCGGACCGGCTGACCGTGAGGCGAGGGCTATCGCCCCGGTCACAAGGCCGGCGAACCACAGCGGGATGGCCGCAACCCACTCAAGGGATTCCTCCGCAAACAGCTCAGCATCCTCTCCCGTTACGGATTCTCTGTCGCTGAAAACCGGCTCTCCTCCTGCTGCTACTCGCCGGACCCACTGTTCGAGCCGGGCGGGCAGTTCGCGCGTGAGACCATCACGCGATTTGCCCGGAGGCAACGCCGCTTCGGCGTCAGCTGCTCCAAAGAGCAGGAGAGAGCGCATCTCTGCGCCGCAGAGTGATGCTGCCTCATCGAGCGCTTTCGTGACGGCGTTGTCCGCTTCCTCGATCTGGAGGCTGACGAACGTCGAGGCGATGGAGGCGACCAGTTTTCTCCATTCAGTCAGATCGCGAATCAGATACACCAGGCCACGGCTCCTGCCCGAAGCCTCCCGAACGCTTTCAACCTTCAGCGACACTGGTCGTTTCCGACCCGCGGAGTCCGTCAGAGAAGCCTCGACGCCGTCTCCTTTGCTGTCTTCCCTGAGCGTGTCGCCCGGGCTGTCGTTTCGACCTGTTCCCACCCTCCCTTGCATGAGGGCTTCCGGCGGCGGCCTGCCTTCGAGGCGGTCTGCACTTACATTGAACAGTCTGCAGGCGGCAGGGTTCGCGTGTATGACAGTGTTGCTCGCGTCGGTAAGAATCAGGGCGTCACTCATGCTGTCGATCGCGGCGAGGAATCGAGCCTCCCATGTCCTGACAAGGTTTCCGAAACCAAGAAGCAGGACCGCCCCGAGCACTATCGAAGCAGCCAGGAAAACCAGGAGCACGCGAAAGGCCCTCATCTGCTCCCTGCTGTACACGCCGATCCAGACGAGGAGGCTGTCGAGTTCCTTTTCAATTCCGGATGATCCGGACCTGAAATCCGGCCACGTCAGCAATGTCTTTCCAAGCCGTGTCGCGAGATCCGAGACCGCGGTCTGCAGGGCCTCGCTTCGGACACGAAGCTGAGGGGAAGCTTTTCGCAACACCGAGAGCCAGGGAAGGTCGAGGATGCTGGCGAGCTGTTGCTGGAATTCGGGCACAAGGGTGAACGCCGCGTCGAACCGTGAGTCGGGCTGGACCCCTTCCGAGACTGCAAGCTCTATCTGGAGCCATTTCCGCGAAAGTCTCTCCAGGTCGCCCCGTTCCTTCGATATGCGACCGATCACCTCCAGCATGGCGGCGAAATAAAGGACAACTGCAGCGAAGATCACCGCGAGGAGGATTGCCCAGGGAAGTGTTCTGTCCGTGATTTTCACCATGCGGTTAGCGAATTATATCATGGCAGATCGCACGTGAAAGCATCGGAGCAAGCCTTGAATCACATGCCCGGATCATGCATTCTCGACGGAGCCATGGCGCGAGATCCCCTGAAAACTTTGGCGCAGGCCCAATCTTTCTGGTTCGTTGCCGCCTCAGTTTTCGCAGCGGGCATCATCAACGCTCTGCTCGTCATCGTCAATACGCGGCTATTTCTCCCTTTTTTCTTCGATTCCATTTTCACGGCATGCGCAGGGGCCCTTTTCGGGTGGCTGCCGGGTCTTCTTGCCGGGTGTTGGACAAACCTTGCCTACGAGTTGATGTTCGGTTTTCCCATGACAATGCTGCCTTTTGCAATATGCAACATGTCCACAGGCCTGATCGTGGGTTTAATGGCAGGCAAGGGGCTTTTTCGTACCGGCATGCACGCCCTGGTGGCAGTGCTTCTGGTCACCGCATCCAATTCCATTCTCGGCGCACTGATCGCTGTCTACCTATACGGAGGGATCACGGGAACTGCCGCGGTTGATTATGTCGTCGTCGGCCTGCTGGCAACCGGCCGTACAGTGCTTTCAGCTGCTTTCCTTGCACGGATCCCCGCAAATCTCGTGGACAAAGGCATCGCGGTAATTTCTGCGTTCATGCTCCTCGGATATCTCTCCCGTCGATTTGGATGGCCCACGGGCCCGCAGAAACCAAGTACCTGACCCCAAAAATTGTCTAAATCGGATGGGATATTCCCCTACCAGATTGGGGGGATTCCCCATTGTGTTGTCTCAGCAGCGGCCATAGCATGATTCAAAATGTAATGTCGCGATTGAAAACGTGCAAATGCGAGCGGGAAGAGTGTATGCAATTGCGTCGCCATTCCCGCTCTCCATTTGACAATAATTCATGACTGCTGGTTAAAGAGCGATCGCTGAGCGACCCCAACATCGGGAAGAAGATCAGCCCCCGTCAGCGGCTGGAGGAAATCCTGGCCGCTGCCCAGTTGGCAGACGAGGCCGGCCTCGACGTTTTCTCCCTTCTTGTTTACGACCTGGCCGACTACGGTGCCCTTTTTCCGGAAATGATCGACTTACTGCTCAAGGGGCACTCCGCAATTCCTCGAGGTTGAAGCTGCCGCCGAAAATGGGGGAACCGGGAGCAAAGCGCCAGCCTTCGGAAAGGAGGCCGGCGTCGAAGCTGTCGAACCCAAGGTCGGAGATCAGCCCCGCGACGATCATTTTCGCCTCCGGGTCGTCGCCGGCAAAGGCGAAGGCCCGTCGTCCAGGAGTCCCCGCGGGGAGGCCTTGTTCTTCCAATTCAAGATAGCCCATGTGGTTCAAGGTCTTTACTACACGGGAACCGGCCAGGAAAGCCTGGACTGTCTCGCTCGAGCGCCCGGGAGAAGCTTCGAATTCGGCCAGCATGCCCCCGCCTATCGCCCAGTAGTTCATGGCGTCAATGACGATCTTCCCGCTCAGCCGGTCGGCGACCTCATCCGAAGTTGCCGCCACGGCTCCCGGCATGAGGACCTCAACCATCAACAAGAGGCTTTCCGGACCCCGAGAGTTTGAATTAAGGACGCAGTACCCGGCCTTCAAAGCCAGCCTGGCCATGGCCGTCCCGGCCCGGCCGGCGCCGAGGATGCCTAGCATGGGGCCACCGATCAGCTTCTTCATCATGAGTATGATACGCAGTTCTCAGGTTTTAGAGAAAAGGGATCGACGATTCTGACCTCTGGGAGCTTCATTCTCTATGATCATTATTGCGGTAATTGCAGTCAACCACCAGACGATCGGATCATTCCCTCGAGCCCGTCTAGAAGGCGATGGGCGGCGAGGGACTCGGACCCCCGACCTTCTGGGTGTAAACCAGACGCTCTAACCAGCTGAGCTAGCCGCCCGTGTCGGGTTGAAGAAAAGCAGACTCAGTTTGCGATCATGGGTGGCGCTTCACCCTCAACTGTGATGATGCGGTCCAGGCGGATTGCCATGATGGTCTTGCGCAGCTCGTCGCTGCACTTGCCGATCATGATCTCCTTCCCTTCCTCGCGCGCTTTCTTTTGAAACAGGAGAATCGCTCCGAGAGCCGCAGAGTTGATGCTGCGAACATTTTCCAGGTTCAGTTTCACTGTGCGCTGCGGACGGTCCAATTCTGCGTAGAGAGCGTTTCTGAACTCGTTCACGGTGGCCTCGGTGAGGTCACTCTGCACCTCCAACTCGACCTCCCGCGTGTTTAGCTCCTTGCGATGTACCACGCTCATCCCGCCGCTCCTCGCGCCGCGGTACCCCGCGGATTTATTGCGCCGCGGTACCCCGCGGATTTATTGCGCCGCGGTACCCCGCGGATTTATTCTCGTCAGTATATCGTCGGCATCCTGGCATTGTCCAGAGAGGTGATTCGCCGCAATGGGCGAATGGGTTATGTGACGGCGGCCATCCCAGACATGCAGGCAGGATCCTCTTCATCGCCATGGTCGTGGAAGCGGCCCCACATGAATACTGGCGGCCGGTCCGGAACTGCCGCCGCATGCGAGCCCGGCCCTTCCTCCGCCGACCCGACAGGTTCCCCCGTCCTGCGCGACACCATCACCAGGCGCTCCACGCTGACGGCCACGGCCCCCAGGTCGTCCTCCACCCTCCCGTAGATCAGGAAGGCCCAGCCGTCATCGAGCAGCGGGTAGAAGCGGTTGAACGCATCGGGGAACAGGACGGTCTCGAAGATGGCCAGCTCGTCCTCGAAGCTCACGAAGATCATCGGCTCACGCTTCTTCGTGGCGACCTCCTTGCCCGTCACGAGGATGCCGGCAGTCCACACCTTGCGGCCCCGGCAGTTCGGGATGTCAGTGGAGGAAACGAGGGGCGGCAAGCCGCGCCGCGCCGCGATCCTCTCGATGCGCGGCCGGAAAAGCACGAGGGGATGCTGGGTCACCACGATGCCGAGGGTCTGCACCTCGTCGGCGAGCTTGACCCGGGTCGGGTAATCCCCGATGACCGGAGGGACGGGCGGCAGGAATCCGAGCCCCTCCTCCTTCTGCATGTTCAGCCAGCGGAAGAAGAGCTGGGGCCGCGTGTATCCGTCGGACACGGAGTCCAGGGCGCCGGACCTGACGAGCACCCGGATGTCCTCGAACCGGCAGGGGGTGCGCGCGCAGAAGTCGCGGAAGCCTGCGTACGGCCCTCCCCGCTCGCGCTCGTCCACGATGGCCTGAACGAGCTCCTGCCGCGCCTCCTTGAGCTGACCGAGGCCCACACGCAATCCGCCACCACCGCCTGCCACCTCCACCGTGTACTCCCACCTGCTTGCGTTCACGTCCGGCGGCAGGATCGGGAAGCCCATGCGCCGGCACTCGTCAACGTAGGTTTGACGGCCATAGAAGCCGCCCCCGTTGTTGATGACGGACGCCATGAACTCCAGAGGGTAGAAGCGCTTCAGGTACGCCACGCGGTAGGAGACTTGCGCATAGGAGGCGCTGTGCGCCTTGCAGAAGGAATAACCGTCGAAGGAGAGGATCATGTCCCAGACCTTCACGACGGTCTCCTCTGTCACCCCTCGCGCCCGGGCGCCGCGAAAGAAGCGCTCGCGCATGTCGGGCAGCTTCAGGTCGCGGTCCTTCTTGGACAGGATCTTGCGTAAACGGTCCGCCTCCTCTATCGGGAAGCCCGCGAGGTCGATAGCCACACGGGAGACGTCCTCCTGGTAGACCATGACACCGAAGGTCTCCGCGAGGGTCTGCTCGATGAGGGGATGCAGGGGCCGGTAGGGCGCGCCATGCAGGCGCTTCACGAAGGTCTGAATGTACTGGTTGGCCGCGGGGCGGATGATGGAGCTGGCGATGACGAGGTTCTCGTAGTTTCCCTTCTGCATCTTGCTGAGGAGCTGCCGCGTCGCGGGGGATTCGACGTAGAACACGCCGAGGGTCTTTCCACCCGCGATCAGGTCCCGTGTGTCCGAATCCGCGAGCGGGTCGAAGCTCTCCCACTCCAGGCGCACGCCGTGGTTTTTGTCCACCAGCTCGAGGGTGTCGCGCAGGACGGCGAGGGACCTGTTGCCCAATAAGTCGATTTTCACAAGGCCCGCATCCTCCGTGGCGTCCTTCTCCCAGGCGATGACCGGGTACCCCAGCGGTGAGGTCTGCACGTGCGTGTAATCCGTGATGGGCCCGGGGGTGATGACCACCCCGCCGCAGTGCGTGCCGAGGTTGCGGGGAGCCCCGCGGATGCGCGCTGCGGCCTCCCGCACGTACGAGGGGATGTCGTCGAATCGTCCCTGGCGGAAGGCGCGCACCAGCTCCGCGATCTCCTCCTCCGGCAGCCCCAGGGCCTTGGCGGGGTCACGGATGGCAGAGCGCGGGCCGAATGTCACGTGGTTGGCCACCATGGCGGCGTGCCCGGCGTACCTCTCGAACACGTATTTCAGGGTCTTGTCCCGCTCGTCCCAGGGAAAGTCTATGTCGATGTCGGGCGGATCCTTCCTGCCCCGGTTGAGGAAGCGTTCGAAAAAGAGGGTGTAGCGCAGGGGATCCACGTGGGTGAGGCCCAGCAGGTAGGAGACGATGCTGGAAGCGGCGCTGCCCCGGCCACAGGTCCTGGGGCACTGCTGCACGATGTCGCGCACCACGAGGAAGTAGGCGGCAAACCCCTTCTCCCTGATGATGGCAAGCTCGTAGTCCAGACGCTCGCGGATGTCGGGCCGCATGCCCCCGTAGCGCCGCTGCGCCCCGGCCTCGCAGAGACGGAGCAGCTCGCGGAAGGTCTCCTCCTCCGAGTGCCCGTTGAAAGCCGGAAAGATGTAGTGCGGGCTGATGATGCCGGTAGCGTCCGCCTCCCGGGCGATCTGCTCCATGTTCGCCAGCGCCTCAGGCACCGCGGAGAAGAAGCTCGCCACAGCCCCGGGCTCCACGAAGCGATGAGGTTTCGGGCCGCCGGTTAATGCGCCGGGTACGTCGCAGAGCAGCTCTTCTGCGGGAACGTGCTCCACGGTCGTGTTCAGGTCTATGGCGCGCAGCAGGGGGTACAGCCTCTCATCGCCATCGTCGAAAAACACCGTGTCCTGGACGGCGGCGGCCGGTAGACCTCGGTCCCGCGCAAAGCCGGCCAGCGCGGAAAAGGGGCGGCCGTAGCTGAGCTGGACATACAGGCCGCGCTTCTCACGGGTCACCAGACGGTCGATTACATCGATATGCGGGCTGAGGATGGAAAGCCCCTCCCAGCCCCGCTCCTGGAGGGCATCCACCGGGTCGTATGCCTGCGACGTACCCGGCGCATTTGCACCCTCCCCGTCGGGAGCTGATGCCTCCGTGAGCACACGACAGATCCCG
>JBEKTX010000116.1:0-11260 GCA_049515615.1 Spirochaetia bacterium
ACTCTGCGCGTGGAGAGGTTATGCCGGAAAGCGATGCGATTCCTTGGAAAAGTTGGGAAAAATCCCTCGTCCGCGCAACGGAGCGCTACCTCTCCTGGAGGAAGAGGCGCAAGCGTGCGCGAAAGGCAAAACAGAAAAGGCGCAATCCGGTGGTTGATTGGCTCGACGCGATATTTTCTGCTGTCGTTATCGTCCTGCTGATCAACCAGTATCTCTTGCAAGCCTACCAGATTCCGTCTCCATCCATGGAGCCGAGCCTCCTCGTCAGCGACCGTATTTTCGTCAACAAGATCGTGTATGGACCCGAGCTCATTCCGGGCATGTTGAAGATCCCCGGCCCCTGGCTGCCCCAGCGCGGGGACGTGATCATCTTCGAGAGCCCTGAGTACATTTCCAGCGGTCCCGTCGTCGACATCCTGCAGCGCATTGTCTACATGGTAACGCTCTCAATCGTCGACATCGACAAGGACGAGAACGGCCAGCCGAAGAAGCATTTCCTCATCAAGCGGGCGATCGGCATGCCGGGAGACCGCATCAGGATGAACCAGGGCAACGTTGAGTACCTGACACCGGGCTCCGACACCTGGATGACCGAGCAGGACATGAAGAAGGCGCTCGGATTCCACTACCAGAATGTCCGGATCCTCGCACCCGAGGAGTATTCGGTCTTCAAGGCCGCCGGCGTCGGCGCAGGGCTCATCGGAGAGAAGTTCATCGCCACCCCCGAGGAGGAGTCCGCGCTGAAGAAGTACTACAGGACGACCTCAGCTTCCAATGGGAAGGTCACTGACGTCGGCCAGATGATGCAGCTGGCCGACGATATCTACGTCGAGATGTGGCGGGATGCCACGAAGTGGGCGATCGAGCCCGACAACCTCGCGGCCGCTTCCGAGTGGCGGATGTTGAAAGAAGGCTACTACGTGCCGGAGGGAAGGATCTTTCCCATGGGCGACAACCGCGACAACTCCCATGACGCGCGATACTTCGGTCCGGTGAGGCTGGAGAAGGTGCTCGGCAAGGGCTTGTTCCGCTACTGGCCGTTGGAGCGATTCGGAGGGGTCAGGTAGCAGCAATGATCGGCTCGGTGGAGCGCTACTCGCCGGCCACCGCAAAGAGAAGGGCGGGACTTTTTGGAGGCCGCGTCCTGCGCATCCTCCTGATCGCCCTGGTCCTCTACCTCGTCGTCTCGCGGTTCTTCGTCTCCACCTACCGCATCGAATCTGTCTCCATGGAACCCGCGCTTCGCCCCGCGGAGCGGGTCATCGTCAGCAGCATTGCGTACGGCCCGCGGGTGCCATTCACCGCTTCACGGCTGCCGGGGATGGGGATGCCCGAGCGCGGAGATCTCGTTGTCGTCCAACCTCCGTTCGTGGTCGAGCCTTCCCTGATCGCCCGTATCCTGGAGCCCCTGGCAAACTTTCTCTCTCTTCAGAAAGCCACCTTGCACAGGGATCTCTATGGCAGCCGCGTCAATGGATACATGGTGAAGCGCGTGATAGGAATCCCCGGAGACACATTGAGGCTGGCGAGTTTCTCGGTCACCGTGAAGCCCCGAGGCGGCTCGGATTTCGTACCCGAGAGCCAGATGATTCCTCTGCCATACAAGGTTCAGACCACCCTGGATGCGAAGGGATGGTCCCCCACCCACCCTCTCTCCGGAAAGAGTGAGGAGATCAGGCTGGGCGATGACCAGTATTTCGTCCTGGGCGACAATCGCACCGAGTCCAGCGACAGCCGCTCATGGGGCCCCGTTACAAGGGACCGTATCGTCGGCAAGGTGATCTATCGCTACTGGCCACCGCGCGCCCTTGGCACCCCCTGATCCCGCTCTTTCCCTTTACATCCACGTCCCCTTCTGCACCGACAAGTGCCTGTACTGCGATTTCTTCTCCGTGCCGCGCGGGAGCGTGACGCCGACGGTCATGGAAAAGATGGTGAGCGAGACGACCAAAATGGCCCATCGCCTCATTGATTCCGCCGGCAGCGCCACGCGCGTGGAGACGCTTTTCGTTGGAGGTGGGACGCCGAGCTGCCTTCCGGCGGCACAGCTGAAAACCCTCCTTGGCGCATTCAGCCCGCTAGGTTGCTCCGAGTGGACGGTCGAATCAAATCCCGAGACGCTGGACGAAACCTTTCTCGATGAGTGTCGTGAAGCGGGAGTTAGCAGGCTGAGCGTCGGAATTCAGAGTCTCAAAACAATGCACCTGCGCACCCTTCGCCGCCGCGCAACCCGTGAGCACGGAGAGGCTGCGATGGAGCTCTTGAGAAAGATGTGGGACGGCGAGCTCAACCTTGACTTCATCACGGGCATTCCCGGCCAGTCGGTTTCCGACGTGATGGAGGATCTCGCCTCGGTGGGAGGTGGATGGCCGGACCACGTATCGCTGTACCAGCTCACCGTGGAGCCGGGAACACCCCTGGAGACCATGGTCGATGAGGGCAGGATCAGGTTGAATCGGTCGGAGCTGGACGAGGAGCTCTGGCTTGCCGCGCGAGACGCGCTTCAAAGCCGCGGGTACAGACAGTACGAGGTGTCGAACTTCTCCGTGCCCGGAAGAGAGTGCCGGCACAACCTGCGCTATTGGAGGATCGATCCCTATGTCGGCGCCGGCCCTGGCGCGGTCTCGACGCTCCCCGCCGCCTGGGCCGCCAGAACAGCCGCGCGTCCTGAACTTGCCGGGAATGGGCAGTCGGTCGTCCGACTCACTGCTCCGAAGGACATTGGCGCCTTCCTGCGGGGAGAGGAAAGTTTCTGGGGAATAGAGACCGAGTTGATCAGTCCCACCGAGTTCCTGCTGGAAAACGTGATGATGGGTCTGAGGCTTGCTGGCGGGATCCCTGAGGCCATGCTGCAATCCCGGTTCGGCCGCGGTTTTGCCGAGTCTTTTCCCGGGGTGTGGGAGGGCTGGGTCTCACGGGGACTTGCCCTGCCCCCCGATGGTTCTCTCAAGCTGAGCCCCGACGGACTTCTCCTGCTGGACAGATTGCTCGGCGACATCGTCGCTCGCCTGCCGGATGTCGAACGATCCGGCCTCAGCGTATCCTGGCCGCCATGAATGCCACCGAGTACGGTGGCCGCCATGAATGCCACCGAGTACGGTGGCCGCCATGAATGCCATGGAGTCGCCTTGACTCCACTTTTCCCTTCGTGGTAACATTTTCCAAGCTTCATCAGGAGAAGGGAAACCATGTCAGGCCATAGCAAATGGCATACGATCAAGCATAAGAAGGGCGTCGCGGATGCGAAGCGCGGCCAGATGTTCACCAAGCTGATCAAAGAACTGAGCATCACTGCGCGGCAGGGCGGCGGGGACCCTGACATGAACCCCCGCTTGAGGACGGTGATCCTCAAGGCGAAGGCCGCCAACATGCCCAAGGACAACATCGACCGCGCCATCAAGAAGGGCACCGGTGAGCTCGAAGGCGTGAGCTATGAGGAAATCCTTTACGAGGCGTATGGTCCGGGCGGTGTGGCCCTCCTCATCGACATACTCACCGACAACAAGAACAGGGCCGCCGCCGAGATCAGGAACCTGCTGAACAAGGGAGGGGGGAACCTTGGAGCCGCGGGCAGTGTTGCCTACCAGTTCAAGCGGAAAGGTCTTATAAACTACGACGCCTCGAAGTACAAGGAAGACGACATCCTTGCGGTGGCCATCGATGCCGGGGCTGAAGACGTGTTCAGCGACCAGGATTCGATAGAAGTGACGACGAGCCCGGAAGACTTCGAAAAGGTCGTCAAGGCGATGGAAGCGAAGGGCTTTGAGCACACGATGGCTGAAATCGCGCGGGTGGCTGACCAGACCGTCACGCTGGACAATGACAAGACAGAAAAGGCCCTTCGGCTCGTTGAGCACCTGGAGGATCACGAGGACGTGCAGAGCGTCGCGACGAACCTGGAGATCCCGGCCGGCTTTGTCATGAGTGAATGAGGACGGTGATCGGGATCGATCCCGGACTCGCCGCCACCGGGTGGGGGGTCGTGCGGTTCGACGGCTCTCGCTTCATTCACGTGGGGCATGGGGTCGTCACGACTGATCCCGGAACACCCCTTTCACATCGGCTCCTGAAGATTCACGCGGAGATCAGGAAGGTCCTTCGCGCTCACCGGCCCTCGGAGGCGGGCGTGGAGGACCTGTTCTTTTCGAGGAATGCCACCAGCGCGATGAACGTTGCACAGGCTCGCGGGGTGGTGATGCTGGCCCTCGCGCAGAACAGGATCGAGGTGGGCACCTACTCGCCGCAGCAGGTGAAGCAGGCGGTCATCGGCAGGGGGAAAGCGGCAAAGGACCAGGTCCAGCGTCTTGTGGGCGTCGTTCTCGGCCTGGAGGAAATTCCCGGCCCCGACCACGCGGCTGACGCTCTTGCCGTCGCAATCTGCCACGCCAACAGGTCACCCATTCATGTTCAATAGCCTCACGGGGGAGATCACTTTCAAGGGCGACGAACGGCTGTGCGTGCAGACCGGGGGAGTGGAGTGGGACCTCACCGCTTCCCGCCGCGCGCTGGACCGCCTTCCACCGGTCGGGCAGGTTGCGCGGATCTACACGCACCTCGTGCATCGGGACGACGCGATGCGCCTCTATGGATTCTGCGACCAGGCCGAGCGCGCGCTGTTCCTCGACCTGCAGAAGGTGGAAGGTGTCGGACCGCGCGGCGCTCTGAAGATGCTCTCGGGAGTGGACCGGGAGCAGTTCGCCCAGGCGCTGGAACGGGACGACCTTGATGCCCTCTCCGCGGTGCCGGGAGTGGGGCGCAAGACCGCGCAGAAGATTATCCTTACCCTGAAAGGCAAGCTGACCCCCCTCGGAGAATCCCAATCGAGGTCTGCGGAGCACGATATCGCCACGGCGCTTGTCGGCATGGGGTTCGACAGGAAAACTGCCAGGGAGGCAGTGGCCTCCGCGCTGAAAGCGCTCGCCGGCCGGAAACTGAAAGGTGAAGAGCTCGAGCGGGAGCTTTTCAAACAGGCGCTCTCGATTGCCGGGGGTGAGAGCTCATGAAGGACCAGTCGAGAGAGCCGTCGCCCCGCGTGCCTGACCCTGCCTTTGACGAGTCGGACGACCGCGAAGAGGTGACCCTCCGGCCTCGCCTGCTGTCAGAGTTCATCGGCCAGGTGAAGCAGAAGGAGAACCTCGCTGTCTACATCGAGGCTGCAAAGCAGCGCGGGGAACACCTTGACCACGTGTTCCTTTCCGGCCCTCCAGGCCTCGGCAAGACGACCCTTGCCGCAATCGTGGCCAACGAGCTTGGCGTGCAGTTCCGTGCCACTTCCGCTCCCGCGCTCGAGAAGCCGGGAGACCTCGCGGCAATCCTCACCAGCATTGGGGAGCGCAACATTTTCTTCATTGATGAGATCCACCGCTTGAAGCCCGTCGTGGAGGAGATGCTGTACTCCGCCATGGAGGACTTCGAGATCGATGTGGTGATCGGGCAGGGACCGGGAGCCCGCACCATCAAGATCCCTCTTCCGCCTTTCACGCTGGTCGGGGCCACAACGAAAACCGGGCTGGTCTCCAGTCCGCTGTATTCGCGCTTCGGCATTCCGATGCGACTGGATTTCTACGAGCCGGAAGACATCCGGGCGATCGTCTTTCGCTCCGCCGGCATCCTCGGCGTGAACCTGGATGAACGGGCCGCTCAGATGCTCGCTCGGTGTTCGCGCGGCACGCCGCGCATCGCCAATCGGATTCTCCGCCGCATGAGAGACTTCGCGCAGGTCTGGGGAAAGGGCGTGATCGATCTCTCGATTGTCACGAGAGGACTTGAATCCCTGGAAATAGATTCACGGGGGCTGGACAAATTGGACCGGGAGATTTTGCGGACCCTCGTGGAGAAGTATGGCGGCGGCCCCGTAGGATCGGAGACCATCGCGATTTCCATCGGGGAGTCCGTTGACACCCTGGAAGACGTCTACGAGCCGTTCCTGATCCAGATCGGGTTCCTCAAACGCACTCCTCGTGGACGCGTTGCCACCAACGGCGCATGGGAGCACCTCGGGGTCAAGCGGACAGGCAGTGAAGACCAGTCAGTTCTCTTTTGACCTTCCAGAAGAGCAGATCGCGCAATCACCCCCGCCGGATCGTGAGGCGGCCCGGCTTCTCGTCCTGAACAGGAGCACCGGGAAGATCTCTCATTCGATCGTGAAAGATCTCGCGTCATGGATCAAGCCGGGGACGCTCATCGTGCTCAACGACACACGTGTCCGAAAGGCGCGGCTCTTCGGTGCGCGCCGCGGAGGCGGCACGACGGAATTCATTCTCCTCGAAAACAACGGAGCAGACTGCTGGAAGGCGATCGCAGGCAGGACTGGCAGGCTCAAGCAGGGAACGGTTTTCAGCTTTCCGGAAGACGTCACCGGAAGCCTTGAACCCTCGGACGGAGAGAGCCGGCTTCTCCGGTTTTCACCTGCCATCGATGAAGCGTGGCTGGAGAGGAATGGCCATGTGCCTCTGCCGCCCTACATCAGGCGCGCCGACCTGCCGGCGGACGAGGAACGCTATCAGACTGTCTACGCGAGATCCCTCGGGTCCGCAGCTGCGCCGACTGCGGGGCTGCATTTCACACTCCGGCTGCTCGACGAGCTTCGGGCGCATGGTGCGGAAGTCGCGTGGGTGACTCTTCACGTCGGGCTGGGAACCTTCCAACCGATCCGTACGGAGAATATTGAAGAACACAGGATGCATGAGGAGGCATATGCGGTGCCGGCGGCCACGAAGGCACTATGTGATGCGGCCGTGGCGGAGGGCCGGCCCGTGCTGGCTGTGGGGACCACGGTCGTGCGAACGCTGGAGTCGGCATGGGGGGACGACGGCCTGCGGGAAGGGGAGGGCCGGACCGGGATTTACATCATGCCCGGGTACAAGTTCAAGGTGGTGCGGCAGTTGTTTACCAACTTTCACACGCCCGGATCCAGCCTGCTCGTATTGGCAAGCGCATTCGCGGGATCAGCGCGGTTACGGGAGACCTACGCAAGAGCCGTCCGAAAAGGCTACAGATTTTTCAGTTATGGGGACGCGATGCTGATTCAGTAGGTCGACTGGTCCATCTTCTGGAAGTCGGCCCGCACCTTCGCAAGCCGGGCGAGCTGGGCATCGATCGTCTCCTGGTAGTTCAAGTCGCCTGACTCGATGCGGAAGTTCTCGCCCTCCCACTCTTCGATCGCGTCCAGGTGAATGTCGCGCATCGACCAGGCTTTTGCCGACCATTCCTTTGCCCTAGTCCAGTAGCCGTACGCGACCTTGTAGACTTGCTCAGCCGTGTTCAGGCTTTCCAGGTTCTGCCTCTTCCATGGATAGTTGTAGAAGTACGCGACCATCTTGTCGTACTTGTTGCCGAGCGTGAGATAGCACGCAATGAGCTTCAAATTCACATGCATCGTGAAAAGGTAGCGATAGCGCTCCCATTCGATCTTGTCTTTGATGGGAGCCAGGGCGTAGAGGGGATTGACGAAATCCGCTTTCAACGCCGTTTCCAGGTAGAAGATGTCCTCCATGGTGTCATCGGGGTAATGATAAAGGTGCTCGTGGTAGAGCTTGTAGTATTCCTCCGCATAGAGGATCCGCCAGGCGGAAGCGCTCAGCGCGGGAATCAGGAGCAGGAGCGGGATGAGCCAGAGCTTCCTCACACCCCGTTTATCGGCATTCCTTCCAGTATTTTCCATATCTCGCCATGGATCAGGCCTGCCGGCCGGTCGCCATCGACGAGCGAGACCTGCATACCAGTGCCGGTGTATTGCTCGATGGCACGAAGATACGCTTCTCTGACCCGCGTCTGGAACGAGGCACCGTCATAGAGCTCTGACTTCCGGCGCTCCGCAAGGCGCTCCTGGCAGACCTCGATAGGCGTGTCGAGAAAAACAAGGTACTGTGGCAGGGGGAATCCCGAGTTCAGGCCCAGGACGTATTCATAGCCGCACTCGAGGCCCTGGTAGGCGAGGCTTGAGAAGAGGTAACGGTCGCTGATGACAAGTTCGCCCCTTCGCGTGCGCGCCTCAATTCCGGTCTGCGGCTCGTGAATGTGCTCGCTCCTGTCCGCCGCATAGAGAAGGGCGACTGTGCGGGGATGAGCCCGGATGTCGTGGGCAAGGATACCCCGAAGCATCTTCCCGATCACGCCGTCCGTGGGCTCCCATGTGGCAGAATGTGGCTTCCCGTCCCTGGTCAGCCGTTCGGAGAGCAGGCGGAGCTGCGTCGTGGTGCCGGCACCGTCCAGGCCTTCCAGGACAACGAACCTTTGAAGTATAGTGGGACTCACCGACGAAGAGTGTAATGAGAAGCGCCCGGCGTGTCATTGTGTGCCTCCTGATCCTTTCCGCTGCAGGCTGTCTCCACGCGCAGGTTTCAACGGCGCCATCAGAGGGTTCGGTGGATACCGATGTGACGATACTTGGCAGGGACGACGCGATCATCCCCATTCCCCAGCCGGAAGCCATCGACAAAGAGCCCGTGCTGCCTATGCTCGACCCTGACCAGGCGGATTCCGTTCTGGTTCCTCCCGTGCTTCCCCCGGTTGCGGACATCACCGCGCAACCGCCAGATTCAGCGGCGCCATGACCTCGTCATCACGGAGGGCTCTTCCCTGGCTGCTCGCGGTTGGTACCCATCTGGTTATGCTTGCGGCCGCGTACCTGCTTCTTGTGCCCCAGGCAGGTGTGGTGCTTGCACGGAGGATTGACATCTCCCTGGTTGGCGCCCCGGGAGCCGGGCACGGTGCGCGGATGACAGGAGGATCATCCACACGAGGTGATTTCGCTCCGAGACAGCCTCTGGCTCCTGTTGCCTCCACAGGCGGGGCGGCGCGGGAGGCATCCATATCGACGCTGCCGCAGGAAGCAATTCCGTTCCCGGATTCGCGGCGTGCGCCTGCATCCGAGTCGCTGCCGGAACCTGCTGCGGGCGATGTGCTTGCGGACGCCGCGTCGATCTCCCCCGAGGCAAGCGGGTCGCCCACCGGCACCCTGGTGGGCTGGGAAGGCGTGCAGAGGAAGCTCATCCGTAAACGCAACCCGGAGTTCCCGACGGTGCTGAGCGCCCTTGGACAGGAGATCGAGGGAGAGGCCCGGATCAGCGTGGCGCCCTCCGGCATAGTGACGCGCGTGGAAATCACACGTAGTTCCGGATATATTGAAATCGATGCCAGCATTGAGGCAGCGCTTCGCGACTACCTCTTTTCCCGGGTGGACGGCAGAATTGAAACGGTAGGAACGGTGCATTTCCGATTCCGCCTGGAGAAACAGGATTGAGGAAAGCTCTCGCGATATCCGCCTGGTTGACACTTTTCGCGGGCCTGGTGGCTCTCACTGCCTTCGGCGTGATTGAACTTGACCGCTCCCTCACGATGCGGATGCAGGCGCTGAAGGCCGCTGCGCTTGGGGAGCTTGAACGCATCGCGGGCCGCTCGATTTCCTACGGCGAGATTTCACCCTCGTTTTTCAGGTCCATGAAAGTCCGTGACCTCGCCATTCACGATTCGCGTGATCCCGGGCGCACGCTGCTCACCATCCACGAGGTGCGGGTATACTACAGCCTGTTCGAGCTCCTTGCCGGTCATGACCCTGTTACGGCAATCCGCGAGATCCGGCTCCTCAACAGCAGATTCGACGTCAACTTGCAGGAGGACACCGACGTGGTCGATCTCGTTCGGCGCCTCGTACAGAGCGGCGGGGGCGCCGGGCTTCGCGCCCGGATCACAGGGGCCGACATCGGGCTGAAGATCGTCTCCGGCGAATCGACTTTGGACCTGCGTCATGTTTTTTTCCAGATAGAGGCGCAGTCGCAGGCCATCTCCGTGTCCCTGCGGGGAGATGCGGCGGGCCGGGTCCGCGGGGGGTTCTCTTTTAAGTCTTCGCTCAAGGCGCAGGGGACGCTGGACCGCAGCCTCACGGGCTCGGACGTGACCATCCGGCTTGCCTCTCTTGCCAGCTCCCTTGTCAACACCGGCGCACAGACTCTCCAGGTTGTCTGGAAAGGCAACACGATCAACCTCCGCAAGATCCAGGACCGCTCTCCCGTCGCCCTGGACATGCAGGGAGACCTGGAGAAGCGCGAGTTCACGCTGCGTTTTCAGACCCAGGACATGCGTCTTGACAAGCTGTTCACTTTTTCCCCCTCCCTCGCACGGTATGCGAACTGGCTTCGGGTGCCGCTCACAGCCTCCGGGCATTTCACCTGGCGCGCCAGGACAGGCAGCGTGGAGTACCAGGCGGATGCATCAGCCTTTCTCGTGGACCAGCTCCCGATACACGACGTCTCGCTCACCGCGAGCGTGAGTGGGTCGGAAAAGGAGGCCTTCTTCGAACCGCTGAGATTGTCCTCCAGCGAGGGCACCGCCGAGTTCGCCGGAAGCGTGCTTTTCGACACCTTCTTTCCGTCCGGACTGCTCACGGTTGCCGATGTGAACACGGGCTACGGCGAGAAAGTGAACGCGAGCCTCTCGATTGACCGTCTCAAAGCCGGCCTGCAAGTGCACAGCGCCAATCTGGTGATCGGTGAAATCGGCTTCGACTCGTTTCAGCTCAGCGTCACCCCGCTCATCGGGGGAGCATCCTTTGCGCTGAAGACCTCATTCGCGGGGTCGGCCCCGGAAGACCTCCTTCAGGCCAGCGGTGAGCTGCACTTCGGCCGGGGGCTGGTGCAGGCCGTGACACGGGGCGTTCCCGACGCTCTGCCCGCACCCGCTTTGAGCGTCGCGGCCACTCTGAAGAACATCCCCCCCGCCAAACTCTATCACCTGCTGCTGGGCGCGGGCAGGCTCGCACTCGACCAGCAGGACGTTTACGATCTTCTCGCGCATTTCTCGGTCTCCACCGAGGCCGTGGTGTCCACCGACCTCACGCAACTTTCACTGGCGGCCCGATCCGTGACGGTCACGAGCAACGACGACCCGGGAACATCTTTTCAGTTCGGGCTCGCGGTTGACAAGTCCCACCTGTCCCTGACCGGCTTCAGCGGCTCCTGGAAGGGAATCGGCATCCAAGGCGGGTTCGAAGGAGATCTCGCCGAGGGAGGCGAGATCGGGTTTGCCACCAACATCGCTCTTCTGGGCAGCTCGTACTTCCTCACCGGCCGCTACTCGCAGAGCGAGGGCCTGTCCGCGAGCGGGTCGTTCGGCCTGGCAGTCTCCGCCGTGCCGGTTCGTGGAGGCGGTGCGCTCCTGAAGCTCCGGGGCGAGAAGTTCCCTCTGCCGCTGGAAGGGGGTCCCCTTGCGGTGAGCTTCGACGTCTCCGGTCTGGTCACGCCGGAAGGCGAATGGTCCGCAG
>JBEKTX010000117.1:0-11182 GCA_049515615.1 Spirochaetia bacterium
TTCTTTCCCATCTGGTCCTCCGTCTCATGCCTTCCTTGTCTTCAGATACCTGCTGAGCGCGAGGTTGATGACATCCGCCGGCTTGTAGCGGGGCGTGACCCTGCGGAGATCAGCGTTATACTCCTCGAGGTAGTCCTTCATCCGGTGCCAGTTGGCCGGCGTGATTTCCACGTGCAGTTTTTTCGCCACATCCGCTCCTTGCAGGAAGAAGTATAGCTGAATCGTGCACCATTGGCAAGTAAAAAATGCATCCAAATAGTGCATTCGGTGCACCAGTTATGGGCACCTGTCGCCCTGTTCTTCTCGCGCTCGAGGAGTGGCCGTTCCCACTGGACTCATCCGGGAATGACCGGTACTGTATCGCTTCACAGACAAGGGGGCGCCGCGCGTGAGCATTGTCGCAGTCACGAACCTCGTCAAACGCTACGGCGGCCTGACCGCCGTGGACGGCATCAGCTTCGACGTGCCGGAGGGGGCGCTGTTCGCCTTCCTCGGGCCCAACGGCGCCGGCAAGACCACGACGATCAACGTGATCTGCACGACGCTGGACAAGAACGAGGGAGACATCCGGGTCAATGGCTTCGAGGTGGGCCGGCAGGATGATGAGGTGCGCCGGAGCATTGGCGTCGTTTTCCAGCACTCGGTGCTGGATAACCTCCTGAGCGTCCGGGAGAATCTGGAGGTCCGGGCCAGTTTCTATCGCATCAGGGGCGCCGGACTGAAAAGGCGCGTCGCGTACCTCTCGGAAGCGGTGGGCCTGGAAGAGTTCATCGACCGGAGATACGGCGCTCTCTCCGGCGGACAGCGCCGGCGCGCGGATGTGGCCAGGGCGCTCATCAATGCGCCCAGAATCCTCTTCCTGGACGAGCCGACGACCGGCCTGGACCCGCAGACCCGGCTCAAGGTGTGGAGCTCGCTGCACGAGATGCAGAGCAGGGAGAAGATGACGGTGTTCCTCACGACTCACTACATGGAAGAGGCCGCAGCGGCGGACGACGTTGCGATCATCGACCATGGTCGGATCGTGGCGCAGGGAACCCCGGCGGCGCTGAAAGACCAGTACAGCGGCGACACCCTGATCATCGTCCCTCGCGATCATGGAGGGATCGGCCCCATCCTGATGGGGATGGGACACACGTTCACGAGGAAAAACGACACCGTGATCATCCCGGTGAGCGACAGCCTGCAGGCTCTCTCGGTGCTCAAGCAGATCGAGGCGCACGTGGCGAGCTTCGAGGTGATCAAGGGCAGCATGGACACGGTTTTCATGAACGTGACGGGACATGCGATCCGAGGCGAGGAGGAAGACTGATGGAGACGATCCTCATGCTGGCCTCTCGGAATATCAAGATCTATGTCCGCAACAGGATGTCGGTTTTCTTTTCCTTCCTGTCGGTGATCATCATCATCGCCCTGTACGTCCTCTTTCTGGGAAAGGTCCAGGTGGACGGCATCAGGAGCGCGGTCGGCGACATCAAGGGGATACGGCCGCTCGTGGACTCGTGGATCATGGCCGGGCTCCTCTCCGTGAACGCCGTGACGATCACCCTTGGAGTGCTCGGGACCATGGTGTTCGACATCGAGTACAAGCGGTTTTCCGATTTTATCGTTTCTCCGATAAGCCGTTCCGCCGTCGTTGTCAGCTATCTCATCGCTGCCTGGGTTATCGGTTTTCTGTTCAGCCTGATCGCTTTCGCGGCAGGGGAGCTGTACATCGTGTCGGGGGGCGGCAACTTTCTCGGCCCGGCGGGCATTCTCACGGTGGTCGGCATGCTCGCGCTGGCGGTCGTCTCCTCCTCGTCGATCATGTACTTCCTGGCTTCGTTCCTCAGATCCGGTTCAGCCTTCGGCACCTTGGGCACGCTCCTCGGGACGTTGATCGGCTTCATCACCGGAGTCTATGTGCCCCTGGGAGTTCTGCCGGGTGCCGTGCAGAAGCTCGTGGTGCTGGTTCCCTTCAGTCACAGTGCCGCCATGCTGCGCCAGGTCTTCTGTGACCTTCCGCTCGCGACGGTCTTCGATGGAGCACCGCTGGATGCAAAGCTCCACTATATGAAAATGTATGGAATCAAGCTCTTCTGGGGCGCGCAGGAGATCTCGATGACCGCGATGGTGTGGATCCTCGTCTGCGCCATCGTGGTTTTCCTTCTTCTTTCTGTTCTGAAGCTCCGCCGCTATAAAAAGGGCTGAGCCGGCCTGCGCCGCTGTTTTGCGAGCGCCTTCGCCGGCTCAAGCAAGCGCAAGGTGTTCGCTCTTACTTGAAGACCGAGGCGAACAGGTTGCAGAGGAAGATGTCATTCGGGAACGTCAAAGTTGCCCCCGGAGATACGTTACCATTGCTGAGCATATTGTAGCCCGAGAGAAATATTATCTTTCCGTTGCCGTACTTGTAGAGCACGACAGCCGCCCCAAAAGGGTCTATGGCCAGTACAGTCGAAAGCAGGCATGGAGTCCGGAAACGACAGTATAAGCGATACTCAAGCACTCATGCCTCGCCCCGGATTCCTTCCCGTGTTCCTCTCCGCGATGATCCGCAGTCCTTCGAGCGTGAGCCACTGCTCATGAACGAGCTTCTCCCCGAGGAGGGGCGCCATGATCTGCGATTGGCCACCCGTGAGCGCGACTCCCGCGCTCCCTCCGAGCTCAGCGCGCATGCGGCGGATGATCTCACCCACCAGGCCCACGTAGCCGAACACGATGCCTGCCTGGATCGACTGCATCGAGTTGCGGCCGATGGTCACGGCAGGCGGCGCGAGCGGCACTGAAGGAAGCTGGGCGGTATTGCGGGCGAGCGATTCGACGGCCGACGTGAGGCCGGGTGCAATGGCGACTCCTCGCAGCTCTCCCGGAGCCGCCACCGCGGTGAAGCTGAGCGCGGTGCCGAAATCCACGACGATGCAGTTGTCCTTGAACCTGTCGTACGCCGCAACCGCGTTGGCCACCAGGTCGGAGCCGACTTCAGCGGGATTCTCGGTCGTGATCCGAATTCCGATATCCAGCGCGGAAGAGAGCAGGAGGGGAGCCCGGCCCGAGAGCTCACGGACCGTCTCTACCATGGTGCCGGTAAGCGGGGGGACGACGCTTGAAAGGATGGCGGAATCGACGCTGCCTCCCGAAAGGTGAGCCGTCTCGAGGAGCGTGCGGAAGATCACCAGGTATTCATCGGAGGTCTTGGCGTGGACGGTCTGGATACGCCAGCGGCGCGTCCATGAGCCCTTCTCATGGGCTCCGAAGGTGATGTGCGAGTTGCCGACCGAAACGGCCAGGAGCATGGCGACCTTCCTTTCGCTCGGGAGAGCGCACCCAGTCTAGCTCCCCGCCATGGGCTGTCAAGAACGGAATTGAACGCGCAACGGTCTCTTGATGCGGCGGCGGGGTCAGACAAGTTTTTCTTGAGAGCGCGCTGCCTGCTCACTATACTAGGAGGCGGATGCTGCAGATCAGGAAATTGCTCCGGAAAATCCCCGTCTTCCCGTTCGAAGGTCCCTCGAAGGTGGCCTACAACGGTTTTCTCATCTTCTCGGCCCTTGCCGGGACGATGATCACCTCCTACCGGCTCACCTTCAAGCTTTACGACTTCGATGCGATCTACTGGATCATCACGATCGTCTACCTGCTGGATATCCCCTACACCTTCAACCAGGCGGTGAAGAAGGGACTGAAGATCTACAGCGATCGGAAAAGCATTGCCCGGTTGTATCTCCGCGGCTGGTTCCCCGTCGACCTGATCGCCTGCATCCCCTTTTCATGGCTTTTCTTTGTCACCTCGCTCTGGTCTCCCAGCGCCTCCATGGGAGTCGGCGCCGCGCTGGACATCATCATGGTCACCAAGCTCATGAAGATGGTGAAGATCAGCAAGGTGAGCGCCATCTTCAACGACATCCGGGAATCCCTCAGCGTGAGCCCGGCCCTCATGCGCCTGGTGACCTTCGGGTTCTGGTTCGTCACCGCCGTGCACCTCATGGCCTGCGGGTGGGTGCTCATCGGGGCGAGCGAACATTTCCGGCCCCCCTTCGACCAGTACCTTCGCGGGGTCTATTGGTGCGTGACGACCATCGCCACCATCGGGTACGGAGACTACACGCCCAGCCATGACAGCAATGGGCAGATCATCTACACGGTGGTGGTGATGATTTTCGGCGTGGGCATGTACGGGTACATCATCGGAAACGTTGCCACTCTCATCGCAAACCTCGACGTGGCCCGCGCAAATTACCAGGCAAAGATGGAGGAGATCAATGATTTCCTCCGCACGAAGCGGGTGCCCGGGACCCTGCAGGCGCGCGTGCGAAACTATTACGCCTATCTCTGGGAAACTCAGAAGAGCGTGTCGTCCATCTCCATCACGGAGGAGCTGCCCCACACACTCTCCATGGAGATCAGTCTTTTCCTCAATCGCGCGATCCTGGAAAAAGTCTCGCTCTTCAAGAGCGCGAACGAGATCTTCATTCGGGAGATCGTGCAACTCCTGCGGCCGATGGTCTTTCTGCCCGACGACTACATCATCCGGCAAGGTGAGTACGGCGACTGCATGTACTTCCTCTCAAACGGCGATGTCGAAGTCCTGGTGAACGGCGTGCGCGTGGCCTCCCTCGGGCAGGGCTCACCGTTCGGAGAAACAGCCCTCATCCAGGGAGAGAAGCGGATGGCGAGCATCCGCGCCCTCAGCTATTGCGACGTCTACAAGCTGATAAAGGCCGATTTCGACGCGCTCCGAGGCCGCTACCCTGATTTCGATTCGCAGGTAAAAAAGGTCGTCGAAGAACGCCTCAAGGACACCCAGGAGAAAACGCAGAAGTAGAAGGCAGGGTGTCCCGGGCGTTCCCGGACCATTCAAGCAGCCGCCTTGTTTCCCACCTGATGAGTCGCCTCGTACCAAGCGAGTGTTTTGCGAACGCCTTCCTCTATGGGCGTCGGCGCGAAAGCGAACTGCGCGGCGAACCGACTGCCGTCCACCACGTACGGCTCTTCCTTCTGGTAGAGCATTTCAGTCACTTCGCGAAGAAGCGGATTGAAGACGCCGGCTGCGGCGATCAGGGAGCGAGGGAATCTGCCGAGGCGCGCATCCCTCCCCGCTGCCGTGAAGAATTTCACAGCCGCCTGGCGGGCTGTCAGGGTGCGGTCATTTGGCACGATCCATACGCGGCCGTGAGCGCTCGGTGCCAGCGCCGCCACGGCTAGGGCCCGGCCGTAGTCCTCGACGTACGTGTAGGAGTGAGGCTGATCGAGACTGCCGACCACCCGGGGCAGCTTTCCGTTGTAGAGCGGATCCAGGAAAAACTGCGTCCCGAAGATGCTCTGCAGCACGCCGCCGGGCCCATAGTAGTCGGAGGCGCGCACCGTGGTCCACGCAAGACCCTCGGACTTTCCCGCTTCCAAGAGCCGGTCGTGCAGGTCCTTGCGCAGTTGGCCCTTTCGCGTTGGCGGGATCTCAGGCGTGTTCTCGTCGATCACTGACACCCCGCGCGCATACATATAGAGATTGTCAGCTACCGCAAGAACCGCGTGCTCCTGCCGCGCGGCGGCCAGCAGATTCTGGTGGAGCGTCGGAAGGACCTTCCCCCAGTCCTGGTAGAGCACATTCAGGCAGTGATAGATGTGCGACGCCCCGCTGGCCGCGTCAAGAACCGCCCGCGTGTCCAACGCATCTGCCGCGCGGAACTCGAGCCGGCGCTCCTCGTCGGCGGAAAGCCCGTCGAAGAGCCCGACGGGGCGGCGGCCTGAGCGGCTGACCATCCTGACGTCGAGACCCTTCTCGAGCAGGAACCGCGCCGCGGAAGATCCGACCGGTCCTGTACCGAAAACAACCTGGAGTCCGGCCTTTTTCTGAGAATCCATGTTCCAACCTCCTATGTTGGCGTTGCCAACATCAAGAACATACCGCCTGATGTTGGCGGCGTCAACATAAATGTTGGCAATGCTCACATTTTTCTTGCAAATGGCGCCGAAGCTAAGTACAGTCAATTCATGCCGGTGAAAGATCACTATCACCATGGTGCCCTGAAAGAGACCCTGCTCGCGGAGGCCCTGCACGATCTGGAAACCGAGGGCCTGGAAGGGGTCAGCCTGCGCAGGCTGGCGGAATCAGCAGGGGTATCAAAGACGGCACCCTACCGGCATTTTGCCGACAAGCGCGAGCTTCTCGTGGCGATCGCTGCGGACGGCTTCCGGCTGCTGGCGGAGAAGCTGGAGTCGGCGCCGCAGGGCGAAACCGGCGATGCTCTCGAAGGGATCCGCTCGCTCTTCCGCGCCTACATGGACTTTGCCCGGGACCGGCCCGCGCTCTACAGGCTCATGATTTCCCGGTTGGGATTCGAGCTGCACTCCGAGGCCTGCAGGCTCAACAGCGAGAGGGCGCTCGGATGCCTCATTCGCGCCGTCCAGGCTGCCCAGGCATCGGGCTGGCGGCCCGAGAAGGAGAGCATGGCGCTGGTTCTCTCTCTCTGGGCGAGCGTGCATGGATGGGCGACCCTTCTCATCGACGGCCTCCTGCCCCCCGGCTTTGCCGTGAAGGGTGACGACTGGCTCGGATTCGCCCAGGTGCTGCTGGATGACAACCGCGGGCGTCCCTGAAGTCGCGGGCCTCGAGTCAGCCCGGATCAGGGTTCTGCCGATCATCAGAGCATGGAAGCAACCCTGGGGATCATGATCGATCGGGTCCACGGGATCGAGTACCGTGCGGTCCCGCACCGCGATCGGAGGGGATGGTTTGCCCAGTGGCGTCCTGCCCGGGCCCTCGAATCCTTTCCGGCGTTCTCGTACATCTCGCGCTCCGAGCGCTTCGAATCCGAGAGCGAGGCAATGGAGTTCATCCGCCGCAACGCGGCGGACATTGTCAATCGGAGGATCTGACGCGACCGTAGATCACCGAAAGGGATTGGAGGCGCCGGGCCGCGTTTTCCGGAAAGCACGAATCGTCGGCCCGCCAGGTCCAGTTCTGCCCGCCGGAGGTGCCCGGTGTATTCATCCGCGTCTCCCGGCCGAGACCGAGCACATCTTGAAGAGGGAAGATCGCTGACCTGCAGACCGATGCCATCGCCATGCGGATGAGTCGCCATTCGATCTCGGGATCAGTCGCCCCGCAATACCTTTCAAGATAGTCCCGCTCTTCCCGCGTCCTTGTCTCCCACCATCCACGGGTCGTATCGTTGTCATGGGTTCCTGAATAGACCACGGAGTTCCTCGAGTGGTTGTGGGGGAGGAACCTGTTGTCCGCGCCAAGCCGGCCCGCTTCTCCACGGTCGAATGCGAACTGGAGAATCCTCATTCCGGGGAAACCGAATCTCTTGCGAAGCTCGTCGACTTCCGGAGTGATGACTCCGAGGTCCTCTGCAATAATCGGCAGCGCCCCCAGCTCCTTCTCCATGGCCTCGAAAAGAAGCACTCCCGGCACTTTCACCCACCGGCCCCGCTCCGCCGTGCGTTCGCCCGCAGGCACGGACCAGCATGCCTCGAATCCCCGGAAGTGATCGATGCGCACAAAGTCGAAGAGCCGGCATGCGGAGCGTATCCGCTGGATCCAGAAACGATACCCCTGGCGCTCCAGCTCATTCCAGTCGTACAAGGGGTTGCCCCAGAGCTGCCCTGTGGCCGCAAAGTAGTCCGGGGGCACACCGGAGACCACGGTGGGTCTGCCGGCCCCATCAAGGAGAAACAGCTCCCGGTGAGCCCAGACATCGGCGCTGTCGGGCGCGGCGAAGATCGGCAGGTCTCCAATAATGCGAATGCCTTTGCGTGCGGCTGCCGCGTGCAAAGCGTCCCACTGCGAGAAGAAGAAATACTGGATCACTTCCTCTTCCTGCACCTGTCGGGCCAGCTCCGATCTGAAGCGCGTGAGGGATTCCGGTCTTCGCAGCGCAATGCCCGCATCCCAGGCGTCGTTCCAGGCGCCGGCGCTCGTGCCTTTCACGGCCATGAAAAGCGCATAGTCCTTCAGCCACCATGACTCACGGGAGCTGAAAGCCTCGATGGCGGCGCGTTGCTCCCGTGTCCCGGAGTCCAGAAACCGCGAAGCAGCTCGACGAAGGAGCGGCATCTTCCATTCGATCAGAGGGCCGAACAGGATCTGGTCCCGGGGGAAAGCCGGGGCGCCTTCGAGCTCACTTCCTTCCAGTGCGCCCTGTTCGACGAGCGTGTCCAGGCTGATCAGAAGAGCGTTGCCGGCGAACGATGAAAAGCAGGCATAGGGCGA
Organism: Spirochaetia bacterium; assembly: GCA_049515615.1. Classification (GTDB taxonomy): domain Bacteria; phylum Spirochaetota; class Spirochaetia; order SZUA-6; family Fen-1364; genus Fen-1364. The sequence continues at coordinate 8,192 of JBEKTX010000117.1, forward strand.
GTCCCCGTAACCGGTGGGTCCGAGGGGGAGCACCTGCCAGAGAGACTGGCCCGCGGAGACGAGGTAGTCCAGGAATCGATGCGCCGCTGTGCCCAACTCGCCGATTCCGTGCGGCCCCGGGAGGCTCGTCGGGTGCAAGAGAATGCCGCTGGCGCGGCCGGAAAAAGGGCCGTCTTTCATCGGCGGTGGCTTTCCCGCAATGCCCGGGTGGAGGAGCGCAGGACAAGCTCCGGCTGCAGCACCACGCGCTCCCCGGCGCGCACGCCGGACCGCAGCTCCTCCAGCAGGAGAGCGGCCGCATTGCGCGCGAGCTGGTCATGGTTCTGCCACATCGTGGTGAGGGAGAGGAACTCGGCGAAGGGTATGTTGTCGTACCCGACCACCGAAAGCTCCCCTGGCACGGCCACGCCCAGCTCCCGCGCGGCCATCAGCACGCCCGCCGCCTGCACGTCCGAGGTGGCGAAGATTGCCGTGGGAGGCCGGGTCCCAGACAGGAGAACGTGCGCGCTGGCCATTGCATCCATGCTCGTCCATTCTCCGCTGGTGATGAGCTCCTCCCTGACGGGGATTCCTGCCACGTCGAGCGCCATGCGGAATCCCTTCAGCCTCTCTTTGCCGATAGGGGAATACAGCCGCGTTTCGGGCTTTCCCCCGATAATGGCGATGTCGCGGTGGCCGAGCTCAACGAGGTGGCTCACCGCCTTGAATGCCCCGATCTGGTGGTCATAGTCGACAGAGCTGTAGGAGGCGTGCCGGGCTTCCACCATCACGACCGGGACCTTGAGGCTGGAGACGAGGATCTCCTCTTCCAGGAGGATGGGGGTGCTCGCGACGATCAACGCACAGAGCTTCTCCTCGGCGACGATTCGGTCGATGACCTCCCGGCGATGGGCGGGGGTCTGGGCATTGTACAGGATGAGATCGAAATCCTTCAGATGCCGGTGCAGGCTTTCGAAGATCTTCAGGAAGAAGTCGCCGATGAAGAAGGGCGACAGGATGCCGATCTCCCTGGTGCTTTTCTTCCGCAGCCCCGATGCCGCGGGAGAGGGAAAATAGCGCTCCCGGCGCATCACGGCAATGACCTTCTCCCGGGTATCCCGCGAGATCCCGTGCTTGCCGTTGATCACCCGGGAAACGGTGGCGGAGGTCACGCCGGCCATGCGCGCAATGTCGTAGATCGTGACCCGTTTTTTCCGTCCCATCACACCCCCGAAATCGCGCTTGACAGCAGCCACCGGTCTGTTATACTCATGCAACCGGTTGCATGATGTTACATCATGGTACGATGAAACGCAAGTCCCAATCCGCTTTTCCCGTACTTCTCCGCGGCCGTGGTATGGCCGCGTTCCCAGCACAAACCCCCCGTCGGGGGGAACAATCCCAAGGAGGTATTGTATGAAGAAACTTCTCGTGCTCGTGATCCTCGCCGTATGCCTGGCGGGATCGCTCTCGGCCCAGTCTCTGGAGCTGTACTACTACAAGCAGGAGATCCAGGCCGGGTTGAAGTCGCTCACGGACGCCTTCACGGCGGCCAACCCGGGCATCACGATCAGTCTTTTGATCGTCCCCAATGATGCAGGTGCGACGAATGCCGCGCGGGCGGCGGCCGGAAAGCTGTCGGATATCCTGGAGATGCAGTCCTACAGTACGGTGTTCGAGTACGCGAAAAAGGGCTACCTGCTGGATGTTTCGAAGCAGCCGGTTCTGGGCAAGGTAATCGACTCCGCCAAGGGAGCAGTCACCTGGAACGCCAAGCAGTGGGCCCTGCCCATGGATTTTGCCGGCATCGGGATCATCTATAACAAGGAGATTTTCGCGAAATACAACCTCCAGCCGCCGACCACCTATCGCGAGCTGGAGCGCGTGGTGAAAACCCTCAAAGACAACAGCGTGACCCCTTTCGCCGGACTTCTCAAGGAGAACTGGTCGATCGGTCACTTCATCACTCTCGTCCAGACGAACCTGCTTGCCGAAAAGGGCATCTCGGTCGCGAAGTTCGTGGCGGATATGGATGCGGGCAAGACCAGCTACGGAGTGGTCGACACCAAGAAGCTGTTCTCCATCATTGACTTCTACCGGGCGAACATGGACGATAACGCCGAGGAAATGAGCTGGGACCAGCAGCAGGCGGCATTTGCCGGCGGCAAGTCCGCGATGATGGTGCAGGGCCTGTGGTCTTACGGCGCGGCGATCGGAACGAATCCCAAGCTGGACTGCGGCTTCATTCCCTTCCCCGTGTTCAACGATGCGAAGATGAACAAGTTCTATGCCGATGTGGATTCCACGATGGGCCTGTCCGCCCAGTCATCGGCGGAGAAGCAGGCGGCGGGAAAGAAGTTCCTGGAATGGCTTGCCACTCCCGCGGCAATCAAGATCTGGACCGGGGAATGCAAGCTCACCTCGACCTTCAAAGGTGCCAACATGTCCGCGCTTCAGGCTCCCTTCGGGCAGCTGATGTCGTCGGTGGCCAAGAACGGCGCCTATCCCTGGGCTTTCTCGATGTACCCCACGGCGGCCTTCGAGGACGCGGCGAAGAACGGCGCCCAGGCCTACGTGTTCAAGAAGAAGACCGCGGAGGACGTTATTGCCGATATCGACAGGGTCTGGAGAGAAGCGCGCAAGATGTAGCGTGTGATCCCACAGATGCACGAATCACAGGGGAGGCCCGCCGCCTCCCCTGTCCCTTGAGGAGCCCGCAATGGTGCAGCCGAGGTACAAAGTCGTCACCTATTTCCTCGTATTCGTGCTGCCCGCGCTCCTTCTCTATGCGCTGTTCTTCCTCTATCCCTTCTTCCAGGGCATCAGGATTTCCTTCACCAATTGGGACGGCCTGACGCCGCGGACCCCTATCAGCATGCCGAAGGCGGACTTCGAAAAAAGCATACTCGACCGGCTCCACGGCGCGTCTGACCGCGGGTTCCTGCTGCGGATCTATCACCTCGACCCGGCCGACGGGCAGTACAAGCGGTACTCGGTGACCGGCCTGGACCG
>JBEKTX010000118.1:0-11127 GCA_049515615.1 Spirochaetia bacterium
AGAAGGAGGAACCGAAATTGGATTCATTGTCTGCCCTAACAAATGCTTTGGCCAGTCTGACGGCTGCCACAGAAATTGCCGTATTTCTCGAAGATTCTGCGCTTTCGTTGCCAAAGGACGAAATGAAGCTTAAGTTGGCAGAACTCACAGCTGCAATTGCTGAAGCTAAACTCCAGATAGCAGAGATAACGAGCATCATTTCCGAGAAAGATCAGACTATCAAGTTCCTTCAAGACAAGATTAATCAAGGTGAAGAAATGGTGTTTGAGAAAACCTTGTATTGGTCTATAAAGGGTGACAAAAAAGATGGACCTTTCTGTCCACAATGCTGGGATCATGATCATAGAAAGATAAGGCTTTACAGCTTGGCTAATGCATATTGGATGTGTAGGATTTGTAATAACAGCTACAAGGACTCGACTTGACAGCGAAGTTAGAAATGCTGCTAGCCGAGGAAGCCAGGCAAGGGATTCAATAACGGTCCCGGATACGAGAGAGCCCCCGATCTCTCGGGGGCTCTCGTGTAAGAAGCCGCTGATTGTCTTACACTGTAGCGTATCCGCTAATTCATCCCCTACGATCATTACTTAAGACTTCCCGAAAAGTCTGTCGAGAACCTACCCGTCTAGCCGCCTTTTGACAGGGGTTCTCCAATAGGCAGATTGAGGCATAAGCAGTATTTTTCTGCTTGCATTTTTCGGAGATTCGTAGTAGAAATGGAGAGATCTTTGGAAATGGCGGGATTGCCCGGCCATTCATGAGATCTCTGTCTACACCACAAATTTCATTTTTTACACTAGGAGGAACAAGTCTATGAGGAAAATTGGTCTGATCACTGCCATCGCGCTATTGCTGGGGTGTCTTCTCAGCATTTCAGTCTTCGCAGATAGCGTCATGCTGAGGGCTCGACTTTCGGGACAGCTGGCGGGCAACCACCAGACATCGGCGTTGGGCGCGAGCGTAAATAACGATGTAAATAATGGCCTTTCGATTGGAGCAGAAGGACTATACAAAGTTGTCCCTAATCTTCAGTTGGGCGCAGGACTGGAGTACGAATTTGGTAGTAGCCTCACTATAGATACTTCAGCTGTCTTCCAGTTTATACCGATTTATGGAGTCGTGCGAGTTCCCTTCGATATCGGACCCGTCACACCTTACGCGGTTGCTCGAATCGGCTATGGAGTGTTCTCTGGAAATTCCGCATATACCGGGGGTGTGTCGCTTACAGGCGGGCTTTACTACGCGCTGGGAGGCGGGATCGACCTGCGACTTGGGCAATTCTCGATCTTCGCGGAAGGCACGTACTCGGCGGACAACGGTTCGTTCCCTCTTCTTGGTATAACATTCAATGTCCTTTACACGACATTGGATCTTTCCGCAGGTGTGTCCATAGCGTTATAGAACAGCTCTTTGACCGTGCGGCCCGGTCGGCTTGTCTGGCGAAGTCAAGTCGTCCGGGCCTTTCCCGGCGCCACCGAGGCATCAATAATCAGTTTGCCGCTGCGCCCGGGCGGATCCTTTTCCTTAGGTTTCTCGTCTTTCTTCTGCACGCTCTGCGCTATGCATTGCTGCACCCAGTTCAGATCTTCTCCCCCCAAGCGCTTCAAACTGCTAACGCCTGGGCGAATTCTGCCAGCAATCGCCGCCAACTGTGTAATTCTTAGGCGTTGAGCTGCTCGGGGATCTGCATCCGAGAACTATCGCGAGAAGCAGCAGGCCCGTTGGGACGAAGCGCAGTTTTCTCTTCACGTTGTCCCTCCAAACGGATTATTAGAGATTGTAACCTAACGATAGCACCTGTGATAAAACGAGTGCAAGTAGTAGTTCGCTCTCAGAGGGCGGGGGACATGCGTGGAGGGGTGCTTTGCTTTTAAGGCGCAAAAGAAAGGCCCCCGAAACGCCGGGAGCCTTCGCGAGATGACCGACGCCTACATAAGCGCCGAGGTAAGATAGGGGGAAGCGGGCTCGCTGTCGTCAACGTAGTGCTTGCACAGCGTTTCGATGTTGGCGTGCCGCGTTAGGTTCTGGATCGCCTTGAGCTTCATTCCGCTCTTGTAGAGCAGGATTGCGTATGACCTGCGGAACAGGTGCGGGGAGAATTGGAGCTCGCGCGTGATCACCCGGGCTTCCAAAGCGGCGGCGCCGATGCCCTTGACCCGCGTCCAGAGCGTGTGCGGAGTCATAGGCTCGGGCTCCTGGCGGGGAAAGCCGGGGACAGTCCAGAACAGCGCATCTTCGGGGCGAGGAGCGCGGTGGAAGTGAGCGCCGAAGTACTGCCGGCAGGCTTCCACGGCAGCGGGGGAAAAGCTCCTGCTCCGCGTCCTTGGCGCCCTTTCCGACGAAACGGGCCGTCCACTTGCCCGATGCGAAGTCAAGATCGCCCCACTTGAGTTGGCACAACTCGGACGCCCGGAGCCCACTGGTGGCCAGCATGTAGACCATGGCGTAGTTCTCGCGGCCCGTGACAGTGATGTCGAGGCGTAGGAATCCGAGAAGCGCCTTAACCTCGTCGGTTGTGAGCGCCTTCTTTGTGGCGTTGCCCTTCTTGGTCTTGTTTAGCTTGGCGTGCAATTTATCAGACATGACCTCGAACGGCGACGTGTAAATGGGGATCACCTGGCACACACCCTCAAAGAACTTCTTTAAGCCACGGATGCGCAGATAGGCCGTGTTCCGTTCAATGTGCTTCACCTGGTCGTCAAAGAACGACTCGATGTCACCCGGGCGAACCTGTAAGGGGTTGATACCTTTGGTGAACACGTAGAACTGCTTGACGGCGCCCAGGTAGGCCCGGTACGTGTTCGGGGAGAGCCCTGCGCCTTTGAGGAACAGCCGTTCAACGTCCTCGAAGCTCTTGATTGATCTGAAGATGTCGCGGGCCATTTTCAGCCCTTCGACGATGGTAGGGAAGCACTCCGCCATGCCGGCGGGGATTGTAAGCTCGTTCATGTCTGGTACCTCCACGTTTGGCACCGCCCACGTTTAAAAGATGCCAGGGGAACCCGAGTGGAACCGGGCTTTTCGGAAGCCTCCTATCCCTGTGACTTCCTCCGGGCCCATTGTTTGTCCCGTCCTCGGTGCGTCCGGTCGCAGTCATACAATATTGTACAACTCGCGTCATATATGCGCGTTTCAGTGCTTTGAAGGGCGAGCGCCGTGGCTGTCTCGCCCTTCTGTTTTTGAGCTCCCATTTGGTGCAACAACGCCTATGCCGTTCTCAGACGAGGTTCTATTTGAAGCATAGGTGCGGTCGGACGGCCGCGACCATCTGTCACCACTATCGGAGCCAGAGGCGTTTCGCAGCGGTGGACAGCGCCGCGTTCGGCGACCCTGCTGTAAGGCGGCGTTCCCTGCTTCCTCACTTGAAGTAGTATGCTACGCCCAAAGAGATGCTCTGGATTCCAAAGCCAGTCTTCGTGCTATCAACCGATGTTGTCGTGTCGTTGGTATCAGCGGAGTAGTAATACGCACCGAAGTTCGTAAACACCCCCAGGTTCTTGGTTATCATCGCGAGAACACGGAAATTGAGATTTACTGCCAAGTAGGTCCACTGGTAATTGTCAGAGCTTCCATTGTTCTGGTAGCTCTCGGATGCAAATTCGGCCGAGGGACCGATCTGAACACTCAAGCTTTCGAACGGCAGAACGACGTAATAAATCCCCACGCCGACGTCCCACCACGTGCCGGGGTAGTTCGTTGTGACACCGGCTGAGGTGTCGGCATAGTTATAGTGGTAGAAGCCAACCTGCGGCGCTATCACGAGGGAATCATACACATGAATGAACAACAGGGCGGTGTTTGCGGTCGAAGAAACCGAAGCAGCAATACCAATATCCCCTGACTTTGGAATCAAAGTTCCCTGAGCGCTGAGGGCTGCCGTGGCGATGAAAATCAAGAGGCCGAGTGCGACATACCTTTTCATGATCTTTTCTCCTCTCTATGACATTCTTCGTTTTTCGTGGTGAGAACCCTTAGGGAGCACTCTGAACAGGACTGGTCTTGCATTGTACTACTCGTTGCGAGAATTGCAAGTTCCGAACGAAGGAGAGCTCGGCTAACGAGCCTGTGCCAGTACCGGGCTTGATAAGAAAGGGCCGGCGTCCTCGAAGATTACTTCCTATGTGTCTCAAAAGGCGCACGGGGCGGGAACCCCGTTGCCCGCGCGCCATGCTTCACTTTCTCACTCCCCTGGCCTCCGCATTGAGGGATACTCATTGAGCAGCCGTTGACGTTCTGCTTCCTGCTCCTGTGCCCACTTCGCCCGCGTGTCCGCCTGCTCCGCTGCCGGTGCCTCGGCTTCACCCTCCGTTAACTCCTCCGGTGTCGCGTCGTCGAAGTTGTCATCAGGGTCTTCACCCTCAAGGTCGGGGTCGATCTCATCGTCCGGGTCACTCATTTCACCCGCTCGTTGTTGATGTCCCGCGTGTGCGGGTACTGCGCCACGGCCGCATCGTGCTCCGCCTTCCTGATGGCTTCCTGCTTCGCGATGGTCTCGGGAGTCTCGAAGACGTTCCGTCCGTCCGGTCCCGGCTCGGGTGCTGGCGGGTTCTCGCCGTTCAGCTTGGCGACCGTCGAACGGATACGAGCCGCCATGCTGCCTATGCGAGGAATATCTTCTGGACATCGTACTTGAATGCCCGTAGAGTGCCGCGCAAGGGCGATCCTGGCAAGTCGTGAAATCTGGCACGGTGCGCTTTGCGTGCCCTACGGCGCGAGGCGAACGAAACGCCCCGAAACCGTCCGTAGCAACGCGGTAGCAAAAAGCCTTGCCGGTGACTGCAAATGAATTGTCAGTGATTGCCATTGGAAGGGAAGGATACCGAAAGTGAGTGTAGAAGGCTCACTCCCCCTGAAGAGCTGAGCCCGCGCGTCGGATCGGTTCACCCGAGATCTATGAGCTGACCGGCGGCCGCTGACTTGCCATCAGCGGGGCACGACGATAGTATGGCCCGATGGATTCCGGGCTCATTGTTCAGGTCATCTCATCCCCGGAGGTGATCGCCGCTTCCCTTTTCCTGATTCTCCTTCTCCCTCTCGTGTTCTTCATTGCCTCCACGCGCAGCCGCAGGAGATCGGTACGGGGACCGACACGTGTGCGGGTTGCGAAGCCCGGGCGTCCTTCAGAAGGAGCGCCGCAACACTTAGATACCCCTCCCGCCGCCCGCTCTCCTTCCCGCGGAAGCGCGGCCGGACCGGAAGACCTTGAATGAAGAGCATCATCATCAGGGGCGCCCGGGAGCACAACCTGAAGAACATCGACCTCGAGCTGCCTCGGGACTCGCTCGTCGTGGTCTCCGGCCTCAGTGGATCGGGCAAATCCTCGTTGGCCTTCGACACGATATTCGCCGAGGGCCAGCGCCGCTACGTCGAATCTCTTTCCTCCTACGCGCGACAATTTCTCGGCCGGCTGGACAAGCCCGACCTCGACTATATCGAAGGCCTCTCTCCCGCGATTGCAATTGAGCAGAAAACTACTCATCGAAACCCGCGCTCAACCGTGGGCACGGTGACCGAGATCTACGACTACCTGCGGCTCCTGTTCGCGAGGATCGGCGTCCCGCACTGCCCGCGGTGCGGAAGGGAGATCCAGGAACAGTCAGTTGACCAGATTGTGGATTCTCTCCTGCTTCTGCCCGAGGGCGCGAAGGTGATTCTCCTGGCGCCCGTGGTCGGCGCGAAGAAGGGAGAGCACCAGAAGATCCTTGAAGACGCGAAACGTATGGGCTACGTGCGGGCAAGAGTCGACGGCGAAATCCTTTCCCTGGACGGGGAGATCAGCCTCGACCGGAAGCGGAAACACTCGATCGAGATCGTCGTGGACCGGCTCGTCGTCGCCGACGGGAGCCGCAGACGGTTCTCTGAATCGATCGAAGGAGCTTTGGAGACTTCCGGCGGTACGCTCATCGCGCAGGTTCGGGAAAAGTCGGGAGAGCGCGAGATCCTCTTCTCCCAGAAGAGCGCCTGCCCCAATTGCGGCATCAGCATTCCCGAAATGCAGCCCCGGCTGTTTTCCTTCAACAACCCGTTTGGCGCGTGCGAGAAATGCTCCGGCCTCGGCGTGACGCTGGAATTCGACCCTGCCCTGGTCGTTCCCGACACGAGCCTTTCCTTCAACGAAGGTGGAATTGCGCCGTACAACCCGAAGGCCAACTGGCACCGGAGCCAGTTCGACTCCCTGTCGAAGCATTTCAAGTTCTCCCTGGACACACCGCTGGAGGACATTCCGCCGGATGTCTTCGAGGTCCTGCTCCACGGCACGAAAGAGAAGATCGGTTTTCATTACCAGAGCAGGGATGGCCGGGGAAAATGGGAGTTCCAGTCGGGGTTCCGCGGGGTGCTGAACGACCTGAAGCGGCGCTACCTGGAGAGCAGCTCGGAGCAGGTCAAGGAATGGATGGAAGGCTTCATGTCTCAGAAGGACTGCGAGGCATGCGGCGGCCGGCGGCTGAAGCCCGAGGTTCTCGCGGTCACCGTGGGGGGCCGCAACATCCACGAGCTCACGCGGATGTCCGTGCGCGATGCGCTGGACTTCTTCGCGAAGCTCCCGCTTGCCCCCACCTCCCAGAAGATCGCGCGCCAGATCCTCAAGGAGATCGCCGCACGGCTCACCTTCATGAAGAACGTCGGGCTTTCCTACCTGACGCTCGAGCGGCGCGCGAGCACTCTCTCGGGTGGCGAGGCGCAGAGAATCCGGCTTGCGACACAGATTGGTTCCTCGCTCGTGGGAGTCCTGTACATTCTCGACGAGCCCACAATCGGTCTTCACCAGCGCGACAACGCCCTGCTCATCGAGACCCTCAAGCGCCTTCGCGACCTGGGCAATACCCTCATCGTCGTCGAGCACGACGAGCAGACCCTGCGCGCGGCGGACTATATCGTCGACCTCGGGCCCGGTGCAGGCGTGCACGGCGGCCACGTGGTCGCGGCAGGCAGCCCGGAGGAGGTCTGCGCGAATCCGCGCTCGTTGACGGGGCAGTACCTCACTGGTGCTCTCACGATAGAGAGCGGTCGAGAGCGCAGGCACGGTAACGGCGAGCGCGTAGAATTGCGCGGCGCGCGCGAACATAACCTCCAGGGAATCGATGTCGGGTTCCCCCTGGGCACCCTGATCGCTATCACGGGGGTTTCGGGCTCCGGGAAATCCACGCTCCTCTCGGACCTGCTCTATCCGGCTCTCTCCAACCGCGTCGGTGGAACCCGTTTCCCCGAAGGCGCCTACTCCTCCCTCGAGGGGGCCGAGGAAATCGACAAGATCATCAACATCGACCAGGGCGCGATAGGGCGCACGCCGCGGTCGAATCCCGCCACCTACGTCGGACTGTTCGGGCCGATACGAACGCTCTTCTCCCGGCTGCCGGAGGCGCGGGCAAAGGGATTCAAGGCCGGCCGGTTCTCATTCAACGTAAGGGGCGGCAGGTGCGAGAAGTGCCAGGGCGCCGGCACCATCCGCATCGAGATGCATTTCCTGCCCGATGTCTATGTGACCTGCGATGCCTGCAAGGGCCGGCGCTACAACCGCGAAACGCTGGACGTGCACTATAAAGGGAAGAACATCCATGACGTCCTCGAGATGACCGTCGAAGAAGCTATGAGTTTTTTCCGGCACATCCCCTCCCTTGCGCCGAAGCTCGCCACCCTCGTCGACGTGGGCCTGGGGTACGTTTCCCTGGGTCAGTCCGCGCTCACGCTCTCAGGCGGCGAGGCCCAGCGAGTGAAGCTTTCCCTTGAGCTGTCCCGCAAGAGCACGGGCCGCACTTTCTACATCCTCGACGAGCCGACAACCGGACTGCATTTCGCCGACGTGAAGAAGCTCATGGAAGTGCTGCAGAAGCTCGTCGATGCCGGCAACACGGTCGCCCTGATCGAGCACAACCTGGATGTGATCAAGTGCGCGGACTGGGTGATCGACCTGGGGCCCGAGGGCGGAGACAAGGGAGGGTGCATCGTCGCGGCGGGCACTCCAGAGCAGATCGCCCGGGCAGAGGGCTCATGGACCGGCCGGTTCCTGAAGCGCGCACTGAGAAAGGAATGATCGCCGCGGTGCTGGCGCTGCTGCTTCTCGCCGCTGCCCCCCAGGCAACGGCGCAGGACGCAGGAGCGCCGGCTCCACCGGCCGCGACTCCTGCTGCGCCGGGAACAACTCCTGAGACAAAGGCGGCGCCCACCGCGCAGGAGCTCCTTGCGGGGACTCTTGCCAAGGACATCAGCACGGCCAGCTACTACGAGCTGGTCACCTGGTGCGAACAGCTCGGGCTGGACGACTCAGGATCCAGAAAGGACCTGCAGGCACGGCTTGCCCGGCATTTCTCGGTCACACTTCCGGAGGCGGTTGTCCCCGGAAAGCGTTCGGTCACGGTGCGCTCGGCCAGACAATCTGAGTATTTCACACAGTCGGACAGCGGGGAGAAGTACGTCCTGCTCCGCGGGGACGTCATCGTGGAAGTCAAGGACCAATCGGACGGCACCGTGCAGGTGATCAAGGCAGCAAGCCTCACCTTCAACCAGACGCGGCGGACGATGAGCGCGGTCGGAGACGTGACGTATACACTGACGCGCGGTGGACAGACGGACACCTTCACCGGGCAGAGCCTCGACTTCAACCTGGACAGCTCGGAGGCGGTTTTCTACGACGGCAGCACGCGCAGGGTCGTGAAGCGCTCAGGCGCGGACGTCTCGTACACATTCGCGGGAGACACCATTACCCGTGTGTCCAACGACACCGTGATCCTCAAGAACGGCGCCTTCACGAGCTCCGAGACACCCGCCGATCCACTGTACCAGATCCGGGCGGGAACCTTGTGGCTGCTCGCGCCCGGCGAATGGGCGGTCCAGGACGCGGTGCTCCTCGTCGGCCGGGTGCCGCTCCTGTACCTGCCCGGTTTTTTCTGGCCCGGCGACGATTTTTTCTTCAATCCTAATGTCGGGTACAAGATGCGGGAAGGCTCCTTCCTGCAAACCACCACCTACCTCATCGGCCATAAGTCGAAGCAGGACAGCCCATTCTCTTTCCTCCAGCTCGCCGACTCAGGCGATGCCGGCTACGCCCTGGAGCCCCACGGACTGTTCCTGACGAAAATTCCCGGCAGCACGCCGCCGAAAGACGACGGACATTCGCTGAAGCTCATGCTGGACGCCTACTCCCGTCTGGGAGTGATGGCCGGGCTGGCAGGAGATTTTTCTCCCCTGGGCACCTTCCGCACGAGCATAGGCGTGACCAGGAGCATCTTCCAGGACCCGACGAGCCTGCTCTACACTCCGTACCTGCCCGTCTCCAACCCACCGTACAATGTAGGCGACGAGTTCTGGAACTCCTCCTCAGTGTTCGGGCTCACCGTTCCCTTCCGTTATGGCATGGAAGGATCCCTGAAATCGAACAACAGCTTTTACTCGCTTGCGGCAGGATTCCAGTATTTCTCGGACCCGTCCTTCACGACGGATTTCTATACCCGGACGGAGAGCGGCATGCTTTCCGCGCTTTTCACCCAACCGGGCGCCGTGCCGGCGAGCACGCCTCAGCAGGTGAACCTCTCCTGGGACCTGTCGGGCAAGCTGGACTTCACCAAGATGGTGAACCAGCCGTTCATACAGAACCTCTCGATGCCGAATCTCAATCTCAAGATGACCTGGCAGAGCTATTCGCCGAGCGGATTGAGCGATCCCCAGGCAAGCGACCCGGGCAGCAGCTTCTATTACCCGTCCAGTATCACCGCGCCGAACGTCTCCCTTGCAATGTCCGGCGACATCCTCTCCCTGAGCGGGAGTCCGACGCCGGCGCCTCGGTCACCGGCGGCTCCCTCGGGGGGCGCGGCCGCTCCGGCGGCAGCTGTGCCTTCGGCGCCGGAAACAAATGCGTCCACAGAGATGGGCAAAGGCGTGAGAGCGCCGGTGCCCGTCGACGTGCCGACCCCGCCGCCGAAGGAAGCCGCTCCCCGGATTCCGTTCAGGAGTCCTGATCCCCAGGTGGATGAACAGTCACAGCCGGCAGCGCAGGCCGCAACCTTCAAGCTCTCGTACCAGGTCCAGCCGCGCGCCACCCTCGAGCATACGTTCGACACGGCGGGCTGGACGACGAGACAGAGCGTCGACTACGCAATCCTGTATCGGACTTTCGAGACAGGCGGGACGGCCAGTCTCACCGCTGCGGCATCATTCTGGGACAAGCTTGCCGATACCAGCGTCACCCTCAACGAAGATGGGCTCTGGAGATCCCGGTTCGATCCCTCTGCGACGGAGCAGGGTTCTGCCGACTGGCCGGGCCTCCTCCTCCTCGACCAGCAGCAGGACCACCTTGCCTTCCGCACCGCATTCCGGGGGACGCTCCGACCGCTCTCTGCGGTGTCGGAGCTTTCCGCCTCCAGCGTGCAGTACAATATCAATTTCAGGATGTACCAGATCGGGCTGACGGGAACGGATCCGTACAACCCTGTCACCACCACCTTAGGACCAGCCTGGGCTCCGGACGCTATTTCGGAGCACAGCCTCGCCTCCAACCTGGCCCTGGTGACCCCTGCAACGAACGATTCGCTCGGCGTTACCCTGCAGCTTCCGCCGCTCGTGCCGACAATGACGGGGCGACTTGACGCAAGCGGCGGCGTCCTCAAGGGTCGCGTCCAGGGCGGGTTTGCCGCTCCTGATTCAGGGTTCCAGTACCAGCCGCTCGTCGTGAGCATGTCTTTGGACACGGGAGCGGCCTCCGGACTTGCTGGTTCGCCGCAGGGGGCAAGCTCGACTTCGACCCCTGTTGCCTCTTTCACCGCTTCCGAGGAGCTTCAGTTCGACCTTGCCGGCTCCCTGCTCTCCCGATCGACGTCGCAAATCGGATACGGCGGCCTGGCGGGGGCGTTTGTTGCGCAGAACACGGGAAGCCCGAACCAGCTCGCCCCCGCGACTGCGAAAGTCGGGTTCGAAGGCACGGCAGACCCGATCTTTTACTGGAAGGACCGGGTGAAGCTCGTTCCGGGGCTGAAGACCCATTGGTACTTGAATCTTCAGAATTACATCGACAATCTCTTCGATTTCAGCCCGTCCTTGACCCTCACAATCTACAAATCTCTGGACATCACTTTCTCCTCGCTTTCCAACAACACCCGCACGTACCTCTACATACCGGGATGGTCGGGGCTTCCC
>JBEKTX010000119.1:0-11122 GCA_049515615.1 Spirochaetia bacterium
CGCGGGAACCACTTCGGCCTATTACTATGGGGTGGCGGTCGATAGCTCGGGGTATGTCTATGCGGCGGGCACGAGCTCTGGGCAAACCACCTACAATTTCAGGAACAGCATCACGGCCACGGGTACGGCAAGCACAAACGTTCTGCTGGTGAAATACGATTCAACCGGCAAAGCGCAGTGGGCCGAGACGCTCACCTCGGGCACGGCCGGAGCGTCCTATACCGGGGTGGCGGCGGACGGCTCGGGCAACATCTATGCCGCAGGCGAAAGTTACGGGACTGTCACCTACGGTTTCGGAAACGGAATCACAGCCACGGGCACAGACATCGGTGGCACAGGCAATGTGCTGCTGGTGAAGTACAATTCCTCCGGTGCCGCACAATGGGCTGAGACGCTTACTACGGGCAATGGCAATAATGGGACGACTTTCTATGGCGTGGCGGTTGATGGCTCTGGAAACGTCTATGCTGTGGGCTACGGCTACGGGCGCACGAGCTACGGTTTCGGTAACGGGGTAACTGCCTCCGGCGCAGCAAGCGGCGGCACGAACGTGATGCTCGTGAAATACCAGTGTGGCGCGTCTTACGCTTCTTTGCATTTGGCAATTTCAGCCAGGATTCGTTTACCCAGTGCACTCCAAACGAAAACCTGCGGGATGGTCTGGATCGGGTCGGCAGGTAGGATCCTACAGGCCGGCCGGCAACCGCCCCAGGGGGAACAGCACGCGTGCCTTCACGCGCGGTGCCGTATGGATCTCAAGGCGCATTGTCGCCTTCCAAAGAGCCTCGACGACGATCCTTGATCCGTCCACGTGACGCCGCCGTCAGCAGAAGTAAATATATCGCCAACGTCCACACATGCCGCAAGCTGGCTACCATCGGATGAGGAAGCAACAGACCGCCAGTTTCTCACCCCCAACTTGACTATTTCCGTCCATTTGACACCGCCATTGGCGGAAGTGCAGGTCCCGTCATTTCTGACTCGCGCTCAACAGGTGACATGCAAAACGGCGCTGGTATCTCTCGGCCGCTTTTTCAGTAGTTCGATTGCCTGCGGTGTGAGGAGCATCACAAGCTCGACGCCCCGCCGCTCGGCCTCGTTTCTGACCTCCTCTGTGACGGGCAACGCCCCCTCGGCGCCGGTACCCACCACGAGACATTTGCAGTCCCAGGGAATGTTCTCTGCAAGGGTCAGTGGAGTGTGGCCGAACTGGTCGCGGAATTGTTTGGACGCCTTCTTTCTTCTCTTGTGAACCACCCCGTGGTCAATCACCACGTCGTGTTTGTAGTTAACACCGTCAATCAAAATAGATCCGAATGAGAATCCCTCGATAGCCATAGCTTCCTTCCTGGCAACTCTACCATAAGCTGCGGTGGTCTCTCTACAGGGGAGAAGAAGTAGAATGGAGTCAACAGTACGCCACGATCTCAGTGCGCAATGAAGAAGGCTCGGAAGAGAAGTTCGTGCGAGCCCAGGCGGACATCAACGGCTACGTCGCGAGCCTGGGCAGTGAAGACGCGGTTGTGCTGGAAGCCTCTGCAGGAGCCCTGCACGGGGCGGAGAAGATCCAGAGCCAGGGAGCCAGCTGCGTGGTGATCGACTCCTACCGCTTTCGCATCATTCGCGACTCCTGGCAGAAGACGGACAAGCGAGACGCGGCCAACCTGTCCCTGGCGTTGTGGCTTGCCTCACGTAGCGGGGAAATGAAACTGCCGGAGGTCTGGCAGCCGGGACCGGTGGTGCGGGAGTTGAGGAGACTATTCGGGCTGTATGAGCTCATGAACAAACAGATCCGTCAGCTGAAGAACGAGATCCACGGAGTGCTGTTGGACAACGGAGTGAGGGATCGGGCGCTGAGCAAGCGCGGAGAGCTCCACGGTCACGCAAAGGACCAACTGTGGGAGACCCCGCTGATGTTGGCTGCCAAGTACAACCAGAACCCTGAGATGATCACCACCCTCCTGAAGGCCGGCGCTGACGTCAATGCGAAGGACACGCAGTTAGGCTGGACTCCCCTGGTCTACGCAGCGCAAGGTAACCAGAACCCCGAGCTGATCCTGACGCTGTTGAAAGCGGGCGCTGACGCGAAGGCGAAAGACGAAAGGGGACAAACGGCCCTTGATTACGCCAAGGACAATTACGCCCTGAAAGGAACCGACGCCCTGAAGCAACTCGAAGAATCGTCCAAGTAAGCTTACCGAATGGGCAAACAGTCAGCGGAAAGGAGGTGAGGACGCAACGGCTTGACGCGCATCATAGTAGTTATGCGGTTGGCTTTTCGGGCGTTCGTTGCAAGCCCGAGAGCCTATTCCTCCGCAAAGGCGCATGATTTCCCAAGTGACGCAATTCCGCAACCCCCGCGTTGAACTATCACAAAGCAAAGGATGGGATAATAATGATAGGCATGCGATTTCTATTGGTCGGGTTTGCGGCCATCGTTTCTGTAGTTTCTGTTGTGCGTGTCATTGCAACGGAAGAACCGACGGACCGGGCAATAGGGAACGCCTACTTGATCGCGAGCATCGGGGACTGCCTTTTCGCGAATCCGGCATATTCCTGGGCTTGTCTTTGGATGGTATTTGCAGTCACATTGGAAATTGGAGGCCGCCGATGAAGGTTCCGAGCTTGAGGACGCGGTGTGTGCCGATGACGCGGTCTCTCGCTGATCGAGGGTGCGAGAGGTGACGTCGTGAAGAAGAATTGTTTGTTCATCCTGATCTGGGCGCTCATGGGCATATCCCTCGGCCAGTCCCAGGAAAACGAGCCCTCGGCTGGTCAAACGCCGTCGCCCGCGGTGCCGAAGATCCACTACGCCCTGGTAGGGGAATCCAGCGGCATCCAGGTCGCGATCGACCTTGATAAGTTCGTCCTTGAATGGTTTGAGAAGAATGTGGAGGGTTTTGACCAGATGGGGCAGGCCGAAAAGGACGAAATCGCCAGGAGACTTCTCGCCGATGGGTCACTGGATTACGTCGACATCAGGCTTGTGAACAGGGCCGGCAGGAATATCGGAATGAACATCGCATCAGACAGCCTCACGGTCTCATTCAAGAAAGTGCAAACAAAGTACAAACCGGACACCGAGGACACGAGCTATCCATCACAACTGCTGGAAGATTCGGAAGCCGATGTCCGCTTTCCCATTGCCACAACGACGGACGCAAAGATGGGAATTGGAAGACTTGCTGCAAGCCTTTCACGGATCGACTATTTGATCAGGAAGGAACTCGAGAGGGCGCGCGCTCCAGATCCCACTCGAGCAGGCGAGACCACGGCGGAACGGCCGGAGATCAGGATGGCGCCAATCGCGCGATCGATCCTGGAGCAGGATCTATTCGGAGAGGTTTTCCTCGCCGAAGAAGGGATCGCGGTTCCCCTCGTGTTCCGAGTCTCGACAACAGACGTGGACGAACCGGCGGCTGCCCGTTGACTTGCCGGTACTCCGTGAAGAGACTCCTGGCGAGGTGCGCATCGTTGGTTCTGCTCGCGCCGCTCCTGTCGGTGATCGCGGGCTGCGCTTCGTACCAGACTGCGCCGGCGACTCATCATCCCCTGCAATCGTCATCAGCGGAGAACGCGATCATCAGGCTCGATGACGGGTACGTGCTTTCGAACAATATCTGGAACAAGGGAGCGGCCTCAGGCCCGTACACGGAGGACATCTTCCGGGATGTGCTGAACGGCGCGCCGGTTTTTGGATGGGAATGGCAGTGGCCTTCCAGCTCGAACGTCGTCTCCTATCCCGAAGTCATTTACGGAGACAAGCCCTGGGGGCCGGACCTGAAACTCGTGCCTGCATTCCCCTTCCTCGTCGGATCCCGGAACATTACGGCCCGATTCGACATCACCCTGGAGGCAAAAGGCTTCTACAATATGGCCTTCTCGCTCTGGATCGTTTCCAGCCTCCCGGCAACAAGGGAAAAGATCACCCACGAGATCATGATATGGAACTTCAACCACTTTGGCGAACCGGCGGGCATTCGCCGGGGCACAGTGGAGGTCGGTGGGGTCACGTATGACCTCTACGTGAGAGAATCTCACGGGGATGCGTCGGGACAGAACGCCAACACCTGGACCTATGTCGCCTTCGCGGCTCGCACGCCCGTTCTCAAGGGGCCGCTGCAGATCAGCCTGTTCGTCGACTACCTCCTTGCAAAGGGCATTCTCGCCAGGGACGAGTACCTCACCAGTGTTGAGCTCGGCAATGAGATCATGGAGGGGACGGGGAAAGTCCTGATACAAGGCTACTCCATCGTAGTGGAATAGGAAGCGCTATTCCTTGAGTGAACCGAGCGTGATTCCCTTCACGAAGAACCTCTGGAAGAATGGGTAGGCAAGTATGATCGGCCCGATGGTGAGCACGCACATTGCCATCTGCGCGGTGCGGCTGGGCAGGTGCTGCAGGATCTCCCCCATGTGCCCGCCCGCGGTCGTGGTGGAAAGATACGTGATGTTGGTCTGCACCCGGTACATGAGGTACTGGAGGTTGTACCATTCCGGCTTCGTCACGAGCATGAGAGGAAGCCACCAGTCGTTCCAGAACCCCACGGCATTGAACAGCGCGATGGTCGCCAACCCGGGCATGGCGAGGTAGATGATGATGCGGAAAAAGATCGTGTATTCCCCGGCGCCGTCCATCTTTGCGGATTCTATGATGGAATCCGGCACATTTGTCTTATAGAAAACGCGCATGATGAGCACGTACCACGCGTTCATCAGGTAGGGCACGAAGAGGGCCCAGAGGTTGTTGCTCAGGCCTATGGATTTGCAGATGACGAACCAGGGGACCAGGCCCCCCGAGAACAGCATTGTGAAGAAAACAAAGAAAGAGAAAAACTTCTTCTGCCGGAAATCCTTCCGCGATAGAGGATAGGCATAGAGGGCGATCACCAGCGTGCTGCACAGGGTGCCCACGACCGTCACGATGATGGTTATGAAGTAGGCCCTGATGAGCGTCGAGGGGTCGTACAGCATATAGGAGTACGCGCCCAGCGAGAATTGGGCGGGGATCAGCTTGAACCCGTGCACGGCGATGGATTGCTCGTCGGAGAAGGAAATGGCGAACACGAGCAGGAGGGGATAAAGGCAGATCAAGGCGATGAGCACAAAGACGATGTGGGAGACGACCTGGCCTGGTCTTATCGTCTTGCGCGCGCGGCGGGAACCCGCGATGCTGGACATGTTTCCTTTCCTTCCTTTCTAGAACAGGCTCTTCTCCGGGTCGATCCTGCGGACGACCAGGTTGGCGCCCAGCACGAGAACGAAGCCGACGATGGCCTGGTAGGTGCCCGCGGCGGCGGCCAGACCCATGTCCTGCGTATTGGTGAGCGCGCGGTAGACGTAGGTATCGATGACGTCCGTCCAGGAATACAGCGCCCCGTTGTTCTTGGTGACGTTGAAAAAGAGCCCGAAATCGGAGAAAAATATCCGGCCCATGGCCAGCAGCACCTGGATGATGATCAGGTAGGAGATGAGCGGGATCATGATGTGGCGGATCGTCTGCCACCTGCTGGCGCCGTCCAGGGCCGAAGCCTCGAAGTAGTTTGGATTGATTCCCGCTATTGCCGCGAAATAGACGACGCACCCGTATCCCGTATACTTCCAGAGGTTGACGAAAATGAGGATGAAGGGCCAATACCGGGGCTCGGTGTACCAGTTGACGGGCTGGGACCCGAAGGCGGGAAGGATCTGCTTGTTGATCAGGCCGAGATCCACGGAGAGGAACGAAAACACGAGTGTGCTGATCACGACCCAGGAAAAGAACCAGGGGAGGAACATCACGTTCTGGTAGAACCGTCCCGCCATCCTGGCCCGAAGTCCGTCGAGGGCGATGGCCACCGTGACGGCGGCCGAGTTGCCGAAGATGATGAACAGGGCATTATAAAAGATCGAATTCTTCGTGATCCTCCAGGCATCGGGAGTTCTGAACAGGAATTCAAAATTTTTGAATCCGGTCCAGACGCTGCCGAAAACGGTCTGAAGAAAGTTGTTCCCATACCTGATATGTTTGAACGCGATGATGATGCCCAGCGGCATCGGGATGTAGGTGAAGATGAGCAGCGCGAGGGTGCCGGGAATCACCATCGAGAGTAGAGCGAAGTTCCTCCGACGGATCCTGGCTTTTGCCGCCAGCCCGGGCCTGACTTGCTGCCTTCCCCTCATGACATCGTCAGACATTTCCCAGAGCTCCTTTCGGCCGATTCCAATCCAGGCGCCGGGATTATACCATGCTCACGCATCGACCACGACTTCCCGCGCCGTACCCGGAGGTCCGGGAGGGACAACGCTCGATGGAAAAGGCTCGCCATCCACCAGCAGTTTTCTGCGGGAAAAAGGTTTCCCCGTATTGTTTATGATGATGGCATATCGGCAGTCCCGGAACACCCTTGTGACCTCAGCCTTGCGAATGTGAGGGGGGAGGTTTGGTTCGATGCGCAGCCCGTCGTGCTCCGGTCTGACACCGAGTATCCACTGGGACACCGCCACGAAGCTCCAGGCGGCCGTCCCTGTGAGCCACGAGTTCTTCGCCTCTCCGTGATGGGGCGCCGCCCTTCCGGCAACCATCTGCGCGTACACGTAGGGTTCCATTCGGAAAAGTTCCTGGGGCGCGTCCCTGAATGACGGGCTGGTCTTCCGATAGTACTCGAACGCCGTCTCGGGTCTCCCGGCAAGGCATTCCGCAATCATGATCCAGGGATTGCTGTGACAGAATATTCCCCCGTTCTCCTTGTAGCCGGGGGGATACGAGGAGACTTCACCGAGCTCCAGGTGATACTCGCGGTAGGGAGGGGAGAAGATCTCGATGCCATAGGGGCCGTCGAGGTGCTTCTTCACCGAATCAAGGGCTTTCAGCGGATAGCCTGATTCCCGGCCGATCCCCGCCATCGCGCAGAAGCCGTTGGATTCTATGAAAATCTTCCCCTCAAGGCATTCCTTTGAGCCGATCTTCCCGCCGAAATCGTCGTAGGCCCGAAGGTACCACTCGCCGTCCCACCCATGAGCAAGAACCGCTTCCCTCATCGCCTCGATATGTCTCTCGGCGGTGTCCGCCTCACCGGCGCGTCCGGTGCGGCGGCAGAGCTCCACGTATTCCAGGCCGATGTACACGAACATCCCCGCGATCATGACCGATTCCGCGGTTCTCCCGTCCTTGCTCGCCGTGGTCTGAAATGACTCGTTCGGGTCGGTGGAGAAACAATTGAGATTGAGGCAGTCGTTCCAGTCCGCTCCCCCGATCAGCGGCAGACCGTGGGGACCGAGATTGTTCACGACGTGGAAGAAGGATCGCTTCAGATGATCGAACATCGAGCTGGACTTCGAAGGGTCGTGATCGAAGGGGACCTGCTCGTCGAGGAGGCCGAGGTCCCCGGTTTCCTTGATATAGGCGGCCGTGGCGAGGATGAGCCAGAGGGGATCGTCGTTGAAATTCGCCCCCGCCTCGGCGTTGCCGTGTTTCGTGAGAGGCTGGAACTGGTGGTAGGCGCCGCCGTCCTCGAACTGTGTGGACGCGACGTCGATGAGCCGCAGCCGGACGCGTTCGGGGACCTGGTGCATGCAGCCCAGGCTGTCCTGGTTGGTGTCCCGAAACCCGATCCCGCGGCCGATCCCGCTCTCGAAGTAGCTTGCGCTGCGCGCTATGTTGAACGTGGCCATGCACTGGTATTGGTTCCAGATGTTCACCATCCGATCCAGCTTCTCATCAGAGCTTTTCACGCTGTAGCGGGAGAGAAGCCCTGTCCAGTGCGCGCTGAGCCTGGCGAGCTCCACGTCCACCTTGGAGGCGGAATCGAAGCGCGAAATGAGAGCCCTGGCCCTGCTCTTGTTGACTATTCCGGGAGAGGCCCATTTCTCTGCCGCAGGATTCGCCACGTATCCAAGCACGAAGGTGAATCCCCGTTCCTCGCCGGGCTCCAGCTCGACGTCGATCCAGTGCGAGGCGATGGGGGACCATCCTGATGCAATGCTGTTGCGCAATCTTCCCTTCACCACGGCATCCGGCCGCGCAAAGCTCCCATAGGTCCCGGTGAAAGCCTGGCGATCAGTCTCGAATCCAGCGATTGCCGCGTCAACCGAATAGAAGGCGAAGTGATCCCGACGTTCGCGGTACTCCGTGACATGATAGATGGTGCCTGCCTCCACCTCCACCTCACCCGTGGAGAGATTGCGCTGAAAATTCGACATGTCATCCAATGCGTTCCAGAGGCAGAACTCGGCGAGAGAGAACAGACTGAGCTTGCGGCGGCGGGACGTGGTGTTTTTCAGGGCCAGCCGCTGGATCTCGCAGCTCGCGCCAAGGGGCACGAAGAGCAGAAGGCGTGCCTCGATTCCGTTCTTTCGTGACGCGATGCGCGTGTAGCCGAGGCCGTGCCGGCATTCGTAGGAATCAAGCGGGGTCTGCGCCGGCCGCCAGCCGGGGTTCCAGATCGTCTCTCCGTCCTTGACGTAGAACCAGCGGCCATTGGAGTCCAGGGGCACGTCGTTGTACCGGTACCGCGTGAGCCTGCGCAGGCGCGCGTCCTTGTAGAAGGAATACCCGCCCGCCGCATTGGAGACAATGGAAAAGAAGTCCTCGGTGCCGAGGTAGTTGATCCACGGCCACGGCGTGTCTGGTCTCGTGATGACATACTCCCTCTCCGGGTCGCTGAAATACCCCCACTCCATGCAATCCTCCGACAGAGTGTGATGACGTTTGCTCGAATGGCGGGCGGCCCCGATGGGGACCGCCCGCGTGAAAACGTGAGCTGATGAAGACTAGTAGGTGATCTTCATCTTGGCGAGGAATGCGTCGTACTGCTTCTGGACCTCTGCGATGATTGTGTCGATGCCAGCAGCCTTGTACTTCGCCACGACGTCGGACATGACGGAATCGGGATCCACCGTACCGGTCTCCAGGTTGGCCGTGAACTCCTTCCACACGCCCTTGCACGTGGCCATTTCCGTGGAGACGGCATCGGGAACGAACACGAACCCGAGGCTCTTCTCGGCCTTCGCCGACTTGTTGTACCTGATGAACTTGTCCCACTTCTTGGGATCCTCGTTGGTGTACAGGTAGTTGACGAACTGGTTGCCGAACATCCACGAGGTGCCCGGGTTGTAGTCGGCCTGCTTGGGGCCGGCCTTGATGATGTTGTTCTGCACCTTCACGTAGTGCTGGCCAGAGATGCCGAAGTTGATGAGGTTGTTGAGGTACGGATCGGTGTTGAACAGCTCGAGGAACGCCATCGCCGCCCCGGGATTCTTCGAAGTGCGGGAAATTGCCTGCATGGATCCCTCTGTCTCGCGGTTGGAGATGTACGCGGGGGTGATGTCCACCTGCTGCCAGGGGTGCCCGGTGGCGTTGGTCATCTCTGCGTCCTTGCCGGGTTTCAGGGACTTTGTCGCCACGAAGATGAGGCCCGCCTTCTCGTCGGCGTTGAAGTCGGATACCGAGGCCGCGTCCTTGCGGATGAAGCCGGCCTGGTAGAACTGTCGGATGACCTTGAACAGGGCCAGCGTTTCGGGAGCCTCGAACTCATTGATGACCTTCGAGGACCTGTTGTCCGGATACAGCGACACGGGGATGTCGTCCTCGATCATCTTGTCCCAGTCAAGCAGGAACCGGGGAGAATCGCCGCCGCCGCAGGCTTCCAGGGGATACATGCCCGGCTCGTTGTCCTTGATCGTCTGCAGGAAGGGCTGAAGATCCTCCAGCTTCTTGATCTTTGACACGTTCATCTTGTACTTCGTCACGAGGTCGCTCCTGAGGATGAAGCCCCAGTTGTGCGCCTTTTCCTTGTTGGCCGGAATGGCATAGTTGACGCCGTCCACAGCGGAGCCGGCCATGAAGTCGGCGCCCAGCAGCGCCTTCGTCTTGGGCGCGTACTTGCCCAGCAGGTTGGTTTTCGGATCGTTGAGCGCAAGGAACGCGCCGCGCGCCACGTTATTGTTGTAGTTGTTCGTCCACACCGCCGTGAAGCAGATATCGAAGGGCTCACCGCTCTGGATGATCGTGCCCATTTTCTGGTCGTACGTGCCCCAGTCGAAGCAGGTGATGTGGATGTTTGCGTTCAGACCCTTGCTCTGGATGTACGTGCTCGCCGCGGCATCGATGGCGGCCGCGTCTTTCGCGGGACCATTGCCCACGACGTACCACGTCAGATCGACTTTGCCCCCCTGCGCAAACGCAATCGGCACCACGCTGGCAGCAAGAAGCAGGATGGCAGCGAATAGAAAGACCTTTCTGTGCATACCGGAACCTCCTCTGAAATCTCTACTCCCTCAACGAGGGGTTTTCTCCCGAATCTGAGAGGGAACGCCGCTGGAGCCGCGTTCGATGAGCGTGGGCGGCAGCACGGCGATCTTCACGTCGGGTGACTTGCCGTCCATCAGGGTAAAGAGCATGTCCACCGCGATTGCCCCCATTTCAGCAACGGGCTGCCGCACCGCCGTGACGGCGGGAATGAGGTGTTCGAAGAACGGGTGGTCATCAAATGAAACGATCGAAATGTCCTCCGGAATCGACCTGCCCATGCCCGCGCACGCTTTCAGCGTGCCAATCACCAGGTCACCTGCCGCCACAAACAGGGCGCTGAGCCCCGGGTTATCCGAGAGGATGGATGTGACGCCGCGAATGGCATCCTCAGCCTGGTACGAGCAGTGAGAGACACAGACGGGCTGAATCCCGTGTTCCCTCATGGCCCGATGGAACCCTTGAACCCGGTCCTGCATGTAGAGGTGGCGCTCTGGACCGGCGAGCATCGCGATCGAGCGGTGGCCGGCGCGTATCAGGTGCTCCACGGCGATATATGCTCCGACTTCATTGTCAACGTCCACGGAATAGATGCCCAGGGAGGGGCTCTTGCCGATAGTCACGAACGGAAGGCTTTTAAGGAGAAGCTCGGCAAGCTGTTTTTCGCCGAACTGCTCGGCGCCGATGATCGCGCCATCGATTCTGCGGCCTCTGAGAATGGAGCGGAATGCTGAATCCACGTCATCCTCAGATCGTGCGGTGGACAGCAATACGTTGATTCCTCTGGCTGCTGATTGCTCTACAATGGAACTTTGCAGCACCGGCCAGAACATGCTCGTCATGGAATACCGGCCCGTATGCGGAATCACGAACCCGAGTGTATTCGTCCGTCTG
>JBEKTX010000120.1:0-11116 GCA_049515615.1 Spirochaetia bacterium
CGTGTTCTCTCCGCTCGCCGGACGTCTCTCCGACCGTGTCGAGCCGAGGATCGTTGCTTCGGCCGGCATGGCGATGAGCGCCGCGGGGCTCTTCCTCACCGCTTTTTTGACCCCCCAGTCGCCCCTGGCCGCTATCGTCGCCATTCTCGTGCTGTGTGGACTGGGGTTCGCATTCTTCTCCTCCCCTAATACCAGCGCGATCATGGGCTCGGTCCCGCCGCGGCAGTACGGGGTCGCCTCGGCCACAACGGGGATCATGCGGCTGATCGGGCAGATGCTGAGCATGGGGATCGCCGCGATGATCATCGCCCTGTATGTGGGCGAGGTGGAGATCAACGCCCCCCAGCATCCCGCGTTCCTCCTGGCTTTTCGCGCCGGGTTCTTCCTGTTCGCAAGTCTCTGCTGCGCGGGAATTCTTGCCTCTCTCACGCGCGGCAGTGTGCGCAGAGAAGCCGCAGGGTAAACGACGCCGTCCACCCATTGACGAGATGATCGACCTCGGGTATTTTTATTTGAACAATTGTTCAACTGTAGAAAGGAGCGGGCATGGCAGCCGGCTGCAGTGCAAACATCATCCATCCGGACGCGATCATCGCGGGGAGAGGATTGCTGCCCCGCCCCGAAGAGCTGGAAGGGATGGAGGCCTTTTTCAAGGTCCTCGGCGACGCCACGCGCCTGAGAATCCTTCACGCGCTCCTGGTCGGGGAGCTGTGCGTGTGCGACCTCAGCGAGACGCTCTCCATGAGCGTTTCCGAAGTGAGCCACCAGCTTTCGGTCCTGAAGTCAGCGCGCCTGGTGAGTCACCGCCGGGATGGAAAGGTCATGTACTACTCACTCAGTGACGACCATGTCACCGCGCTTCTCGAATCCATGCGCACTCACCTTGCGGAAAGCGCGGGTCGGAAATGAAGGCGGCCCCCGGCTCGTCATTTGTCCCCCGCAGGGATGCGGCGGCACTTGCGGCAGGCCTCGCCCTGCTGGCTGTCGGCGTCGTATTCCGGTCTCGAATCGCGGCATCTCCCCTGTGGTGGCTGGGCGGCGTGATTTTTGGCGCCGCCTACCTCGCCGCGGGCTGGAACGTCCTGGCCGCCGCGTTCCGCGGCATGGTGCACGGCCGCGTCTTCGACGAGAACTTCCTGATGACCATCGCTACCGGAGGGGCCCTGGCGATCGGTCAGCCCGCCGAAGCGGTGGGCGTGATGCTCTTCTTCAAGGCGGGAGAGATCATGCAGGGGCTTGCCGTCGCCCGCAGCAGACGCTCCATCCGGGCCCTCCTCGACCTGCGGCCCGACACCGCCCGGACCATGACGGACGGGGAGCCGCGGGAGGTGCGTCCCGACGAGGTGGCGGTCGGCGCGGAGATCCTGGTGCGCCCCGGCGAACGTGTGCCGCTGGACGGAATCGTGCTGAGCGGCAGCGGCTTCGTGGATACCTCGGCGCTCACCGGAGAGCCCGTGCCGCGCCGCGTCCGGCCCGGCCAGGAGATGCTCGCCGGCTTCATCAGCACGGACGGTTCGATCGTGATCCGCGTGACCAGGCCTGCCGGCGAATCCAGCGCGGCGCAGATCGTGCGGCTCGTGGAAGAAGCGTCGCATGCGAAATCGCGCACCGCCCGTTTCATCACCCGCTTTGCCCGCATCTACACCCCCGTGGTCGTCGCGGCAGCCGCCCTGGTCGCTTTCCTCCCGCCCCTCGTCGTGCCGGGCGCGTCCCTGGCTGCCTGGGCGTATCGCGCGCTGACA
This sequence comes from Spirochaetia bacterium, assembly GCA_049515615.1. Lineage (GTDB taxonomy): Bacteria > Spirochaetota > Spirochaetia > SZUA-6 > Fen-1364 > Fen-1364. Next base: position 1,743 of record JBEKTX010000120.1, read on the forward strand.
ATGCTCGTCATCGCCTGTCCGTGCGCGCTTGTCGTCAGCGTCCCCCTCGGGTATTTCGGAGGCGTCGGCGGTGCGTCGCGGCGGGGGATCCTCGTGAAGGGCGCGACGTACCTGGACGTTCTTGCGCGCGTGAACACGGTTGTCTTCGACAAGACCGGCACGTTGACGCAGGGAAGCTTCCGCGTCACCTCCGTTCAGCCCCGAAACGGCATGGAGACCCGGGAGCTGTTGAAATATGCCGCGCTCGCCGAGGCGCACTCCAATCATCCCATCGCCGCCTCGATCCGCGCGGCGTACGCGGGGCCCCGCGGCGGGGCGGGATCGGAGGACTACCGGGAAATTGCGGGACAGGGCGTGGTTGCCCGAGTGGAAAACCGCTCCGTCATGGCGGGCAACGACCGGCTGCTGCATGAGAACGGCGTCACGCACGACACCTGCTCGATCGATGGGACCGCTGTCCACCTGGTCGTCGACGGCGCGTACGCGGGATATCTGGAGATCGGCGACGAGGAGCGCGCCGGAGCGGCGGAAGCGGTGAGCAGGCTGCGCCGGCTCGGGGTGTCACGGCTGGTTCTCCTCACGGGCGATGACAGCGTGGTGGCGCAGCGCACCGCCGCCCGTCTGGGCATCGACGAGTTCCACGGCGGGCTGAAACCGTCGGAGAAGGTGGCCCTTCTGGAGGGCATCATGCGCGAGCAGGGACCTTCGGGGCGCACGGCATTCGTCGGTGACGGCATCAACGACGCGCCCGTGCTCGCCCGCGCGGACGTCGGTATTGCCATGGGAGCCTCGGGCGCGGACGCGGCAGTGGAGACGGCGGACGTCGTCCTGATGTCTGACAGCCTGATGAAGGTGCCCGAGGCCATCAGCCGCGGCCGCCGCACGCGGGCGATCGTGACGCAGAACATCCTCTTCGCGCTCGGGGTCAAGGGCCTTTTCCTCGCGCTGGGAGCCTGCGGAATCGCCACGATGTGGGAGGCGGTCATCGCGGACATGGGCGTGGCGCTGCTCGCCATCGCCAACGCGGTGCGCGCGTTCAGGTAGAGCACGGCCGAAGCCTCCTGCCGGCCAAGGGGCCGTGCTCACTCGTTCGAGCTCGGCTCTTCCCCGTCCTTTGCCCTGATCTCGACTCTGCGGATCTTGCCGCTGATCGTCTTGGGCAGCTCTTCCGCGAACTCCACAATGCGCGGGTACTTGTACGGAGCCGTGATTTTCTTCACGTGCTCCTGCAGCTCTGTTGCCAGCTCGTGGCTCGCCGTGTAACCCGCGGCTAGCACGACCGTCGCCTTGACCACGGCGCCCCGGTCTGCGTCGGGTATGCCGGTCACGGCGCATTCCAGCACCGCGGGGTGCTCGATCAGAGCGCTCTCCACCTCGAAGGGTCCAATGCGGTAGCCCGAGCTCTTGATCACGTCGTCGGTGCGGCCGACGAACCAGAGGTAGCCGTCTTCATCCTTCCACGCGACGTCCCCGGTGCGGTACATGCCATCGTGCCAGGACCGCGCCGTGAGCTCGGGATCCCTGTAGTAGCCCTTGAACATTCCGACGGGCATTCGGGCGTCCGTGCGCACGACGATCTGGCCCTTTTCCCCTGCTTCGCAGGACTTGCCCTCGTCGTCCACCAGGTCGATGTCGTAGCCGGGGGACGGCAGGCCCATGGACCCGGGCTTCGGCTCCATCCATGGGAATACGGCGACGGCGACCGTCATCTCGGTCTGGCCGTACCCTTCGCGGAGCTTCAGCCCGGTCAGGTCGAGGAACCGCGCGTATACCTCGGGGTTCAGGGGTTCGCCGGCAACGGAGCAGTACTTCAGGGCGGCGAAGTCGTATTCCCGCAGTTTCTCCTTGATGAAGAAGCGGTACATGGTGGGCGGCGCGCAGAAGCTCGTGACCTTGTGCTTCGAGATGACGCCCAGGAGGGCGCGGGGCACGAATCGGTCGTAGTCATAGACGAACACGGCGGAGCCGCACAGCCACTGGCCGTAGATTTTCCCCCAGGCCGCCTTGGCCCAGCCGGTATCCGCCACCGTGAGGTGCAGGCCCCCGTCCTGGACGTTCTGCCAGTACTTCGCCGTGACGATGTGACCGAGGGGGTACGCGAAATCGTGCTGCACCATCTTGGGCATGCCGGTTGTGCCGGAGGTGAAATACAGGAGGCTGGGTTCGAAGCTCTCCGTCTGGATCCGCGACAGGCTGCCCTCCGCGCGGCCCAGCTCGGACTGCAGGTCGAGCCACCCCTGCCTCTTCACGCCGAGGGCGATACGGTGACGGAGCGTAGGGGACGCGGGCATCGCGGCGTCCACGTTGTCCAGCACCTTCTCATCGCCCACGCATACGATCGCCTTCACGTCCGCCGCGTTGTTGCGGTACACGATGTCCTTCTTTGTGAGCAGGTGAGTCGCCGGAATGGCGACGGCCCCGATCCGGTGCAGCCCCAGGAGGCAGAACCAGTACTCGTAGCGCCGCTTCAGGATCAGCATCACCGGGTCGCCTTTGCCGATGCCGAGGGAAAGGAAGAGAACGGCGGCCTTCATGGAGAGCTCACGCATCTGAGCGAAGGTGAAGGTGGCTTCGCTCCCCTTCTCGTCGCACCAGACCAGCGCCGTCCGCGACGGGAATTCCGCGGCGATCACGTCGACCACGTCCCATGCGAAGTTGAACCGGGCCGGAACGTCCACCCGGTAGTTGCGGGAAAAGTCCTCGTATGACGAGAAGCTCGTCTGGGGAAGGAATCGCTCCAGCATCGGTGTGCCTCGCTTTCTACAGTATGACGGCCAGGAAGCGGGCCTGCGCGCCCCCGACCGACTTCATCCCGTGGCCATGCCGCGCGTCAAAATAGATGGAGTCGCCCGGGGACAGGAGGATTTCATGGCCGTCGATGACGACCATGAGAGTCCCCTGCAGAATGTAGTTGAACTCCTGGCCGGGGTGCGCATTCAGCGGGACCGGCTCGGACTCGGGACGGGGGTCCACTGTGATCAGGAATGGCTCCATGCTCTTGTCGACGAAGTTGAACGCAAGGCTCTGGTACCCGTAGTCCTTGCGCCGGTCCACCTTCACCCCCCGTCCTGCCCGGGTGACCGAGTAGACGCGGAGACGCGGATCCTCCCCGGTGAGGAGTGCGGAGAGCTCGACGTGGAACTTGCCCGCCACCTGGTAGAGGAAACTGGCGGGGATGTCAGCCTCGCCGCTCTCGTACCTCCGATAGGTCTCGGGCGGGATGCCAAGGTCCTGCGCACATGTCTCCGCGGACAGCTGGGCGATATCCCGCAGGCCGCGGATGCGATCCGCGATCTGCTTGATCTGCTCGTTCATGAATGCCTCCAATGGAGAAGAAGGGGAACGCGCCAGTATACACGAAAAGACAAAAACAGGCCATCCGCGTGCGAAGCACGCGAATGGCCCTTGCAGAAGGAGGTTCTATGAAGATACAAAAGGAAAACAATCGACCCTGCAGAAGGTTACGACTCTTGCCACTCTTCTCGGACCCGACTATACTGACGCCAGGACCACACAATGGCGGAACGAATAGGCGATTTCCTGGTGAGAACGGGCGCGATGAAGCAGTCGCAGGTTGAAGCCGTCATCGCCGCCCAGAAGGCGGGGGACTCGAGGACGTTCGGCGACATCGCGGTCGCGCTTGGGTTCACCACCAGGGCGGTGGTGGACGGGTTCGCCGCATCCCACCCCTCGTAGAACCTCCCGCGCCGATCCCGGATGAAAGGCAGATTTCGCAGGTGACCCGCTCCCTCTACTTCACTGCAGACCCCTCGGGCGCCCTGGCGCTCGCCACCTCGATGGAGCATGCGATAGTCGAGGTTCTCGCCGTGCCGGAGGACTACCCCGATGAAGCGGCCCTGCAGATCACGGAAACCGTTCATAAGGCGGGCATCCTGGACGTCCGGGCGAGAGCCGGGACCCGCGGAGGCCCCGTGCGAATCACCTGGGCCGCCCTGGTGGAGAAGGGGATTGCCGCCGGCGTTCTCGAGCAGGTGGACGGCTGAGGGGATGGCAGCCCGTTCCGCCGCGGGCTTGAAGCTTTCTTTCATTCTCTGGGCGGGTCTATCCGCCGGCGGAGCCTGGGGCCTCGGCTTCTCCTACGGCGGGGGGACCGCCTTCGATTTCTCACCGGTGACGTTCAACGGCAGCTATTCCGGGACGCTCTCACAGGTCACCAGCTCCGTGTCAGTCACCACCACGCAGTTCTTCGATGCGACGTACGTCCTCTTTCAATTCGGCTATTCGCTGAACCGGGGCAGCACCGAGCCGTCCGCCGCTTCCACGTCGACCGCGTTCGCCGCGGTGCTCACGGGGCTTTCCTTCGGCGTTGCGGTCAAGTACCCCTTCGTCATCGGGCCCGTCACTATCTTTCCCCTCATCGGCGCTGAATACAAGCTGAACCTCACGTACTCCGATGACAAGGGGGACGATTTGAAGGCGGGCCTCAGCAGCCCCTCCGGAGCCCTGAACGAGGTGTGGCTGAAGGGAGGAGTGGGCGTGGACCTCTTCCCCGGGAGTCTCTTCCTGCGGCCCGTGCTCCTGGTCGGTTTCATGCCGTTCGACCTCGGGGGCGTGCCGACCCTCGCATCGAACCAGCCGACGGGATTCATCACGCTTGACCGGGGCGCCTTCACCGTCGAGTTCGACCTCTTTTTCGGAGTTCGATTCTGAGCTTTCACTCGCCCTCACCCAGGTGCACGAGAACCCGGTGTTTGACAAGTGCCCGCTCCAGCGGAATCACCTTTTCCGGCAGGCGCCTGCCGTCCAGCTCGACCCACGATACGCCGTGCTGGCGGCCCTGCGGATTCTCGACCTGGATCTCATACAACGCTTCACCGTGACGATAGCGCAGGCTGAAGCCTGGCCACCATCCGGGGATGACGGGCTCCAGGCGCATCTGAGTGCCGCGGATCTTCAGTCCCAGGACCTCTTCAACCCACGCCCGGTACATCCAGGCCGCCGAACCCGTGTACCACGACCACCCGCCCTGGCCGATGCGCCCGGACAATCGATACACGTCAGCCGCGATCACGTAGGGCTCGACCCCATAGCGCCATGCCGCCTCGGCATTGCCCGTCCGCTCGATCGGATTGAGCATTCGCAGTATTTTCGCCGCGCGCTCACCGTCCCCGTGGCGCGCCAGGGCAATGGCGAACCACAGGGCGGCATGAGTGTACTGGCCGCCGTTCTCCCGCACTCCCGGAGGGTAGCCCTTGATGTATCCGGGCGATGGCTCCATGGTGTCGAAGGGCGGTTCGAACAGCAGCACCAGGCCTTCTTCTTCGCGAACGAGGCGCTGCCACGCTGATTCCAACGCCCTCTCCGTTCGATCCGCGGCGGCGGCGCCGCTCAGGCAAGCCCAGGACTGGGGCAGGGAATCAATCCTCGCTTCACGGTTCGCAGAAGAGCCGAGCGGGGTACCATCATCGAAAAAGGCCCGAAGGTACCATTCTCCATCCCATGCCGCCTCTTCGATGCGTTGAACCAGCGTCTTCCTCTCCTGCTCGAAGGCCCGGCTCAGCTCAGACCGACCCAGCCCGTCGGACAGCTCGATCATCCCCTGGAGCACATCGACGAGAAACCAGGCCAGCCACACGCTTTCCCCTTTTCCTCGGACCCCCACGAGGTTCAACCCGTCGTTCCAGTCACCTGTCCCGATCAAGGGCAGCCCATGCGGCCCCGCGGTCAGCCCGCGGGAGACCGCCCGCCGGCAGTGATCGAAGAGCGTGGCGCTCTCGGGGGCGACCTCAGGCGTGGAGAACACCTCGCGCTGAGCGGCTTCGAGCGGTGGAGCGTTGAGAAAAGGAACTTCCGCTTTCAGGATGTCCTTGTCGCCCGTGATCCGCACATAGTGAGCAACCACATGAGGAAGCCAGAGCAGGTCGTCCGAAATACGTGACCGGACCCCCGCTCCGCTCGGCGGATGCCACCAGTGCTGGACATCGCCTTCCCTGAATTGACGGCTGGCTGCCCGCAGGATGTGCTCCCGCGCTCTCTGCGGTTGAGCGTAGAGAATTGCCGATATGTCCTGCAGCTGATCGCGGAATCCGAACGCGCCTCCGGACTGGTACGATGCGGACCTTCCCCAGATTCGGCAGCTCAGGCTCTGGTAGAGAAGCCAGCGGTTGATCAGAAAGTCCGCCGCGAGCTCAGGGGTGTGCACCTCCAGGGTGCCCAGCAGGTCGTCCCACCACGTTTTCGCGAGCCCGAACGCGGTCTCAACCGTGATCGCATTCCGGTAGGAGAGAACGAGCCTGTGCACTTCTTCTGCCGACTCAGCCTGGCCCACCATGCAGGTGATCTCGGCCTTCTCTCCCGGAGCCATCTCAACAATTGTTTGAAGCGCCGCGCACGGGTCGAGTCCCGCCCCCGTCCGCGATGAGAGCCCCGTCTGCTCCATTGCCGCCGGGTACCCGAGGGAGCGGTTTCGGCCGATGAAAGACGTGCGGTCGCCGCCGAACGACAGCGGAGCCGGGCTGATGGCCGCAAAGGCGACACGGTCACCATATTCAGGATGGTAGCGATTGCGGGCCAGGAGGGCACGAAGCTCGTCATCCCACGAGGTTATGACGTGCATCTGGGAGGATTCGCGGTTCTCACCCAGCGTCCATTCCACGTAGTATGTCACGGAAAGCCTGCGGGTGCGGGAAGTGTCATTCTTCAACCGCAGCCTCTGCAGCTTCACCGGTTCCCCGCCGTTGCCGTCCACGGGAACAAACACCGTCAGCTCCTGCTCGATCCCGTGACTGTTGTGTTCGAAGACCGTGTACCCCGCCCCATGCCGCGCCCTGTAGGCGGACTCCTCGCGAATCGGCGACGGGGTGGTTGTCCAGTAAATTCCCGTCTCTTCGTCGCGGATGTACACCGCCTCCGACGGTGGATCCATGACCGGATCGTTGGACCAGTCCGTCAGGCGGTTGCGCTGGCTGTTGCCGTACCAGGTGGAGCCCGAGCCCGTCTCGCTGACCACGGTCCCGAAGGTCGGGTTGGCGACCACATTCACCCAGGGGGCAGGCGTGTGAGTGTTGGGACCGAGATAGATCGCGTATTCACGCCCATCGGGGGTGAAACCGCCGAGGCTGTTGAAATAGGGCAATTCCAGAAAGGGCAGCGGGGCTGAAGGATCCCGGGGAGCGCGTTTCCCGGCCAGGAATTCCGGCGGTTCAGGGATCTCGGCTGCGACGCCCATCTGCTGGGGGAGGGGGCCGCGGGCCGCCACGAGCACGACGCGTGCCGCGGCCATGAGGAGCAGGAGATCTTCCTTCGGGAGTTGATCCGTGTTCTGCAGGAATATCCTCTCGGGCTGATCCGTCCCCGTGCCCGCCGTCTGCGCCCGGATCAGCCCTTCGAGCTGTTCACGAAGCGGCTGCTCGTAGCCGCTGGCCTCGTCGTTGAGGATGACCAGGTCCGTCTTCAATCCGCGCATCCGCCAATAGGAATGCGCTTGCAGCAATTGCCGGACCAGGCCGATATCGCGCACCTCTCCAATGGTGGCCAGGAGGATCGGAATATCTCCCGAGATCCCATAGCGCCACAACCCGGCCTGTCCCTTGCGGTTCTCTTCGATGCGTTCCGCGGGCGGGCGCAGGAGAGGATTCGGGAACAGGAGGTGACCAGCCATCTCCTGAAACCGGCGGGCCTCGTCAGGCTGGATGCGGAGCAGCCGCAGCTCGAGCTGGGCGGAGGCCCAGGCGAATTCCATTGCGCGATCGATCGTGTGAGGATCTCCGTACTTTTCCATCAGGCCCAGGACCCCTTGTCGGGAATCGCCCGCGGCGAGGATGAGAGAAACCCGCGCGCTTTCTCCCGGACCCACCGTGAGGCTGTGCCGAAGACTCAGAACCGGGTCCAGGACGAACCCCTGGCTGCAGCCCGGCTCTGAGAAGGCCCCCGCGGGGCTGGCGAGCGTCCGTCCCCTGCCGATGAACTGGCGCCGGTCGGTCTCGAAGCGCAGGGCGGCATCATCCGCCTGTTCGAGGGTGAAGCGGTGGGCGACGAAGATGGGCGGGTCATCCTCCCCGCGCGGCCGGCGGGAGCCGAGGAGCGCTCGATGCTCCCCCACTGCCTCGGTCTGAATGAACAACTTGTTGAAGGCCGGATGCTGAGCGTCCGCTGCATGCGGCGCCAGGGAGAGCTCGACGTAGCTGGTGAGATCGAGGCGGCGGGTGCGAACGGATCGATTGATGAGGGTGATCCGTCGAATCTCGACGTCATCTTCGGAGGAGACGACGAGCTCCGTTTCGGTTTCGATGCCGTTGTCCATGCGCCGGAACACGGCTCGATCCAGGGCGAAGCTGGCGGAGTACGTCTCAACCTTGACATCGGTGGGGTGATAGGTGCTGGACCACAGCCGATCCGAATCGGTCTCATGGATGTAGCACCATTGCCCCCACGAATCCCGCGTGATATCGGCTCTCCATCGTGTGAGCTCGAAATCGCGCCACTGGCTGTATCCTCCGCCCGAGTTGGAAACCATGAGGGAATAGCGGCCGTTGCCCAGCACCTGGGTCCGGGGATTGACGGTATGCGGAGAGATGAATCTGCTCGCCGACGGCGCGATCTCGCCGAAGCCGTTCAGCGACGGCATCCTCTGGCGGGTGGCGATGTGGTACAGGGGAGGGAGCGTCGGAACACTCTCATGGAGCAGAGGCTCGACGGCACGCACGCGCGCATCAGCATGAAATTGGCGTTGGACCGTATTGCCGTGGAGAAAGTTGTTCAGTGACAGGAATCCCATGCCCTGGTGATGCGCCATGTACGCTCTGACGATCTCCCCACGAGTGCCCTCACGACTGGCTTGACGGCTGAAGTCCATCGCCTCGTGAAAGCCGTATTCCTTCAGCAGTCCCAGGGAAGCAAGGCGCTTCAAATTGCGCACGGTCTGTCTCGGGTCAATACTGACCGCCAGAAGGCTGGCATAGGGGGCGACAACAAGGTCCTCACCCTGGCCCCGCTTCAACCCCAGCTCGGGCACGCCAAAGGCCTTGTATTGATAGGTCTTATTGATGTCCAAGTCCGTGAAAGCGGACTCCGAGATGCCCCAGGGCACGCGAAGTTTCCGTCCATAGGCAATCTGGATGGCCACCGCATCCCTGGCGGCTTTGTCGAGGAGCGAGCTCCCGTAGGAGCGCAGCAGAAGGAGAGGCATGAGGTACTCGAACATTGTCCCGGCCCAGCTGAGCAGCACGCGACGCCGGCCGATTGCGGCATAGGGGCGGCTCATTGAGAACCAGTGCTCCAACGGGATTTCCCCCCGGGCGATGGCGACAAAGCTTCCCACCCGCGCCTCGCTGGCAAGAAGATCATAGTAGGCGCTGTCCAGCCGACGGTCGGACACGCTGAAGCCAATGGCGAAAAGCTTGCGCTTCAGGTCA